>NZ_JAFJMJ010000002.1:2400000-2745735 GCF_017309385.1 Amycolatopsis sp. 195334CR | reverse complement strand
CAGGCGCGGGTCTTGCGCCCGGTCACCTTGTTGTAGATCACCAGCACGATGACCGCGCCGATGACCGAGCCGATCCAGCCCGCCGGCTGGAACCCGCGGAAGCCCACGGTCAGCAGGCCGAACAGGAAACCGCCGACGATCGAGCCGACGATGCCGAGCACGATGGTGCGGGGCAGGCCGATGTCGTCCCGGCCCGGCACCAGCGCCCTGGCGATGAAGCCGGCGATCAGTCCGAAGAGGAGCCAGCCGAGAAACGTCCACACCATCGCGTCACCTCACGGTCGAAGGGCCGTCGATCACGCTACGGGAACCGCCCCGTTCCGGCGCGGAACGGGGCGGTTCCGATCGGGTGGTTCCGGGGGAGTGAGCGCCCCCGGCGTCAGCCGAAGTTGCCGGTGGCCACGGCCTTCCAGTCGTTCGCGCAGCCAGGGCCGCACGCCCAGGACAGCCGCGGGTCGCCGGTCACGCCGCCGTTGCCGTCCAGCGTCCACACCGCGACCTCACCGGACGTGGCGTTGTGCCACACCACGTCGTTCTTGAAGTCGTTGGTGAAGTCGTTGACGGCGACGATCTTCCACTGGTTGGCGCAGTCCGGCCCGCACTGCCACGACAGCTTCAGCGCACCGGTCACCGTCTGCTTGCCGTCGGTCAGCCACGCGGACACCTCACCGGTGGTGGCGTTGTGCCACAACAGGTCGTCGAGGTGGTCCTCGTTGAGGTCACCGGCTCCGACGACCTTCCACTGCCCGGCGCACTCGGGTCCGCACGGCCACGAGAGGTTGGGATTGCCGGTCACGTGGCCCTTGCCGTCGAGCAGCCACGTGCCCACCTCGCCGGTGGACGCGTTGTGCCAGACGATGTCCGACTTGTTGTCGGCGTTGAAGTCGCCGATGGCCACCGCCTTCCACTGGCCGGCGCACTCCGGGCCGCACTTCCAGTCCAGGCTCAGCGCCGAGGTGACCGTGCCCTTGCCGTCCAGGATCCACGCGGACAGCTCGCCCGTGGTGGCGTTGTGCCACAGTACGTCGGAGGTGAAGTCGTTGTTGAAGTCACCGCCGCCGACCACGCGCCACTGGGCCGAACACTCGGGCCCGCACGGCCAGGAGAGTCTGTTCTCCCCGAGCACGGTGCCGTGCCCGTCGGTGAGCCAGGCGCCCACCTCACCGGTCTTCGCGTTGTGCCACAGCAGATCCGCGTTGCCCGCCGCGGCCTGGGCGGGCGCGGCGGAGAACGCGAGCGCCGCCGCGGTCGCCGCCAGCGCGGTCCCGATCTTGTGCACCGACATGGTGTGAACCCCCTGATCACTGGTGATCCGAACGTCACCGAGGATCGCCGGGTGCGGGGGAGCGCGGTAATACCAAGATCTGGGGGGTTGACAGCGGGGCGACCACGGGCTCGGGAAGGGTGCGGGCCACCAGCCAGGCCAGCGCGGGCAACACGATCAGGGGAACGAGGGCCGTCCGCAGCGAGGTGTGGTCGGCCAGCGTGCCGATCAGCGGGCTGGCGAGGCCGCCGATGCTGACGGTGAGCCCGAGGGTGACCCCGCTGGCCGTGCCGACCCGCGTGGGCAGGTAGTCCTGGGCGAGGGTGACCTGCAGGGAGAACGGGACGTAGAGACCGGCCGAGGTCAGCAGGACGAACACGTAGAACAGCGGCCCGGGCACGAACACGACCCCCGCCAGGGCGCCGAGGGTGCCCAGGTACGACCAGCGCACCACGGCCACCCGGTCCCAGCGGTCGGCCAGCCTGCTCCCGAGGATCGTGCCCACCGCTCCGCCGAGGTAGAGCAGGAACAACGCGGCGCTGCCCGCCGCGACCCCGCCGGAGACCCGCTGCTGGGCGTAGAGCGAGATGAACGTGCCCAGCCCGACGAACACGATCGAGCGACAGACCACCACTACGGACAGCTTCCCGAACGAGACCTTGTCGTCGGTCCCGGCGGAGTCCTTCGTGGACGCGGCCGTGCGCGCGCCCCGGTGCAGTGCCCGGAGGACGGGCAGGCACAGCGCGCTCCCGGCGAGCGCGGGCACCACCAGCAGCGGGGACAGGCGCAGCCCGCCGGTCGCCACGACTGCGGTGACCATCAGCGGCGCGACGGCGAAGCCGAGGTTGCCGCCCAGGGAGAACCAGCCCATCGCGGTGTTGCTGCCCCCGCTGGCGATCCGCGCGATCCTGGCCGACTCCGGGTGGTAGGCCGCGACGCCGATCCCGGAGATCGCGACGAAGACCAGCGTCAGCGCGTACGAACCGCTGATCCCGCTGAGCGCGATGCCCAGGCCGCCGAGAAAGGTGCTCACCGGCAGCAGCCACGGCATCGCCCACCGGTCGGTGAGCGCGCCGAACAGCGGTTGCGCCACGGAGGACAACAGCGAGGCCGCGAGCACGATGCCCGACGCCGCCGCGTACCCGTAGGCGCGCTCGGCCACGAAGAACGGCACCAGCGCGGCCACCGAGCCCTGGTAGACGTCCACACAGGCGTGCCCGACCGACAACAGGATGATCGACTTGTTCCGTGCCACGGGATCATGCTCGCCGCCCGGACCAGTGTCGCACTTCCGATAAAATGCCACCCTATGACGGAAATCCGCCACATGCCGGTCGCGACCACCCGGATGCAGCCGCTGGCCGCGGGTGCCGGCATCGACGCGCACCGCCACGACGACCACCAGATCGTCTACGCCGCCCGCGGCGTGCTGGCCATCACGACCGACCGGGGTTCGTGGGTCGCCCCGGCCACGCGGGCGATCTGGGTGCCCGCGGGCACGGTGCACGCCCACCAGGCACACGGGGAACTCGAACTGCACCTGGTCGGACTGCCCGCCACCGACAACCCGCTGGGCCTGGCCGAGCCCACCGTGCTGGCCGTCGGGCCGTTGCTCCGGGAGCTGATCCTCGCCTACACCCGGCCGCCGCACGACGATTCGGGGGAACGGCGGCGGTTGCGCGCGGTCCTGCTCGACCAGCTCCGGGCCTCACCCCAGCAGCCGCTGCACCTGCCCACTCCCACCGATCCCCGCCTGCGTGAGCTGTGCGCGCTCCTGCACGCCGACCCCGCCGACAACCGCACGCTGGCCGCACTCGGTGCGTGCGTCGGCGCGAGTGAGCGCACCCTGACGCGGTTGTTCAAGGCCGATCTCGGGATGACCTTCCCGCAGTGGCGCACCCAGCTGCGGCTCCACCGCGCGCTCGTGCTGCTGGCCGGGGACACGCCGGTGACCACCGTGGCCCACGCCTGCGGCTGGTCTTCCACCAGCGCGTTCATCGACGTCTTCCGGCGCGCCTTCGGGCACACGCCCGGAACGCGCCGGAAGCAACTCGTGGAGAACTAGCTTTCCGAAAGGCCCCGCACCGCGTCGTGGGCAGTGCGGGGCCGGATTCGGAGCGTGGGTCAGCAGTAGAGGTTGCCGCCGGGGGCCACGCCGAGAATGCCGGTGAACTGCTGGTACTTGGTCACCCGGCTCTGCACCTGGGCGGGGTTGCCGCCGTTGCACTCGATGCTGCCGTTGATGCTGCGAATGGTCTCCCCGAAGCCGCGGCTGTTGACCATGGCGTTGTGCGGGGTCATCGTGCCGGGGCCGTTCTGGGTCATCCAGTACCAGATGGCGGTCTTCCAGGCGACCGCCGCGTCGTTCTGGACCAGCCACGGGTTGGTCAGCAGCGGCAGGCCCAGCGCGTCACCCGCGGCCTTGTAGTTGAAGTTCCAGCTCAGCTGGATCGGGCCACGGCCGTAGTAGGCGGCGTTGCCCGCCGGGCAGCCGTAGGACTGGCTGGTGTCGCAGTAGTGCGGGTAGTTGGCCTGGTTCTGCTCGACGATGTGGACCAGGCCGCCGGTCTCGTGGCTGACGTTGGCCAGGAAGGCGGCCGCTTCCTGCTTCTTGACGGTGTCGCTGCCGGTCTTGGCGAAGGCCGGGTACGCGCTGAGCGCGGTGACCAGGCCGTTGTAGGTGTAGAAGGGGTTCCGGCTCGGGAACATCTGGTCGAACTGGGCCTGGCTGACCACGAAGCCGGACGGGTCCGGCGGGTTGGTCGAGCCGCCGCAGGCGCCCTGGTCGGCCCACACCTGCGCGATGCCGGGGGCCTCGTTCTGCGTCCACCACTTGGCGGACCAGTTGCGGCCGTTGTACGAGGCGGTGTCGCCGCCCCAGTAGACCGCGCTCGCGTTCCACGGGGTCACGCACGCCGCCGCGACGGCGGCCGGGGCCGGGACCACCACGGCGACCGTGGTGGCGGCGAAGGTGGCGGCGACCGCCGCGAGCATCCGTCTGAGAAACATGACCGGCTCCTTCGAACGGGGGGACTTCAGCGGGAGAATGGTCTATACCTTTGCGGTATCTGCCAAGGTATAGACCAATGCACGCGAAAACCCAACCGGGAAGGCGAAGGAACTGCCTGTTCGGCCCTGCGGCAACAGCCGGACGGCCTAGTCTCAGGCCATGCTGAACTTCTCCGCGTGCACCTGGCCACCCGGAACGTTCAGCGCACGCAGGGATTTCTCCACCGCGGCGGTCATCGCGGGCGGGCCGCAGACGTAGACGTCGCGCTCGGCGATGTCGGGGACCAGCCGGTGCAGTGCGATCGGGTCGAACGGCCGCGCGCCCTGGCCGGTCCGGCCGGTGAGCAGGTGCAGCCGTCCTCTCCGGACCTCCACCAGCTGCCGGACCTCGTGCAGCAGCACGGCTTCACGTTCGTCGCGTACCCGGTAGAGCACCACGACGTCGCCGGTCGGGTCGGCTTCGAGCAGGGCGCGGATCGGCGTGATGCCCACCCCGCCGGCGATCAGCAGGACGCCGTGGCGCGTCCGGTGCCGGGCGGTGAACGCGCCGTACGGGCCTTCCATGAACACCCGCGCCCCGGCCGTCAGCTGGCGAAGCCCGGCGCTGCCGCTGCCGACCGCCTTCGCGGTCAGGCGCAGCGAGCGGCCGTTGGGCGCCGCCGACAACGAGAACGGGTTGGCCAGCCACCAGTGCCGGTGCCCGGGGAACCGCCAGATGGAGAACTGGCCGGGCTGGGCGGGCAGCTTGTCCAGGTGACGCCCGGTGATGTGCACCGACACCACGTCGTGGGCTTCGGGCACCACCGCGGCCACCCGGAACCGGTGGTAGGCGTTGCGCCAGATCGGCAGCACGATCCGCCCGGTGATCAGCGCGCCGAGGGCCAGCAACCACAGCGCCCACCAGTAGACCATGCCGAACACGGACGACCAGAACGTCGTGGTCTCCAGCAGCTGGTGGACGAACGCCAGCGTCAGGGCCAGGTACAACAGCATGTGCAGCCCGTGCCAGACCTCGTACCGCAGCCTGCGCCGCGCGTACCGCATCGACACGGCCGCGGTCAGCACGACGATCGCCGCGGCCAGCATGCCCAGCAGCGAGGCCGGGACCCCGGCCAGCGCCAGGAACGTCTTGCCCGCCGAAACTTCGTCGAGCGCCGCGAAGCCGAGCACGACGAGGGTGGCGTGGGTGAGCACGGTCCAGAACATGGTGAAGCCGAGCCACCGGTGCCACACGGTCAACCGGTCCATGCCGATCCGCCGGTCGAGCCACGGCAACCTGGCCACCAGGAGCAGCTGGCAGATCAGCAGCAGCGCGGCGTGCAGGCCGAAGAACTTGGCCACAGTGAGGATCTCGTTCTTGCCCTGGCCCGCGGTGAAGAACAGGTACTCGATGATCACCAGGTTGACCACGAGGAACGCCCACAACGCCAGCCGTGCCTGGACCACCGGCGACAACGAGCCTCGCCGCACCTGTGTGCTCGTCGCCACTGCCGCTCCTTTTCGCCGTGTGCCCGAACAGGGGGGTCAGTATGTACCGGCCCGGGCGGTTTCGGAATGCCTTCGGCGCCAGTAGGCGAGGGCCAGCACGATGGTGATCGGCCCCCAGGCGGCGGTCGGCGCGACGCACACAATAGCCAGGATTTCCCATGCGGTGGCGGAATAACCGACCGATTCGACTATTCCGTGCACGGTCAGATGCCGGTCGCCGCCGAGCGGGATGCTGCTGAAGAACGCGGTGAGGGCGAGTCCGCCGAGGAGAGCCGGGAGTGCCGCGGCGAGCGGGCGGACGGGTTTGCCGCCGATGAGTGGAATCCAGGAGGGCGCCACCTCGCCCCAGCCGCGCACCAGGCCGAGCGTCAGGAGCGCGACCAGTTCGGTGAGCACGCTGAGGGTGAGCACGTAGGGCACGCTGATCCAGTGGGGCGGCATGGCGGGCTGGCCGACCTGCCCCATTTCGAAGTGCAGCGCGAAAGGCAGGCGCCACAGGCACGACGGCAGCAGGAGCAGGGGGAGCGCGTGGGCCAGGCGCGAGGCCCAGCGGGGGACCGGCCGTGCGGTGTCGTTCACGGCCGGGGGCCGGTGGAGGATCATGTGCCCACCCTCGCTTGTGGACGGCGGCACGAGATCACCCCGGCGACCGGTCTTCCTCCCGCCCGCGGGGGAGTCGGCTGATCATCCCGGCGGTGGGCGTGGAAAGCTCGATCGGTGAATTCAGCTTTCTTCCGGCGTCGGACCATCCGCGGGCTGAGCACCGTGCTCGGTGCGACGGCGGTGCTCGCCGCGTGTTCCGGCCCCGAGCCGGTGACGACCCTTCCCGCGCCGTCGACGACCAGCAGCCCCGACACCACGTGCCCGGCGCCCGGGATCAAGCTCACCGCCGGCGAGGTCGACGGCGCGATGGGACTGCGGGCGCTCGGGATCCTGCTGACCAACTGCGGCACCGGCGACTACACCGCGAACGGCTACCCGGTGGTGCGCGTGCTGGACGCCAGCCAGCAGCCGCTCGACGTCACGATCGGCAACGGATCGGCCCCGGTGAGCGCGCCGGACAGCTACGACGCCCCGCCCCAGCCGGTGACCGTGCGCCCCGGCGAGCAGGTGACCGCGCGGGTGCTGTGGCGCAACACGGTGACCGACTCGACGGTGCCCGCCACGAACGGCCAGTACCTGGAGATCGCCGCGGCCGCCGGGGAACCACCCCAGCTCGTCACCCCGGCCGGTGGCATCGACCTCGGCAACACCGGACGGCTGGCGGTGAACGCCTGGGCGGTGCGGGGGTGACCGCTGCGCCGAACGTGCGACTTGTGTAACGCGGTGGTCGCGGAAGCTGACGGATCACTCGGTGAGCCGAGCAGACGGAGGCCGCGGATGAAGATCGACTTGTTCAACGAGATCCAGCACCCCCGGCCCTGGCCGGACGGGCACGAGGCACTCAGGTTCAGCCAGGCTCTCGAACAAGCGGTCCTCGCCGACGAACTCGGGTACGGCTGCTGGTGGCAGGTCGAGCACCACGGCGCTGGGGAGTTCAGCCTGTCCTCGGCACCCGAACTGATGCTGGCGGCGTTGTCGCAGCGCACCAGCCGGATCCGGCTCGGGCACGCCGCGGTGCTCGCGCCGGGGCGGTTCAACCACCCGATCCGCGTCGCCGAGCGCGCCGCGACGCTCGACCACCTCAGCGGCGGCCGGGTCGAGCTCGGCCTGACCCGGTCGACCATCCCGGAATGGCGCCTGTTCGGCATCGAGCCCGAGGACGCCCGGGCCCAGACGCAGGAGGCGTTCGAGATGGTGCCGCGGATGTGGACCACGGACCGGTTCTCCTGGGACAGCGAGCACTACCGCGTCCACGACGTGCCGATCGCGCCGAAACCGGTGCAGCGGCCGCACCCGCCGCTCTGGCAGGCGGCGGCGAGCGCGCCCTCGTTCGAGGAGGCGGGCCGCCGCGGGGTCGGCGTGCTGGGCACGACGATGTGGGAGTCGCTCGAACGCGCGGGCAGGCTGGTCGAGCTGTACCGGGCCGCGGCCGGGCAGTGCACGGACCCGGTCGGCTCGTTCGTCAACAACCAGGTCGGTTTCTTCACCTTTGTGCACTGCGCGGACACCGACGAGGAGGCGATGCGGAACGGCGCCGCCGCGGCCGCCGCCTGGTACACGGTGACCGCGCTGACCTTCTTCGAAGCGGCCAGCGAGTTCGTCCGGCTCAACGCGCGCCAGGAGGAGATCGCCGCCGCGCCCGACGGCGGCGGCCTCACCGGCGAGTTCCTCCGCAAGGAGGCTCGGAACGAACCGACCGAGGCGAACCTGCTGATCGCCAGGATCCTGCAGGGCGAGGCCGTACCGGACGACGAGGTCTTCACCGTGCTCAGCGCGCAGGACTCGCTGATCGTGGGCAGCCCGGAAACCTGCCGCCGGAAACTGCGCGCCTACGCCGATCTCGGCATCGACCGGATGATGTGCCTGCAGCAGATCGGCGGCATTCCCCACGACCAGGTGCTCAAGAGCATCCGGCTGATCGGCGAGCTGATCCCCGAGCTGGCCTGACCGCTACTCCGGGCCGGCGGCGCTCTGGTCGAACAGGTGGACCGGGGTGCCGTTCGGGTCGAGGAAGGTCGCGCCCTTGCCGCCCGGCATGGGGATCTCGCCCTGCCAGTCGAGTTCCGGGTGCGCCCGCCGGAAGTCGTCCACGCTGTCGACGGCGTAGAAACCGCCGGCGCCCCACCGCGGCCCGGAGTCCGGCGGCACGTCGAGCATCAGCTCGACCTCCGACCCGGGGAGCTTGAACGCCACCGTCAGGTCGCCCTCCCGCCAGGACTCCTCGAAGCCGAGCGTGTCGCGGTAGAAGGCGACCGACTGCTTGAGGTCCTTCACCGGTTGGTACAGGAACGTCAGTTTCATGGCGTGACCGTAAATGGATTACGGCGGGGCGTCAACCGGTTATGCTGGGGGCATGCGCGAATGGGTACCGGTCCCCGGTTCGGCGAAGGCCCGGCTGATCGAGGCGGCCATCCACCACTTCGAACTCAGCGGGTACGAGGCGGTCAACGTGGTGGAGGTGGCGGGCAAGGCGAGCGTCACCACCGGCGCGCTGTACCACCACTTCGGCTCGAAGCTCGGCCTCTACCAGACGGTCCGCGAGGAGATGGAGAAGCGGATCACCGAACGGATGGAGGGGGCGGCCGAGGCGGTCGGTGGGCGTGGCTACCCGGCGGTGCGGGCGGCGCTGCTGGTCGCCTTCGACGCCGCCGTCCGGTTCACCGTGTGCCGGATCCTCGGCGAGCAGTCCCCGGTCGAGCGCGAGGACCCGGTCGCCGCCGCGCTGCGGCCGTTGCTGACCAAGCACAAGGCACCCGCCGCGGACGTGCTGGCCGCGGCCTGGCGGGCCGCGCTGCTGGTGGTCGCGTCCGGCACTCCCGCGGCGACCGCGCGGGCTTCCCTGGTGTTCGTGCTCGACCCGGCATAATTTGACCCGTTCCAGAGAACGGTCTTAGGGTTCCGGGTGATGTCGGATTTCGAGGCACAGCTGCGGGCGGTCTCGCTGCGCGTGACCCGGCCTCGGCTCGCGGTGCTCGCGGCACTGCAGGACCACCCGCACGTGGACACCGAGAAAGTGATCGCGCTGGTGCGGGCCGAGCACCCCGCGGTCTCCCACCAAGCGGTCTACGACGTGCTGCGCGCGCTCACCGAGGCCGGGCTGGTGCGGCGCATCCAGCCCGCCGGGGCCACCGCGCGCTACGAGGCCCGCGTCGGCGACAACCACCACCACGTGGTGTGCCGGTCCTGCGGGGCGATCGCGGACGTCGACTGCGCCGTCGGTCCCGCACCCTGTCTGACCGCCTCGGCCGACCACGGGTACGTGATCGACGAGGCGGAGGTCGTGTTCTGGGGCACCTGCCCCGCCTGCGCGACCGCCAGTTCCCGATGAAACCGCCACTTCGGAAGGAAGCAGATGAGCTCCACCCAGAACGACCCCGCCAGCGCGCAGGGCGTGGATGAGAAAGCGGCGGCGGGCTGCCCCGTCGCGCACGACTCGGTGACCTCCCACGGCAGCGAGAGCGAGAACCCGGCGATCGACTCGCCGACCTCGAAGACGGGTGGCCGTCCGCGCACGAACCAGGACTGGTGGCCCAACCAGCTCGACCTGTCCGTGCTGCACACCCACTCGGCCAAGGGCAACCCGCTGCGGGAGGACTTCAGCTACCGCGAGGAGTTCGCCAAGCTCGACGTCGAGGCGCTCAAGCGGGACATCACCGAGGTGCTGACCACCTCGCAGGACTGGTGGCCTGCCGACTTCGGCCACTACGGCGGCCTGATGATCCGGATGAGCTGGCACGCCGCGGGCACCTACCGCATCGGCGACGGCCGCGGCGGTGCCGGGGACGGCGCCCAGCGCTTCGCCCCGCTCAACAGCTGGCCCGACAACGCCAACCTGGACAAGGCCCGCCGCCTGCTGTGGCCGGTCAAGCAGAAGTACGGCCAGTCGATCTCCTGGGCCGACCTGCTGGTGCTCGCCGGCAACGTGGCGCTGGAGTCGATGGGCTTCAAGACCTTCGGCTTCGGCTTCGGCCGTGAGGACGTCTGGGAGCCCGAGGAGATCTTCTGGGGCCCGGAGGACGACTGGCTGGGCGACGAGCGCTACGTCAGCGAGTCGGAGATGGTGCCCGACGTCGGCGCCACCGAGATGGGCCTGATCTACGTCAACCCCGAAGGCCCGCGCGGCAACGCGGACCCGGCGGCCGCGGCCCACTTCATCCGCGAGACCTTCGGCCGGATGGCGATGAACGACGAGGAGACCGTGGCGCTGATCGCCGGCGGTCACACCTTCGGCAAGACCCACGGCGCGGCCGTGGCCGACGACCACGTCGGCGCGGAGCCCGAGGCCGCCCCGCTGGAGGCGCAGGGCCTCGGCTGGCTGAGCACGCACGGCAGCGGCAGCGGCGCCGACACGATCACCAGTGGTCTGGAAGTCACCTGGACCGACGTGCCGACGCAGTGGAGCAACCGCTTCTTCGAGATCCTGTTCGGCTACGAGTGGGAGCTGACCACCAGCCCCGGTGGCGCGAAGCAGTACGTCGCCAAGGACGCCGAGGCGATCGTGCCGGACGCGCACGACCCGGCCAAGAAGCACAAGCCGACCATGCTCACCACGGACCTGGCGCTGCGGGTGGACCCGACCTACGAGAAGATCTCGCGCCGGTTCCTGGAGAACCCGGACGAGTTCGCGCTCGCCTTCGCCAAGGCGTGGTACAAGCTGCTGCACCGCGACATGGGCCCGGTCAGCCGGTTCCTCGGCCCGTGGGTGGCCGAACCGCAGCTGTGGCAGGACCCGGTGCCCGCGGTCGAGGGTGAGCTGGTCGGCGAGAGCGACATCGCCGCGCTCAAGGCGAAGGTGCTCGACTCCGGCCTGACCATCGAACAGCTCGTCACCACCGCGTGGGCGTCGGCCGCGAGCTTCCGCTCCACCGACAAGCGCGGTGGCGCCAACGGGGCCCGAATCCGCCTCGAACCGCAGCGCGGCTGGGAGGTCAACCAGCCCGAGCAGCTCGCGACGGTGCTGGAGACCCTCGAAGGCATCCAGCGGGAGTTCAACGGCGCGGGCGGCGCGCAGATCTCGCTGGCCGACCTGATCGTGCTGGCGGGCTCGGCCGCGGTGGAGAAGGCGGCGCGGGACGGCGGGTATGACGTGACCGTGCCGTTCCACCCCGGCCGCACCGACGCCACCCAGGAGCAGACCGACGTGGAGTCGTTCGCGGTGCTCGAACCGCGTGCCGACGGGTTCCGCAACTACCTCCGCCAGGGCGAGAAGCTTCAGCCGGAGGTGCTGCTGGTCGACCGCGCGTACATGCTCGACCTGACCGCGCCCGAGATGACCGTGCTGCTCGGCGGGCTGCGTTCCCTCGGCGCCGGGGGTACCTCGCACGGGGTGCTCACCGACCGGCCCGGGGTGCTCAGCAACGACTTCTTCGTCAACCTGCTCGCGCCGGGCACCCGGTGGAAGGGCTCGGAGGAGGAGCACGTCTACGAGATCCGCGACGCGGCCACCGACGAGCTGAAGTGGACCGCCACCGCGGTCGACCTGGTCTTCGGCTCCAACTCGCAGCTGCGGGCGCTGGCCGAGGTCTACGCCAGCCAGGACGCCCGCGACCGGTTCGCCGCCGACTTCGTCGCGGCCTGGACCAAGGTGATGGAACTGGATCGGTTCGACCTGGTGTGATCCCGTGGCCCGATCACCGGTCCGGGTTTGACCGGTGATCGGGCCGGGTACGCGCGCGGCATGCCCGACCGCGACGCGATCAGCGAACCGTGGGGTGAGCGCACCCCCTACGGCCCGGGGGAGAGCTGGCCGGTGCGCGTCGACTGCCACCTGGCCGACGGCCTGCGTGCCGAGGACGTCGACGCGTGGGTGACCTCGGCGGCGGTACTGCACTCCAACGGGGACGGGCTGGAGATCGCGGTCAAGGACGGGCGGGTGGCCGGGGTGCGCGGCCGCGCGGACGACCGGGTCAACCACGGCCGCCTCGACCCGAAGGACCTCTACGGCTGGCAGGCCGGGGGATCACCCGATCGGCTGACGACCCCGCTGGTGCGCGAGGGTGGCGAACTGGTCGAGGCCAGCTGGGACGAGGCCATGGCGCGGGTCGTGCGCCGGAGCAGGCAGCTGCTGGGGGAGCAGGGCCCGAGCGCGCTGGGCTTCTACACCAGCGGACAGCTGTTCGCCGAGGAGTACTACACGCTCGCCGCCATCGGGCACGGCGCGATCGGCACGAACCACATGGACGGCAACACCCGGCTGTGCACCGCGACCGCGGCGGCCGCGCTGAAGGAGTCCTTCGGCTGCGACGGGCAACCCGGTTCGTACACCGACGTCGACCACGCCGACGTCATCGCGTTGTTCGGGCACAACGTCGCGGAGACGCAGAGCGTGCTGTGGAGCCGGATGCTGGACCGGCTCGCCGGGCCGAACCCGCCCGCGCTGCTGTGCGTCGACCCGCGCACCACGCCGGTGGCCCGCGCGGCCACCGTCCACTTGGCACCGTTGCCCGGCACGAACGTGGCGCTGATGAACGGGTTGCTGCACCAGATCATCCAGGACGACCGGGTCGACCACGAGTACGTGGAGCGGCACACGGTCGGCTACGACGAGCTGGTGAAGCAGGTCGCCGACGCCACTCCCGAAGCGGTCGCGGACATCTGCGGGGTGCCGCCGGAGCGCATCCGGGAAGCGGCCCGGCTCCTCGGCGGCGCCTCCCGGTTGCTGTCCACCGTGCTGCAGGGGTTCTACCAGTCGCACCAGGCCACCGCCGCCGCGGTGCAGGTGAACAACCTGCACCTGATCCGCGGCATGCTCGGCAAACCCGGCGCCGGGGTGCTGCAGATGAACGGGCAGCCGACCGCGGAGAACACCCGTGAATGCGGTGCCGACGGTGATCTGACCGGGTTCCGGAACTGGGCCAACGACGAGCACGTGGCCGAGCTGGCGCGGCTGTGGAACCTGGATCCGTTGCAGATCCCGCACTACGCCCCGCCGACGCACCTGATGCAGATGCTGCGGTACGCGGAGAACGGCACGCTGCGCTTCCTGTGGGTCAGCGCCACGAATCCGGCGGTGTCCCTGCCCGAACTGGCGCGGGTGCGGTCGATCCTCTCCCAGGACCGGCTGTTCCTCGTGGTGCAGGACGCTTTCCGCACCGAGACCACCGAGCTGGCGGACGTGGTGCTGCCCGCGGCGATCTGGGGCGAGAAGACCGGTACGTTCACCAACGCCGATCGCACCGTGCACCTGTCGGACAAGGCGGTCGAACCACCGGGCGAGGCGAAATCGGATCTCGACATCTTCCTGGATTACGCCCGCCGCATGGACTTCCGCGACCGCGACGATGCCCCGTTCCCGTCCTGGCACGACGCCGAATCGGCGTTCGAGGCCTGGAAGGCGGCCAGTGCGGGGCGTCCGTGTGACTACAGTGGACTCACCTACGCCAAGCTGCGTTCTGCCAACGGCATTCAATGGCCGTGCACCGAGGACAGTCCGAAAGGGACGGAACGGCTCTACGCCGACGGGAAGTTCTTCGCCGATCCCGACTACTGCGAGAGCTACGGCCGCGATCTGGTCACCGGGGCCCCGATGGAGCCGGGGGAATACCGGGCGATGAACCCGGACGGCAAGGCGATGATCCGGCCCGCCGAGTACCTGACCCCGCACGAACCGCCGAGCGCGGAACGGCCGTTCGCGCTGATCACCGGGCGGACGCTGTACCACTTCCACACCCGCACCAAGACCGCCCGCGCACCCGAACTGCAGAAGGCGGAACCGGAGGTGTGGGTGGAGATGTCCGAACGGGACAGCCGTGCGCACGGCCTCGGCGAGGGCGACTTGGCGGAGATCACCACCGCGCGGGGATTGGTGCGGGCCAGGGTGCGGGTCCGCGAGATCCGCGACGGCGTGTTGTTCCTGCCGTTCCACTACGGCTACTGGGACACCGACGGCGATCCGCACCGCGCGGCGAACGAGCTGACGCCGACCGACTGGGACCCGGCGTCGAAGCAGCCGATCTTCAAGACCGCCGCGGCGGCGATCGCCCGAGCCGGGGAGGAGCGATGAAACTCGGGTTGGTGATCCGGGAACTGCACCGGTCGGAAACCTCGCTCGCGCGTTTCCTGTACGAACTGTCCGATCGCCACCGCGTGGAGCACGAGGTGTACCACGTGGCGAGGGATCTGGCGGGGTGGTCGCGTGAGCACGTGCGCGAGCTCGCCGAGGCAGGCCACCGCTACGACCTCACGCTGCGGCCCGCGGCTCCGCGGTCGTCCGGTCTGCTGGCCCCCGCGCGGCGGAAGGCCAGCGAACTGACCGGGCGGCGCGCGGAGCCCGGGTTGCTGCTGCTCGCCGACCTCCGGCGCCTGCACCGGCGTGCGGCTGGGGTTTCGCTGGACTGGGAACTGCTGGGCCAGGGCGCGCAGGCGGTGAAGGACCGGGACCTGCTCGACCTGGCGGGGCGGTGTCACCCGCAGACGTCGCGGCAGCTCAAGTGGTCCGACGCGATGCTGAAGACCCTGTCGCCGCAGATGCTGGCCGCCGGTTGATCACCGGGCTCCGGCGGCGGTGAGGATGGACGCCACGGCCGACTGACCCTTGTCCCGGGCGTGGGCGAGCGGGGTGGTGCCCTCGTGGTCGGCGAGGTTCACGTCGGCCCCGGCGTCGATCAGGATGCGCACGATCTCCTGGTAGGCGGGCCCGCCGTCGCCGAGGATGATGGCCTCGAGCAGGGCCGTCCACCCCGGGTTGTTGACGTGGTTCACGTCGATCCCGGTGGTGGAGGCCAGCCGGACGTACTCGACGTGACCGCGCTCGGACGCCGGGATCAGCGAGGTGCCGCCGAACCGGTTGGTGATGGTGAGGTCCGGGTTGGCGGGGAGCAGGGCCTGCGCCATCGCCACGCTGCCGGTGACCCCGGTGACCAGCCACGGGGTGTCGTGGCGCTGATCCAGCGCATCCGGATCGGCGCCGGCCGCAACCAGGAGGGACGCGACCTCGACCCGGTCGGAGGTGACCGCTCGCAGCAGCGGGGTGCGGCCCGCCGAGTCGCGGACCTCCAGATCGGTACCTGCCGCGATGGCCGCGCGCACCACCCCCGCATCACCACGATCTGCCGCCGCCAGCAGTTCCTCGGCCTGCACCGGAGCGACCTGCCTTTCACTCGACTCCATCGGAACTCCAGTGGGTGGGGTGCTCGGCGCCTGCCCAGAACAGGCACCGAGCACAAGAGCCAAAACCAGCGCGATGACACCGCCAATGCCCCGCCCGCCGCGGGTGGCACGGATGTCGCGACCATCCGTGCCGTCGGTGTTGCCACCGCCTCCGCCACCGCCGCTACCGTGGTCCACGCGGGCGACCACGCCGAGACCGGCCATCATCAGCGAATCGCCCGCAGGCCCGCGTTCGCGAACTGCTCGTCCAGGTCACCGCTCGGTGCGCCGCCCACGCCGATCGCGGCGATGGGGCCGCCGTTGGCCACGACCGGCACGCCACCGGCGAGGAACAGCGTGCCCGGGATGTCCCGCACGCTCGGCCCGTTGCCCTGCGCGTTCTTGGCCAGCGCGGACGTCGGCTGCCCGAACGACACCGCGGTGAAGGCCTTCCGCTTGGCCGACTCCTCCGTCTGCGGACCCGCGCCATCACCCTTGAGCATGGCGCGCACCGCGCCGGAGCGGTCCAGCACGGCGACCGTGACCCGCTGCCCGTTCTGCTCGGCGGCGTCCAGGGTGGCCTGCGCGGCCCGGATCGCCGCGTCGATGCTGAGCGTGCTGGTCTGCACCACGTTCTGCGCGGCGGCGGGCTGGGGCGCCTGCTGGTCACCCTGCGCCTGCGCCACGCCGAAACCGGTGGCGAGTGCGACGGTCGCCACACCGGCGGTCATGCCGAGGGCGAGCCGGGTGCGGGCGGTGGTGGTCTTCATCGGATGTCCCTTCGTCCGGCGGGTTTTTCCCGCTCTGCCACCACTTTCCCGGCTCACGGGCACCGGCGAATCGGGGGCGGGTCGCGGGCTTCGGCGTCGTCCGGGCGACCCCGGCATCATCCGGACGATTGATGCGGCACCGGTGACCCGTGCTTACGATCACCGGGTCGATCGAGGCGGAAGGAGCGGACCGATGGCAGTCGCGGTGACGGCCGGGGCGCGCAGCGCGCGGCTCAACGCCGCCATGCACGCCGGCTTCTTCCTCCTGCTCGCCGCGTCGGTGGCCCGGTTCGTCAGCGCGCACGGACTGCACGGCGCCACCCCGCTGATCCTCGGCCTCACCGGCGGCCTCGCGGTCGTCTACGCCGCCGGGGTCCTGCTGTGGACGAGCCTTGGCCGATGGCGGCAGGCCTGGCTCGCGGTGGTGATCGCGGTCTGGCTGGCGTTGGTGGTGGCCGCGCCGAGCTTCGCCTGGTGCGCGGTCCCGCTGTTCTTCGTCTGCCTGCAACTGCTGCGCCCGCGCGTGGTGATCGTGATGGTCGCGCTGCTCACCGTCGCGGTGATCCTGGCCCAGTTGCGCATCGCCAGCGGGTTCGACCTCGGCCTGGTGCTCGCCCCGATCGCGGTCGCGCTGATGGCCACGGTCACCTTCCTGCAACTCGACCGCGCCAGGGCCGAACAGCAGGAACTCGCCGCCGACCTGCTGCGCACCCGCGACGACCTGGCGGAGAGCGAACGCGTGGCCGGGGTGGTGCAGGAACGCGAGCGGCTGGCCAGGGAGATCCACGACACGCTCGCGCAGGGCCTGTCCAGCATGCGGATGCTGCTGCAGGCGGCGTTGCGGTCGTGGTCGGCGGAACCGGAGGTGGCCCGCGGGCACGTCACCCGCGCGGTCGAGGCCGCCGGGGACAACCTCGCCGAGGCACGCCGGTTCGTCCGCGACCTCTCCTCACCCCGGCTCGACGGCACCGATCTCGCTGGGACGCTGGCCGAACTCGCCGAGCAGGCGGGCTCGGCGGGCGGCCCGGTCGTCCGGTTCGCCACCAGCGGCACACCCCACGCGCTGGACCCGCGAGTGGAGGCCGGTCTGCTGCGGGTGGCCCAGGGCGCGCTGGCCAACGTGACCGAGCACGCGGGCGCGGCCGAGGCCGCGGTGACGCTGACCTACCTCGGCGACGAGGTCGTGCTCGACGTCCGCGACGACGGCACCGGCTTCGACCCCGACGCGGTGCGCGCCGCCCCGGGACGGGGGTACGGCCTGCGGATGATGGCCGAGCGGGTCGCCGCGCTCGGTGGTTCGCTGGTGGTGGAGAGCGCGCCCGGGAAGGGCACCGCGCTCGCGGTCACCGCACCCGTGGAGGAGGCCAGGTGACCATCCGCATCCTGATCGTCGACGACCACCCCGTGGTCCGCGCCGGGCTGGCCGCGTTGCTGGCCGGTGAACCGGACATGGCGGTCATCGGCGAATGCGCGGGCGCCGACGAAGCCGTGCGGTTCGCCGCGGCCGAACGGCCGGACGTGGTGCTGATGGACCTCCAACTCGGCGCCGGCCCGGACGGCGTGGACGCCACCAAACGGCTCGCCGCCACACCGGACGCGCCGCGGGTGCTGGTCCTGACCACTTACGACACCGAAGTGGACGTCACCAGGGCGATGGCCGCCGGTGCCACGGGTTATCTGCTCAAGGCCGGGCCGCCGGAGGACCTGTTCCGCGGCATCCGCGCGGCCGCACGCAGCGAAACCGCGTTGGCGCCGCAGGTGGCGGCCCGGCTCGTCGGCCGGGTGCGCGCCCCGGTGCCCGAGCTGTCGCCACGGGAGACCGAGATCTGCCGCCTGCTCGCCGACGGGCTGAGCAACCGGCAGATCGCCGGAAAGCTGTTCATCTCCGAGGCGACGGTGAAAACGCACCTCACCCACATCTACGGCAAGCTCGGCGTGGACAGCAGGGCGGCCGCGGTCGCCGTCGCCGCCGAGCGCCGGATCATCCGGATCGATTCGCGAGAGGCACCACGATGAACGACCTGCTGCTCCGCTCGGTGACGCTGCCCGACGGCACCGCCACCGATCTCCTGATCAGCGCGGGGCGGATCGCCCGGATCGGCAACGGCCTGACCACGGAGGGCACGGTCGAGGACTGCGGTGGCGCGCTGGTGCTGCCCGGTTTCGTCGACGCGCACTGCCACGTGGACAAAACGCTGTGGGGTGGCCCGTGGGTGCCGCACTCGGCGGCGGGCGGGCTGGCGGAGGTGATCGCGAACGAGCGGCGCCGTCGCGGTGAGCTGGGGATCCCGTCGCCGGACTACATCGGCGCTCTGCTGGACGCGATGATCGCGCACGGCACCACCCACGCGCGCAGCCACGTCGACGTCGACCCCGGTGTCGGACTCGGTGGCGTGGAGGCGGTGCGGGAGGCACTGGCGCGGCGCAAGGGCCGGATCGACGTCGAGCTGGTGGCGTTTCCGCAGGAGGGTTTGCTGAGCAAGCCGGGAACGCTGGCCCTGCTGGAGGAGGCGGTGCGATCCGGCGTGGAGAACATCGGCGGCCTCGACCCGGCCGGGATCGACAACGATCCGGTCGGGCAGCTCGACGCGGTGTTCGACATCGCCGGGCGGTACGGCTGCGGGGTGGACATCCATCTCCATGACGAGGGCCCGCTGGGGGCCTGGCAGTTCGACCTGATCATCGAGCGGACCCGGGTGCTCGGCCTGGCGGGCAAGGTCACCATCAGCCACGGTTTCGGCCTGTGCGGCGGGATATCGGCGGAACGACAGGAGCGGATCATCGCGGCGATGGCCGAACAGCGGATCAGCATGACCACCGTGGCGCCGGTGACCAGGCCCGCGCCGCCGCTGCGCGCGATGGTCGCCGCCGGCGCGACCCTGGCCTGCGGCAACGACGGCGTGCGGGACCTGTGGTCGCCGTACGGCACCGGGGACATGCTGGAGCGGGCGCTGTTCCTGGCCCAAGGCTGCGGCTTCCGCCGGGACGAGGACATCGAACTGGCCCTGGACGCCGCCACCCACGGCGGTGCCCGCGCACTGGGCCTGGCCGACTACGGCCTGGCAGAAGGCTGCTTCGCCGATCTGTGCATTGTGGACGCCCGCGTCCCCGCCGAAGCAGTCGCCACCCGCCCACCCCGCACCCTGGTCGTCAAATCCGGCACCATCGTCGCCCGCCACGGCACCCTGACAAACTAGCTGCAGTGAATGTGGCTTTCACTGCAAAATCCGCAGTGAAAGCCACATTCACTGCAACAAACCGGCAGCCAACCCACCCTCCCCATCCCCAGTTCACAGCCGTAGTCACACTAAAACACCGGGGTGGCCCCCGCCCGCCCACTCCGAACCAGCAGCAGCAAAACAGCGGTCACCACAAAAACCCCACCATTCACCACATACAACCGCTCCGCGGTCCACCCCGAATCCAGCAACGCCCCAGCGATGCTCGGCGCCAAAACCGCCCCCGCCCGCCCGATGGCCAACCCCGTCCCCACCCCAGTAGTCCGGATCGCGGGCTCGTAGATCGTCGGGGTGAGCGCGTACAACCCGGCGACGCAGCCGTTGACCACCACCCCGATCAACGCGGCCACCGTGAACGCCAGCGCCAGCGACGAGATCGACGCGATGAACACCGCCAGCAGCACCGCCGCCACCACCAGGTACCCGACCAGCACCTGCCGCAGCGCGAACCGCGCGGCGAGCAGGCCCAGCAGCGCCGCGCCGAACATGCCGCCGACGTTGAGCAGCGTGCCGCCGGTGATGCCCGCCGTCGCGGACAGGCCCGCTTCGACCAGGAGCGTCGGCGTCCAGCTCGTCACGAAGTAGAACCCGGCCATGATGCCGAAGAACGCCACCCACAACAGCAGCGTGTTGCGCCGCAACCGGGCGGTGAGCAGTTCGCGGTACCCCACGCCCTTCGGCGCGTCGGGCCGCGCGGGCAACGAGGTGAGCGGGCTGTGCCCCATCCGGCCCAACATCGTGTTGACCCGTTCGAGCGCCCCCTTCGGACGGCGGACCAGCAGGAAGTCCAGCGACTCGGGAAGCCGCCACCACACCAGCGGAATCGACAGCAACGTGGCGACGCCCCCGACGAGGAACACCGACCGCCACCCGAACCCGCCGATCAGCACCGCGGTGAGCAACCCGCCGAGCGTGGCACCCAGCGCGTAACCGGTCGAGTTCAGGCTGACCGCCAGTCCCCGCCAGCGCGCGGAGGCGTACTCGGCCGAGATGACGTTGCTCGTCGCGAGAATGCCGCCGATGCCGAGCCCGGTCACCGCCCGGAGTGCCCCGAGTTGCAGCGCGGACTGACTGGCCGCGGACAGCACCATCCCGGCCCCGGCGATCGCCAGGCACCCCAGCACGATCGGCCGCCGCCCGAACCTGTCCGCCCACGGAGCGATGAACATCGAGCCGACGCCCATGCCGATCAGCCCCGCCGACAACAGCGCCCCCAGCTGGGCGCCGCTGAGCCCCCAGTAGGCCGACACGGACTTGCCGGTGAACGCCATCACGACGACGTCGAAACCGTCGAGCGTGTTGAGCAGCACGCACACCGCGACCGCGCCCCACTGGAAGCGCGTCATGGGTGAGCCGTCGAGCAGTTCCCTGAGCGAACGCGTGGTGGTGGCCGGATCATCCATGCCAGCACTCCTTTTTCCGGAGGGATCAGAGATCGAGGACCAGCCGCGGTGAGCACGCGCGGGAAACGCAGATCATCATCGTGTCCCCGGCCTGCCGCTCCTCGCCGGTGAGCACCGAGTCGCGGTGCTCCGGCTCGCCGGACAGCACCGGGGTTTCGCAGGTCCCGCACGTGCCTTCCTGACACGAGGACAGTACGGGCACCCCGGCCTCCTCGACCACCTCAAGGATGGAGCGGCCGGCCGGAACCCCGAGCACGGCGCCGGTCCGTGCCAGCTCGACTTCGAAGCCCTCACGGGGACCGTCCGCGAGTCCCGGCTTCGGCGCGAACCGCTCGACGTGCGGCGGCTTCACACACTGCGCTTCGACGGCTTCGAGCAAAGATTCGGGACCACAACAGTAGATCGCGGTCTCCTCCTCGGCACCGCCCAACAGGACCGGAAGGTCGAGCAACCCGCGCTCATCCTGCGGCACGACATCAACCTGCTCGGGATACCACGACTCGAGTTCATCCACGAACGCCATGGAAGCGCGCGTTCGGCCGCCATAAACAAGGCGCCAGTCCCGCCCGGTCTCGGCGACGCGCGCGATCATCGGCAGGATCGGTGTGATGCCGATTCCGCCCGCGATGAACAGGTACCGCTTGGCTTCCACCAACGGAAAGTGGTTGCGCGGCCCCCGAATCCGCACCCGGTCGCCTTCGCCGAGAACGTCGTGAACGTACTGCGAACCCCCGCGTCCGTCCGGTTCCCGGAGCACGGCGACCTGCAGCACCGAGGAGTCGTCCGGGTCGCCGCACAGGGAGTACTGGCGGACGAGCCCGGACTCCAGCACGAGATCCAGGTGCGCCCCCGGTTCCCACGCCGGAAGGGGCTGACCGTCCGGCGAGCGCAGGGTCAACCGGACAACGCCCTCGGCGAGCTTCTCCTTGCGCTCCACCACAAGGACCGAATCGTGCTCCGGATGCGCGAGCAGCCACTCCCACAGCTCCACGGGATCGTCGAACTCGCGTTCCGCGGAACAGTGGCAGACCGCGCGCAACCGGTCCGTGCCGAGCACCCAGTGGATGCGGTGCACGCGGTCGCCGGTCAGCATCGGCCCGGCCGTCATGCCGGTGCCGCCATGCGCTGGAGCATCCGCCGGGCCGCGAGCCCGCCGGTGTCGATGTTGATCGACAGTTCCTGGTACCCCGCCGGTTCGGTGGCGATCACCCGCTCCAGCACGTCGAGCGCTTCCACGTCCTGCAGGACCACGGTCCGGTTGTTCTCGGCGAGGAAGGCCGACACCCCGTCGTCGTCCAGCGCGAAGTCGCGGGCGACGGCCCAGAAGTCGTGGGTGGAGTGCTCGGTCTCCGGGGTGATCGCGTACACGACCTCGACGTGGAAGGCGTCCGGGTCGCTCCCGTCGGGCCGGGGTACCGAACCCGCCGGGGCGATGCGGCTGTGCAGTTTGTACAGGCACGGCGGCGTGTACTCGATGTCCTGCCAGCGCGCGATCCGGCCCTGGAGGCCGGTCGACTTCGCGTAGAACGGCGGGCATTCGGCGTCGTCCATCTGGCGCGAGACGTAGATGATGCCCGCGTCCTCGTCGACCTCGGTGGTGATCGGGGTTGCCGCGACCTCCGGTGTGCCGATGTAACCGCCGTGCAGGTACGTCTCGTGCGACAGGTCGAGCAGGTTGTCGACCAGCAGGGAGTACCGCGCCTTCAGCGGTTCCATGCCGCGGACCGTGGTGTGGCCGGGGGAGTCGAGGTAGGGCACGCGCGGGATGCGGGCGGGGTCCGCGTTGGCCGGGTCGCCGATGAAGATCCAGACCAGGGAGTCCTGCTCGGCCACCGGGTACGGCCGCAGCCGGGCGGTGCGCGGCACGCGGTGCTGGCCCGGCACGAAGACGCACTTGCCGTCGGCGCCGTAGGTGAACCCGTGGTAACCGCAGACGACCTGGTCGTCCACGAGCCGGGACGGTGCTTGCGAGAGCGGGAACCGCCGGTGCACGCAGCGGTCCGGCATCGCGGTGATCGCCCCGGAGCGGGTCCGCCAGAACAGGACGGGCTCACCGCAGATGGTGCGGGAGAACAGTTCCGGCTCGATCTCGGCGCTGTAGGCGGCGACGTACCACTGGTCCCGCGGAATGCTGGTCATGCGCTGTCCCCTCGTCGTTGAGGCCGGTGGCCAGCCTGGCGGGAACGACCGGACCGGCCGAACAGCGTTTCCGAAAGATGGAAGACTTTCCGGGCCCGCTCAGCGCAGGGCCCGCGAGATCGCGCGGGCGCTGGTGCGGACCAACGGGGTGAGCGCGTGCGGCTGGGTGCTGCCGTGGTGGACGACGAGGGACACCGCCGCGACGACCTGCCCGCCGCCGTCGTCGATCGGCGCGGCGACGGAAAGGGCGTCCATGGTGACCTGCCGGTCGCTGATGGCGAACCCGCTGGTGCGGACGTCGGCGAGCATCCGGCGCACCTCGGCCGGATCGGTGACGGTCTTGCGGGTGTAGCGCTCGATCGGGCCGCCGAGCACCTCCTCCTGCACCTCGGCCGGGGCGTGGGCGAGCAGGACCAGGCCGACGCCGGTGGCGGTCAGCGCGAAGCGCCCGCCGACCCTGGTCAGCACCGGCACCGCGCCGGACCCGGCGATGCGCTCGATGAACACCACCTCGGTGCCCTCGCGGACGGCGAGCTGCACGTTCTCCTTGGTGATCTGGGAGAGGTCTTCGAGAAAGGGCAGCGCCCGTTCCCGCAGCCCCTGCCCGCGAGGCGCCAGCGCACCGAGTTCCCACAGCCGCAGGCCGACCCGGAACAGCCCGTCCTCACCGCGTTCGACGGCGCCCCACGCGGCCAGTTCGCCCAGCAACCTGTGCACAGTGGACAGTGGCATCCCGGCGCGGCGGGCGATCTCGCTCAGCGGCAGCGCCGGCCGCTGTGCGCTGAACGCCCCCAGCACCTGGAACGCGCGTCCGACCACGGCCCCCGTCGGCCCCGGCCGCCTGCCTCCCGGCATCGGTCCACCGTCCTCACTCGCCGGTGCGCCGCGAGCAGCACCAGTCCCCGTCGCAGGGCTTGCCGAGCTCACTGCCGTACGGCCCGAGCCCGCGCATCAGGGCCAGCACCTCGTCGCGGTGCGCGGGGGACAGGGGAGGACGGGTGTCGAGGTCCCAGCCCGGTGCCCTGGTCCGGAGGTCCTGCACGTCGCCGACCACCGTGCCGTCCACGAAGAACGTGTACAGCGGGTGGTCGGGGAAGCTGTTGAGCCGCAGCACCCACCACCGCCCGTCGACCTGTGCCGCGTGGACGAACACACCGGCGTCGGTGCGCTGCCACACGACGGGCCGCGTCAGGGCGTGGGTCAGCTCGGGCACGGGTTCAGTTTCGCGCGTCGTGGGGGAGATGCGCAAAGGCGGCTTCTTCCTCGCGGAGCGGCGCCTGGTCGCTGTCGATCGTCCGGAGGGGGATGTATAACGCCCTATTCAGCTGGGCTTGGAGTGGACGCTTCATCTCTGGGGCGAGCCTGTACGTCGACGGCGGCCTGAACCAGCTCTGAGCGTCAGAAGGCGCGGGACGCGATGTCGCCGGCCAGTGCGTCGAGCTTCTCCAGGCCCGGGGTGCCGATCGGCTGGTCCGGGTCCGGCGTGCTGCCGCGTTCGTGGTTGAAGCGCAGGCCGATCTCCAGGCGTTGCACGGTGTTCTCGTTCTCGGTGAGGGTGACCAGCCGGGTGTGGCGGTCGTCCGCCGGGGTGACCCTGGCCCAGCCGGGCCGTCCGGCGATGGTCACCGGCTGACCGTCCGTTGTGGACGGGGATTCGACGGTGACCGCGACCGTGACCTGCCGCCGGAGGCTGGGTTCGACGAAGAGGCAGCCTTCGGCCCTCGGTGCGTTGCCGACGGTGGAGACCACCGGGCGCAGTTCGGGCCCGAACTGCGCCCGTACGGCCTCCTCGGCGAGTCCGCAGAGGACACCGGGATCCGCGGCCGCCGTGGACGCCAGCGCGGCCGGGTCGTGCGGGGCGTAGGGCTGGTGCGCGGACGGGCGGCAGGGTTGTTCCGGCGTGACGTCGGCGCAGGGACTGGTGTCCGGCAGGCCGGTTTCGCCCGGTGGGTAGCGCAGCGGCGACACCGGTGGCACCGCGGCGGGCGGTGCTCCCAGCACCCGCATCACCTCGGTGGCGAGCGGGTCGAGCCGGTCGCAGGTGGTCCTCGCTTCGACCGTGGCGAACGCCTGGGACTCGCCGGGCAGACCGGACGGGCCCTGGCTCCACACCAGTTCGCAGTCGTCGTCGCGGTAGACCGTGCGCTCGTTCAGCTGGGACGTCGGCCGGTCGTCGTAGCGGCGAGCCGGGTCCCCGGCGTAACGCAGCCGCAGACTGGAAGCGGTGGCCTGGGTGCTCGTCGCGTCGCAGGAGTCCAGGCCGGAAACGCCGGGCTCGGGCGCGAGCCGGGTGTTGTCGTCCTCGCCGAGCGCGGCGGCGAGGACGGAGCAGGCATCCCGTCCGGCGAAGGCGGGTCCGGCCTCGGCTGGGGTGTCCATTCTGGACAATGCGATCGGCACCAGCTTGTCCAGTTCGGCGCACCCGCCGGCGAAGTCGGCGGTGAAGCTGATCGCGTGCCTCGGGCCCACCGGCACGAGGTAGCGGCAGTCGGGGCTCGACTGGACGTAGACCACGGTGGCGTCCAGCACCCTGGTCGCCGACTGGAACCGGATCTGCCGGTTCAGCGGCGCACCGAGGACGGCGGTGAGCGAACCGTAGCGGCCCGCTCGCTCGAGCTCACAGCTGTGCGGGCTGCGCCGATCGCGTTCGGCGTCCGCGGGAAAGCCCGGGATCCCGGCCGCCACCGGATCCAGCAGCGCGCAGGGATCCAGCCGGTTCAGCGCGGAGAGCACGGCGGCGGTGTCACGGGGTGGTGCCGCCGGCGCGGTCACGACGGGCGGGTGGCTGGGCGCGCCGAGGGCGTCCGGCGGTTCCTCCTCGCTGCCGCACGCGGTCAGCACCATCGCCGCCGCGAGCACGGTCAGGATCGCGCGCCGCCTCACGCCGGCACCAGCCCGAGCACCGAGTCTTCGCCGTCCTGCACCACGAGGTGGTCGCCGACGCGGAGCACGCGGTGCCAGTTGGCGACCAGCGTGCGCTCGGGATCGGTCAGCCCATCGACCTCGATGCCCTGGTCGGTGCGCAGGTCCCCGGTGGCGAGGTGGTAGGCCGACATCGCCCGGTCGTCGCCGCACACCAGCAGCTCACCGCCCCAGACCACGCCGCCGCAGCCGAAGTCCTCACCTTCGTCGGCCCGCCACCGCTCCCGCCCGGTGGAGATCTCGATGGCCACCGGACGGCGCCCGGAGCCGACCATCACCAGTTGGTCCCCGGTGATCACCACGTCGCGGGGGAACGCGGCTTGCAGGTACATCCAGCCCGCCTCGGCCCCGGCGTCGTGGGGATACCGCGCGGTCAGCCGCGCCTGGGCGTCGTAGAACTCCAGCCCGGACGCGGCGTTGACGACGACGCCGGTGGCGGAGGCGTGCAGGAGCCGCTGCCCGCCGCCGCTGGTGACCGGGCCGCGGTGGCGCACCGCCCCGCCGTCGACGGCGCGCAGTTCGAGCAGGCTGGAATCGCGGCTGACGGCGAACGCGGGTTCCGCGCAGCCGACCCGGGTGGCGATCGCGTCCGCCCCGACCACCGCGTCGGTGAAGCGGCAGTCGTTGCCGTATTCGCTGTCGCCCCAGGCGTTCACCGGGATCGTGTGCGTCCACTTCGGAGCGCCACCGGTCACCGGGTAGGCCACGATGGCCCGCTCGGTCACCACGACGACACCGTCCGCGCGACCCGCGAGCGCCACCGGTTTCCCCTGCTGGGACACCGCGTCGCCGAGCCGGACGCGCCACGCCTCCTGGCCGTCGGCGTTGATCCGGGTGAGCGTGTCGCAGGGCCCGTTCGCCGCTGGCAGGCTCAGGTACACCGCGTCGGGCGCCACGGAGAAGCCGCAGTTCTTGCTCAGGGTGCGATCCCAGCGGACCGCGCCGGTCGCCGGGTCGACGACGACCAGGCCCTCGTCGTCGCCGAGCACCACGGCGTCGCCCAGCACCGCCGGGGTGGCGGTGTCGAGATCCACTTCGGACAGCGGCCCGAGGCGCCACTTCGCTTCCAGCGCGGCCGGGGCGTCACCGCGGCCGGGCCAGACCACCACCAGCAGGCCGAGCGCGGTCACCACGGCGACGGCGATCGCCAGCACCGGTATCGGGCGGCGCCACCACGTCGATTCTCTCCAGGTCCCCACGCGGCGGCACGGTAGCCACGGGCACTTTCATTCCACTTGCGTCGCGGCACGCCCGGCACGAGCCGCCAGCTCGGCGAACGCGTCACGCAACGCGGCAGGCCCGAGCACCTCGATCTCGCAGTCGTATCGTGCCAGCGACGCGGCGAGTCCGGCCCAGGACCAGGAACCCGCGGTCAGCTTGGTCCTGGCCGGGCCGAGTTCCTCGACGATCCCGTCGCCCGCGAACGGGGCGACCTCGGCGGCGGGCAGGTCGAGGACCACCTCACCACGGCACGGCCACGCGTCGGCGGTGTCGGATCCCTTGAACCGGGCGGAAAGGAAGGCGGCCACGTCCCCGCCCGGTACCTCACGCGGTCCGAACCGCGGGCCATTCGGCACCCGCAGCGTCATCCGGTCGGCGCGGTAGGTGCGCCAGTCCTCGCGCTCGGGCGACCAGCCGACGACGTACCAGCGGCCGCCCCTGGCGACGAGGTGGTGGGGCTGCACCCGCCGGGGCCGGTCGTCCTCCGGCCGTCCCGGTGCGCGGTAGTCGAACCGCAGTTCCTCCCCGGCGCGCACGGCGGCGCTCAGCGCGAGCAGGAGGTCGGTGCCGACGCCGGGACGGGCCGGTTCGGCGGCGCTGATTTCGAGGGCGTCGACGCGCTGGCGCAACCGCGACGGCATGACCTGGCGGACGGTGGCCAGTGCGCGGGCGGCCGCCTCCTCGATACCGGCGCCGGTCCCGACGGCCATCCGCAACGCCACCGCGAGCGCGACCGCCTGCTCCTCGTCGAACAACAGCGGCGGCACCTGGCTGCCCGCTTCGAGCCGGTAACCGCCGTCGGGGCCCTTGACCGCGTGGATCGGGTAGCCGAGTTCGCGCAGCCGGTCGACGTCCCGGCGTACCGTCCGCTCGCTGACGCCGAGCCGTTCGGCCAGCACCAGACCCGGCCAGTCGCGCCGGGCCTGCAACATCGACAGCAGCGACAGCAGGCGGCTGGAGGTCGTGGTCGAGGAGGCGGTCGGCATGGTTTCACCTTGCCACAAGAAGCGGACGTTCCCTGGCCGGTACCGGTGACATCGTGGCCTCACCGCCGGAAACCGCCGGCGGTGAACCCCCTTGAGAAGGACCGGACACCATGTCGCTCAACGCTGTTCCCCACCTGAACTTCCGCGGCCAGGCGCGCGAGGCGCTGGAGTTCTACCAGTCGGTGTTCGGCGGGCAGCTCACCGTGATCACCTACGGCGATTTCGGCATGCCCGCCGAGCTGCCCGGCTCGGCCAACGTCGTGTTCGGCCAGGTCGTGGCGGACAACGGCGTCCGGGTGATGGCCTACGACGTGCCCGGCGAGCACGCGCCGGTCACCCCCGCCGCGCCCACCACGCGCCGCGAGAACGGCACCACGATCACCGAGGAGCCGTTCTTCCTCTCCGTGCGCGGTGAGTCCGTCGACGAGGTGAGCCCGGTGTGGGACCGCCTCGCCGAGGGCGCGACCGTCATCGAGGCGTTCGGCCCGGCCCAGTGGGCACCCGCGTTCGGCATGCTGGCCGACCGCTTCGGTGTCACCTGGATCGTCGACGTTGTCGACACTGCGGTTGAGCACGCCCAGGCCTGACGCCCGTCGCGGGGTGTGGCCCGGCCGCACCCCGCCCCACCGCAGGAGAAACCCATGCGCACCCGTCCACTCGGCCGGACCGGCATCCAGGTCAGCGCCTTCACCCTGGGCACGATGATGTTCGGGCCGTACGGCAATCCCGATCCCGGCGCGTGCGCCCGCATCGTGCACCGGGCGCTCGACGGCGGCATCAACACGATCGACACGGCCGACGTCTACGGCGGCGAAGGCCTTGCCGAGCGGATTGTCGGGAAGGCCCTGCGCGGCCGTCGCGACGACGTCGTCCTGGCCACGAAGGTCAACGGCCCGATGGGGCCCGGCCCCAACCAGCGCGGCAGTTCGCGGCGCTGGATCGTCACCGCCGCCGAGGCCTCCCTGCGCCGCCTCGGGGTCGACCACCTCGACCTCTACCAGGTGCACCACCCCGATCCCGGCACCGACGTCGAGGAGACCCTGGGCGCGCTGACCGATCTGCTCCGCGCGGGCAAGGTGCGGGCGATCGGTCATTCCAGCCTGCCGCCGTCGGAGATCGTCGAGGCCCAGTGGGTGGCCGAGCGGCGGGGGCTGGCGCGCTTCCGCAGCGAGCAGCCGCACTACTCGATCCTCAACCGCGGCATCGAACGCGAGGTCCTGCCGGTCTGCGCCCGCTACGGCCTCGGCGTGCTGGTGTGGAGCCCGCTGGCGATGGGGCTGCTGTCCGGGCGGCTGCGCAGGAACGGCACGGAAACCGCGTCGGCCGGGCGCCTGCACTGGGCACCGCGGCACATGACCGACGAACGCAAGCTCGATGCCGTCGAAGCACTCGTTCCCGTCGCCGAAGAGGCGGGCCTGTCGCTGCCGCACCTGGCGCTCGGGTTCGTCACCGCGCACCCCTCGGTCACGTCGGCGATCATCGGCCCGCGGACCGAGGAGCAACTCGACGACCTCCTCGCGGGGGCAGGCACGGTCCTCGGCGACGACGTGCTCGACCGCATCGACGAGATCGTCCCGCCAGGAACGGACCTCGGTCCCGTCGACGTCGCGTACGAACCGCCCTCGCTGGCGCGCGTGAACCGCCGTGTCGCTGTCGGTTCTGTACAAGACCACCCCGCGGCGCCGATTTAGGGTGAGGCCAACCGCGGCGCCGCCGCCTTGTTTCGTAGGAGCACATCTTGACGCGTGAACTGGTCTACACGGGATTCATGTCGCTGGACGGCGTGGTGGACTCGCCGGGTGGCGTGGTGGAGGGGCACCGCAGCGGCGGGTGGGTGTTCGAGACGGAGTTCGTGCCGGAGGCCTACTCGCTGAAGGGCGAGGAACTCGAGGAGACCACCGCCCTGATGTTCGGCCGCCGCAGTTACGACGCCTTCGCCCAGGTCTGGCCCGACTCCGAGGACCACGTGGCGTACAAGGAACTGCCGAAGTACGTCGTCTCCACGACACTGGGCGAGGACGCGCTGGTCGGCGGCTGGGGCGAGACCACCATCCTGCGGTCCGCCGAGGACGTGGCGAAGCTGAAGGAGTCCGACGGCGGCCCGATCTTCATCCACGGCAGCGCGGAACTCGCGCGGCGGCTCGCCGACGCCGACCTGGTCGACCGCTACCACCTGCTGATGTTCCCGGTGCTGCTGGCGGCGGGCAAGAGCGTTTTCAGCCGGGAGGACCGCGACAAGCAGAACCTGCGCCTGCGGGACTCAGCCGCCTACGCCAACGGCGTGGTCAAGCTGATCTACGACGTCGTGCGCTGACGCGGGATCGAGGGCGAGCGCACCGCCCTCGCCGTCGCGCAGCTGCTGGGCGGTGCGGCCGACGTACCGCCGCAGCGCGCGGGCGAGGTGCGGCTCGTCGTAGTACCCGCACCGGAGGACGACGTCGGCGGCCGACGCGCCGGAGGCCAGCAGCACCGCGGCCGAGCGGACCCGGGTGATCTGCCGGACGGCACCCCGGGTGAGGCCGGTCGCCGTGCGGAAGCGGCGCTCCACCGTGCGGTCGGAGACCGGTGGCCGGTACCCGCGGTGGACCTCGGTGACCAGCGGATCGCGGAGCACCACCCCGTCGCGGACGAGCCGGGCCACCAGCGCCTCGGCGTCGTCGGCCCCGGGCAGCTCCCAATGGCCGCCGTCGAGCCAGAACCGGCGGCCGGTCACGTCGGGCAGCACGATCCCGCCGTCGACCACGGAGTGCGCCGGGACCGCGCGCAACGCGGTGCCCACGGCGAACTGGATGCCGACGAAGCTCGTGTCCTCGGGCACCGGGGCGGTGCCGGTCCGGGTCTCCGGTCCGGTCGCGGCGGCGAACATCTCGCCCTGCTGCCGCCAGAACACCAGGCCCCAGGTCTCGCTCGCGACCGAGGTCATCGCCGAAACCTGCTCGCTCCGGCACGTCCACACGGTGTCGACCCACGCCGAATCCGACGCGCGTGTCTCGAACCGCAACCCCATGGCGGTCATCGTAGGTCGCGCGAGACCAAAGTCCCCACGGGAAGGTGACGCCGGTCCCTGGCGGGCCGCCGCCATCGGGACCAGGGTGGGAAGGGCGATGGCCCGGCGGCGGAGGGAAGGCGATGGACGTGTCAACGGGGAACCGGCCGGTGCTGGTGGCGGTCGACGGTTCGGAGTCCGCGCTCGCGGCCACGCGGTGGGCCGCGGCCGAGGCCGTCCGGCTGAACGCGCCCTTGCTGATCGTCAGCGCGTACGGGCTCGACGACGTGTCGTTCGCGATGCCGGTGTACCCGCCGATGGAGTGGGTCGACGCGCAGAAGGAAGCGGCCGAGCGCGTGGTCGCCGCGGCGGCCGAGGTGGCGAACGAGGCGGCGCCGGGCCTGCCCGCCGAGACCAGCGTGAGCGAGCTCGGGTCGGTGGCCGCGTTGCGGGAGATGTCGGCCCAGGTGCGGTTGCTGGTGCTGGGGGAGCCGCGGGGCGCGGTGAGCGGTCTGGTCGTGGGGTCCACCTCGATCCCGGTGCTGGCCGCGGCCGAGTGCCCGGTCGTGGTGGTGCGCGGCCGTGATGCCGGCCAGCAGCTGGAAGGTCCGGTGGTGGTCGGCGTCGACGGCAGCAGCAACAGCGAGGCCGCGATCGCGGAGGCCTTCTCGGCGGCTTCGGTGCGGGCGGTCCCGCTGGTCGCCGTGCACACCTGGCACGACGGCGACACCGAGGTCCTGTTCAGCCGCAGCCGGGTCGCGTTCGACTGGGAACCGGTCAACGACGCCGAGCAGCGGGTGCTCGCCGAGCGGCTCGCGGGCTGGCGGGAGCGCTACCCCGACGTCACCGTGGAGCAGGTCGTGCTCCGGGACAAGCCGCGGCACCGCCTGCTCGACTGGAGCGCGAAGGCCTGCCTGGTGGTGGTCGGCAGCCGTGGCCGCGGCGGGTTCGCCGGGCTGGTGCTGGGTTCGACGAGCCAGGCGCTGGCCCACCACGCCGACTGCCCGGTGCTCGTGGTGCGCCCGGAAACCGGGAGCCGGTGATGGACCGGCCGTTGCCGTTGCCGACCGAACTGGACCAGGCGCTGAACGCGGCAACACGGGCCCCGTCACCGCACAACACCCAGCCGTGGTCGTTCGGTGTCGACGGTGATCGTGTCGCGGTGTGGCTGGACCGGGAGCGGGTGCTCACCGTCGCCGATCCCGAGGCCAGGCAAGCGCGGCTGTCGTGTGGTGCCGCCCTGTTCAACCTGCGGCTCGCGCTGCGGTCGAACGGCCGGGAGGCGGCCGTCCGGCTGGTGCCCGATCCGGCCAGGCCCGATTTCCTCGCCGAGGTCCACGTCGAGGGGCACCGCCGATCGACGCTGGAGGAGCGCAAGCTCGCGCAGTCGATCTTCCACCGGCACACGAACCGGCGGCCGTTCCTGGAGCGGGCGGTGCCGCCCGGGGTGCGTTCGGCGCTCAACGCGGCGGCGTTGGCCGAGGGCGGCAGGCTGGAGCACCTGGAGCCGTCCGGGCGGTACGACGCGGTGGCCGCGCTGGCCCGGCGCGCGGAGTTCCTGCAGGCCAGTGACGAGGCGTTCCGGGCGGAGTCGGCCCGGTGGACGCGGCGGCCGCAGGGGAGCGCCGACGGTGTGCCGTTGTCCTCGGCCGCACCGCCCGCCGGAGAGGCCGGTGCGCTGCCGCAGCGCGCGTCCCACACGAATCCGGCGCTCCCGCCGCGGTCCTTCGAGCAGCAGCCGCTGCTGGTGGCGGTGCTGTCCGGAGGGCAGGGCGCGCTCGCCGATCTCCACGGTGGCATGGTCATGCAGGCGGTCCTGCTCACCGCGACGTCGCTCGGGCTGTCGACCTCGTTCCTGTCCCAGCCGTTCGAAACGCCGGAAACCCGCGACGGCATCGACGCGCTGTTCCACGACGCCGGTCAGGTCCACACCCTGCTGCGCGTCGGCTACGGCTACCCGAGCCCGCTGACCGCCCGGCGGCCCGTGGCCGAAGTCCGCTTCCCGATGGCCGGGCTGACCTGACCGGCATCGCCCAGGTCAGCCGCGGAGGCGTTCCCAGCGGGGGATCAGCATGAACACCAGTGCGCACGCGAGCACGATGCGCGCCGCGATGATGCCGCCGTTGACCTCGGCCATCAGCCCGGCCACCACCTGAACCACCACGCAGCCGGCCAGCAGGCCCACACCCCACCGCCGCCAGAACCACAGGCCGGTCAGCGCCGCCGCCTCCCCGAGGAGCGCGACCATGCCCAGCACCACCGCGACCGGCAGCATCCGGCCGCGATCCAGTTCACCGACCGCGTGCACGGCCAGCAGTACCTCGACGACCACCACGGCCACGCTGTAGCCGGACAACCACAGCGTCAACGCGATCCCGCGCCCGGACGGCGCTTTCTCCTCGACCATGTCCGGTAAGACGTGCGGGCGGCCCGCTCGGCTCCGTCAAAAGCCGATGGGCAAGGAGGGATAGAACCAGGTGTACTGGTTCGCGTTGAGCACGCACGGGCCCTGCAGGGTGAGGTCGAGGCCGAAGTCTACGTCGAGGGTGACCGCGAAGGCGTCGAGTGAGGCGGCCATCGTCTGGCCCGGCATGCCCGCGGTGACAGCCGGAATCGTGGTGCCCGGATCCTGGTAGGCGGTGAGCACGAGGTCATCCGGCGGCATCGGGAGCGGCCGGTAGGGCGAAGCCACGGTCACGCTGATGGGACTCGGGAAGCCGCCCTGCACGTCGATGGTGGGGGTGCCGGTGGCGCGGAAGCCCGCGACGAGACCCTGGTAGACCTGCACGACGTCGCGGGGGATGACGAGGTGCGCGACGAGCGCGGAGAACTGCACCGTGTCGCCCGAGGAGACCGAAGCCGGTCCCTCGAAGCTCACCGCGGCATCCACGTACTGCGCACCGAGCGCGGGGAAGTCACAGGTGAGCTGGAGATCGGAGCTGTGGAACTGCTGGGTCGCCGGTGCCGCCTCGGCGCTGGTGGCTACCAGTGACGCGGCCAAGGTTGTGACGGCCACCAAGAGCCGCCGGAATCGGGGAGCCACTGCGCACCTCCACACGGGAGACCTGCCCGGTGCGGACACCGAGCAGGCTACGAGCGCGCGAACCCCCGATTCAAGGCACCACAAGGAAACCTGCGCCCCGGTGCACATCATGCCCGACGCGTTTGTGGTCTCCGGAGCAAGGAACTACCCGAATTGCCCCTGTGCCCAGGAAGCCAGGGTCGTCGGCGTGGTGGTGAAAACGCTGCGCGCGTTCTCGGGCACGAAGTCGCCGGTCAATCCGATCGACATCCCGGCGATGCCGTCGACCTGGGCCGCGGGCAGGCCGACGGAAGTCAGCATCGAGCGGAACTCGTCGTCGGAGAGCTGCTCCGGTTTGACCTCGTGGCCCAGCACCCCGCCCAGGATTTCGGCGACCCGCGCGAAGGTCAGGTCCTCCGGGCCGTGCACGGCCCGGACCTGCTTGCCCTGCCAGTCCGCGGACAGCAACCGGGCCGCGGCGACCTCGCCGATGTCACGCGGGTCGACCCACGGCATCGCGTGGTCGAGCGGCCACGGCGTGCGGAGGACGCCCGCGCGCAGCGACTCGGTGTCGGCCAGCAGGTTGCTGAAGAAGTAACCGCACCGCAGGAGGGTCACCGCGCCGGCGGTGTCGTTCAGCAGTTCCTCGGTGCGCGCCAGCCCGTCGATTTCGCCGACGCCGTGCCGTTTCTCCGCGCCGATGCTGCTCTGGAACACGGTGTGCGCGATGCCGTTCTCCCGCACGGCGAGCGCCGCGTTCGCGCCGAGCCGGGCGTAGGCCTCGACGGGGTCCTCGCCGGTGCCCGGCGGACTCACCCAGAACAACGCGTCGGCGCCCCGCGTCGCCTCGACGACGAAGTCGGCGTTCGTCTGGTCGCCTTCCGCGACCTCCACCCCGGCCCGCGTCTCCGGATCGAGCTTGCCCGCGTCCCGCAGCAACAGCGTCGGGCGCACCCCCGCCTGGAGCAGCAGCCGCACAACTCGGGAGCCCACCTGCCCGGTGGGGGTGGTGACCACGATCTTCCGGTTGAGAGAAGTCATGTCCCGGACGGTACCCAGGGTTGTGGCCACGGGGTGACCACAATATCAACGCTATCAAAAAATGGGTAGCGACGGTTAAGTAGCGGTGATACCGTAAAGTTGTTAGCAACGCTTCGAAGGGACGGCGGACATGACGGAACAGCGGGTGGCGGTCGTGACCGGGGGCTCGCGCGGGATCGGCCGCGAGGCCGCCGAACGGCTCGCCGCGGACGGGATGGCCGTGGTGGTCGTCTACGCGGGCAACGAGGCCGAGGCGAACGCGGCGGTCGAGAAGATCACCGCCGGCGGTGGCCGGGCGATCGCGGCCAGGGCCGACGTCGGCGACGAGCAGGCCGTCGCGGCGGTGTTCGACCGCGCGGAAGCCGAGTTCGGGGGAGTGGACGTGGTGGTTCACGCCGCGGGCCGCATGGTGCTCGCCCCGCTCGCGGACCTCGACCTCGCCGAGCTCGACAGCATGCACCACACCAACATCCGCGGCACCTTCGTGGTCGACCAGCAGGCGGCCCGCCGCGTGCGCGACGGTGGCGCGATCATCAACTTCTCCACGTCCGTGCTCGCGCTGGCGCTCCCGGGGTACGCCGGGTACGCGGCGTCGAAGGGGGCAGTCGAGGCGATCACCCTGATCCTGGCCCGCGAACTGCGCGGCCGGGACATCACCGTCAACGCCGTGGCGCCCGGACCCACCGCGACCGCGCTCTTCCTCGACGGCAAGGACGAGGAGACCATCGCGAGGATGGCCGCGCAGCCGCCGCTGAACCGGCTCGGCACCCCGGCCGACATCGCCGAACTGGTCTCGTTCCTGGCCGGGCCCGCGCGCTGGATCAACGGCCAGGTCGTCCGGGCCAACGGAGGAATCGCCTGATGGGCCTCGGCGACCCGCTCAAGCCAAGTCGCCGACCAACTGCAACGCCCGTCCCAGCGTGTCGAGCCGGGCGTCGAGGGTGTCACCCGCCGGGTACAGCCGGACGGTGTCGACCCCGGCGTCACGCCACACCGCCAGCCGCTCGCGCACCATTTCCTCGGTCCCGATCAACGTGGTGCCGAGCACCATTTCATCCGTGACCACCGAAGCCGCGCCCGTCCGATCTCCGGAAAGCCACCGCGAACGCACTTCCGCGGCTACTTCGGCCCAGCCCTGCCTGCTGTAGGCGTCGTTGTAGAAATTGCTCCCGGCGGAACCCATTCCGCCCAGGCTGAACGCCAGCTCCATTTTACGACCCGCGATCATCTCCCGGAGCGCGTCCTCGTCGGCGGCGAAGGCGACCTCGGCGCCTTGGCACACATCGAGATCGGCTCGCGTGCGACCGGCCGAGGCCAAACCGTCGTCGAGGTGGCGGAAATAGGCTTCCGCGGCGCCTTCCGGCACAAAACTGGTGCCGAGCCAGCCGTCCGCGATTTCCCCGGTGAGCCGGAGCATGCGCGGTGAAAGCGTGGCGAGGTACAGGGGAATCGGATGCTCGGGTTTGACCGAAAGGCGCATGGGACGGGCTTCACCGGGCAGCGGGATTTCGAAAGCCGAACCGGAATGACGCAGTTTCTCGCCGGTGAACGCGGCACGCACGATCTCCACGGTTTCCCGCATCCGGGTCAGCGGGCGGGCGAACGGAACCCCGTGCAGCCCTTCGATGACCTGCGGCCCCGACGGGCCGAGGCCGAGCAGGAACCGCCCGCCCGAGATGTTCGACAGCGTGATGGCGGTCTGCGCGATCGCCGCGGGCGTGCGCGTGCCGAGCTGGATGATGCCCGAACCGAGCAGCATCCGTTCGGTGCGCGCGGCCAGGAAACCCAGGGGAGAGGGTGCGTCGGAGCCCCAGGCTTCGGCGACCCAGCACACGTCGAGGCCGAGCTTTTCGGCCTCCACCACAAAATCGACCACCTCCGGCCACGGGCCACCCGAGGCTTCGATGGTCGTCGCGGTGCGCATCAGGCCTCGGCCAGCTTCTTGATCGCGTCGAGGTTGGCGAGGATGGCGTTCTCCAGCTCGCGCAGGCGGACGAAGACGATCTTCTGCTCCTTCTCGGGCATGCGCTCGATCGCGAACGACAGGCCCGACGGACCCGGCCCCATCTGCATCCACTGGCTCAGCTCGGTGCCGTCCTCGGCCGGTTCCAGGCTGAACCGCCAGCTCGCCGACGGCTTCGCCGGATCGGAGACCGCCCAGGCGAACGTGCGGCCCGGCTCGTACCCGACCACGTAGGAGGTGGTCTCCCACTTGCCGAACGACGGGTGCTCGTTGCGGCCGACAAAACGCGCGCCGATCGCCGGCGCGCCGTCGTCCAGCCATTCGACGGCCTGCAGCTCGGTGCTGATCCGCGGCTGCAGCTCGATGTCGGACACCAGCTCCCAGACGCGCTCGGGTGGCGCCGCGATGCGGATCCGCTGCTCGATGGTCGGTGCGTCCGCGTACCGTGCGCCCGTCCACTCCATCGCGCGACCTCCTCAGCTCCGGGGAAAGTGCCCTCTGAGCTCCAGAGTTTCGTAATTGGACTTACCCTGTCAAGTCGTCGAACCGGCGCCGGACGTCCGGGCGGTCCTTGAGGCCCTCGGGATAACCGGGGCCGGTGCGCATGCGGATCCGCGCGGGGTCGAGCGGCTCCCCGCAGGCGGCGCAGACCACTTCGGCGTGCGTGTCGTGCCCGCAGTCCAGGTGGTGCATCCGCACCGGCGGGCCTTCCGGGCCGGACAGCCAGCGATCGCCCCAGCGCGACATCACCACGAGCACGTCGAAGAAGTCGCGGCCCATCTCGGTGAGCAGGTAGTCGTAGCGGACCGGCTCGTCCTGGTAGGCGCGCTTCTCCAGCAGGCCTTCGTCGACCAGCCGCTTGAGCCGGTCGGCCAGGGTGTTGCGCGGGATGCCCAGTTCCCGCTGGAAGTCATCGAAGCGGCGGATGCCGTAGAAGCTCTCGCGCAGCACCAGCGGGCTCCACTGGTCACCGAACAGGTCCATGGTGCGCGCGATCGAGCACGGCCACCTGGCAAAAGAGGTCCGCTTCATGCCGTTGAGCATAAGCCCGAGTTAGTCATGCGCGAAGATGCGTGAAAGAGCGATTGACCGAGCAAAAACACGCAACTACGCTGATCCTCATGTCAGAGATGGATGCGGAGATCGCCAGCCAGCCCGCGCACTGGCGCCAAGCCGTGGAACTCGCCGCCGACGTGGAGGGCCTGCTGCCGCGCCCGGGCCGCCGGGTGGCCGTGGTCGGCTGCGGGACCTCGTGGTTCGTCGCGCAGGCCTACGCCGCGCTGCGGGAACGCGCCGGGCTCGGCGAAACCGACGCGTTCGCCGCCTCGGAGTTCCCGCTCGGCAGGCGGTACGACCAGGTGCTCGCGATCAGCAGGTCCGGCACCACCACGGAGATCCACCGGCTGCTCGGGCAGCTGGACACCCCGGCCACGGTGCTCACCGGCGTGCCCGCCGAGATCGAAGCCGTCGCGGGCGCGGTGGTCGACCTGTCCTTCAGCGACGAGCGTTCCGTGGTGCAGACCCGGTTCGCCACCGCGACGCTGGCCCTGCTCCGCGCGCACCTCGGCGAGAACCTGGACCGCGCCATCGCCGACGCCGAGCGCGTGCTGGAGACCACTGTGGACACCGACGTGCGGGCGGCCGGGCAGTTCACCTTCCTGGGCACCGGCTGGACCGTCGGCCTGGCCGCCGAAGCCGCGCTCAAACTGCGCGAAGCCTCGGTCAGCTGGGCGGAGTCCTACCCGGCGCTGGAGTACCGCCACGGGCCGATCAGCATCGCCGAGCCGGGCCGCGTGACCTGGATGTTCGGCACCGCACCGGAGGGACTGGCCGACCAGGTCCGGGCGGCGGGCGCGTTGTTCGTCGACGACGACCTGGACCCGATGGCCGATCTGGTGCGGGCCCAGCGCCTGGCCGGTGCGCTGGCCGCGGACCGCGGCCTCGACCCGGACAACCCCCGCAACCTCACCCGTTCCGTAGTGCTCGCGTAGTGATCGTCACGGTCACCGCCAATCCCGCGCTGGACGTCACCTACCGGGTCGGCGCACTGGAACCCGGTGCCGTCATCCGGCCGGCCGAGGTGCGGAAACGGGCCGGGGGCAAGGGCGTCAACGTGGCCAGGGTGCTGCACGCGCTCGGCCACCCGGTGCTGGCGCTGGGCTCGGTCGGCGGCACCGACGCCGAACTGATCCGCGAGGACCTGACCGCGGCGGGCATTCCGCATCGGCTGACCGCGATCGCCGGGGTCACCCGCCGCACCACGGCGCTGGTGGCGCCCGGCGAGGTCACCCTGGTCAACGAACCCGGGCCCCGGCTGTCCGAAGTGGAATGGAACGAGCTGGCGGAGGAGGTGGCGCGGCAGCTCGACCACGCGAGCGCGCTGGTCTGTTCCGGCAGCCTGCCACCCGGTGTGCCCGCCGACGGCTACGCGCGGCTCATCGGCCTGGCCAGGAAGGCCGGAGTGCCGGTGGTGCTGGACACCTCGGGCGACGCACTGCGGGAAGGCATCAAGGCGGGACCGGACGTGGTGAAGCCCAACGCGGACGAACTGCGTGAGCTCACCGACGATCCCCACGAACTGCGCGCGCGGGGCGCGGGCGCGGTGCTCGTTTCCCAAGGCGCGGAGGGAATGCTGGCCGTCACCGAGCGGGGAACCTGGCTCGCGCGGCCCTCGCGCGCACTGGACGGCAACACCACCGGCGCCGGGGACGCGGCGGTGGCGGGCATCGCGCTGAACCTGCACCAGGACTGGCCCGCGGTGCTGCGGCACGCCGTGGCGTTGTCCGCCGCCGCGGTGCTCGGCCCGCTGGCCGGCGACGTCGATCTTGATCACTACCGGCGCGAAGTGGGCGCCGTGACCGTGGAGGAAACCCATGCCACTGGTGTCAACGGGTGACATCGTCGGGCCGGCGGCCGAACTCGGCACCGGCTGCGGTGCGTTCAACGCCATCCTGCTGGAGCACATCAGCGCGATCGTCGACGGCGCCGAGCGGGCCGGGCTGCCGGTCATCCTGCAGCTGAGCCAGAACGCGGTGCGCTACCACGGCTCGCTCGCCCCGATCGGGGCCGCCGCGGTGGCCGCGGCGCGTGGTGCGGACGTGCCGGTCGCGGTGCACCTCGACCACGCCGACGAGCCGGAACTGGTGCACGAGGCGGTGGAACTCGGCTTCGGCTCGGTGATGTACGACGGGTCCACATTGGACTACGCGGACAACGTGGCGGCGACCAGGGAGGTGGCGGCGTACTGCCACGCCCAGGGGGTGTGGGTGGAGGCCGAACTCGGTGAGGTGGGCGGCAAGGACGGGGTGCACGCGCCCGGTGCGCGGACCGATCCGGCCCAGGCGCGCGCGTTCGTCGAGTCGACCGGGGTGAACGCGCTGGCGGTCGCCGTCGGCAGTTCGCACGCGATGCTCACCAGGGACGCCGAACTCGACTTCGACCTGATCAGCGCCCTGCACCAGGAGGTCCCGGTGCCGTTGGTGCTGCACGGCTCGTCCGGCGTGGCCGACGAGGACCTGGCCACCGCCGTGGCACGGGGGCTGACGAAGATCAACGTCGCCACGCAGCTGAACAAGGTGTTCACCGCCGGGGTGCGCGACCAGCTCGCGGACCGCCCGGACACGGTCGACCCGCGCAAGTACCTCAGCGCGGGCCGGGAAGCGGTGGCCGGCGAGGTGGCCCGGCTGTTGCGCCTGCTTCAGCACTGAGCTGTCCCGAAGGTGGCTTTCGGGACGCCTCGAAAGCCACCTTCGTGACGGGCCGACGCGTCGCGAGCTGGCTCAAGCCGTGATGACGCGGACGCCTTCGGCCTGGAACGCCTCGATCGTCTTGTCCGGCGCCGCCGTGTCGGTGACCAGGGTGTGCACCTCGTTGGTGGCGCAGATCCGGGCGAAGGCGTGCCCGCCGAGCTTGGAGCTGTCGCCCACCACCGCCACGTGCCGCGCCCGCGACACCATCAGCCGGTTGATGCTGGCCTCGCCCTCGTGGTGGGCGTAGGCACCGCGCAGCGGGTCCACCGCGTCCACCCCCAGCAGCACCAGGTCCAGCGTGATCTCGTCGAGGATCTTGGTGGCGAACGGGCCGGTCAGCTCGAACGACTGCGGGCGCGCCACCCCGCCGGTCACCACGATCTTGATGTTCGGCCGCACGGCCAGCTCGTTGGCGATGTTCAGCGCGTTGGTGACCACGGTCAGCGACGGCGAGTCCCCGCGCTCGCCCAGGTCCGGGCGGGTGGCCACGGCCCGGCCGACCTCGGTCAGCGTGGTGCCCCCGTTGAGCCCGATCACCATGCCGCGCTCGACCAGTTTCGCCGCCGCCACGGCGATCCGCTGCTTCTCCGGGGCGTTGCGCGCGGCCTTGTGCCGCAACGGCAGGTCGTAGGCGACGTTGCTGGCCACCGCGCCACCACGCGTCCGGGTGAGCAGTTGCCGCTCGGCGAGGTGGTCGAGATCGCGGCGGATGGTGGCCGGGGAGACGTCGAGCTCGGCGGCGGTCTCGTCGACGTCGATCTTGTCCCGTTGCCCGACCATGTCGAGCAGTGCGTTCAGTCGCTCGTGCCGATCCATCCGCCGAAAGTACTACGAGTGCGGGCCCGCACCCGCACCGCCGCTCCGAGCACGATTTCGCAATTTGTTGCACAGTGACTGTTGACACGTGCTTGAACGAAGACAAAACTGCGCACTAACGCGCAGCGATCCCGCTGGAAGTTTGTCGAATCGATCAGGTGGTGGCGATGAGATCAGCTCGTGGCAAGCTCGTACTCGCGGCGGGACTGGCGTTCACGCTCGCCGCGTGCGGCACGCCGACCGGCCAGGAGGGCACGCCCGGGGCGCAGAACGCGCTGCCCGGCGCCGAGGAGTTCCTCACCGCGCCGTGCCCCGAGCCCGGCGTCAAACCGCAGTCGGACAAGGAACTGACCTACTGGTCGATGTGGACCGCCGACGAGCCGCAGGGCAAGGTGCTGCAGAAGGCGATGCGCTGCTTCACCGAGAAGACCGGGGTCAAGGTCAACGTGGAGTGGCTGGGCCGCAAGGGTTACACCACCAACCTGGTGCCCGCGCTGAACACCGGCACCGTGCCCGACCTGTTCGACCAGGACGTCAGCAAGGTCAGCGCGGCCATCGTGCAGCCGGGCGGCACGCAGAGCGTCGACGACGTGTTCGCGATGAAGGTCGGTGAGGGCGAGAAGACGGTCAAGGACGTGCTGGCGCCCAGCTCGTACGACTTCCCGCAGAACAAGGACGCGGCCGGGGCGAACTTCATGGTGCCCTACGAGATGATGGCCAGCGCCTGGTGGTACGACAGGGCCACCGCCGGCGACGTCCGGCCACCGTCCACAATGGCCGAGCTGACCGCGTTGTTCGACAAGGCGAAGGCCGACGGCAAGGCCGCGGTCGCCCAGGACGGCGACATCTCCTTCTACAACATGTACTTCTACACCCAGCTCGCCGAGCGGTTCGTCGGCGCGGGCGGGCTATACCGGGCCGCGAGCGACCGCACCGGCCAGGGCTGGCTGACCGATCCCGGGTTCCGCCGGGCGGCCGAGGAGACCGCGAAGATCCCGCCGTACTTCATCGAGGGCTGGGACGCGGCGAAGTTCCCGCAGGTGCAGCAGCGCTGGGCCGACGGTGAGGCGCGCTTCCTCTACGTCGGCAGCTGGGTGCCCAGCGAGACGCGCGAGTACCTGACCAAGCAGGGCGGCGCGGCCAAGATCGACTACGGCTCGTTCCAGTTCCCGATGCCCGAGGGCGCCACGCACGACACGGTCGAGCAGATGTCGATCGGCTTCTCCATCCCCAAGGCGGCCAAGCACACCGAGGCGGCGAAGGCGTTCATCGCCTACACGCTGAACAAGGACATCCTGCTGGGCATGACCGTGGTGGCCAACAACCTGGTGCCGCGCGCGGACCTGCCGGTCCCGGACGACCTGAAGGACATCAAGGCCGCCATCGACGACCCGAAGAAGGAGCACGTCCTGCAGTACGACGGGCTCGACGGCCTGGCGGGCGGCAAGTGGGCCACCGAGGTGTTCGACCCGCTCAACCTCGACCTGCTCAAGGGCCGGGTGAACCCCCAGCAGTTCGTCGACGGCCTGGCCGCGAAGTCCGCCGAGTTCTGGGCCGCGCAGGGCTCATGACCACCACAGCGCTACCGCGGGCCCGGCGCGGCACGGACGGTGAGCACGAGGTGCGCAAGCGCCGGTTGTTCTGGCCGTTCGTCGCGCCGGCGCTCGCGCTGTACCTGATCTTCCTGGTGCTGCCGACGATCGCCACCGTGGTGCTCAGCTTCACCAGCTGGGCCGGGGCTGGCGACAGCCCGGAGTTCTCCGGGGTCACCCAGTACACCCGCATGTGGGCCAGCGACTCGTTCCAGTACTCGTTCCGCAACACGCTGATCTACGTGTTCGTCGGTGGCATCGGCACCTTCGTGCTGGCGTTCCTGTTCACCATGGTGCTGCGGGACATGCGGGGCGGGAAGCTGGTGCGCGCGATCCTGTTCTTCCCGAACATCGTGGCGCCGGTGGCGCTGGGCATGTTCCTCGGCTTCGTGTTCAAGTACCAGCCGGGCAAGCAGGGACTGGCGAACTTCCTGCTGGAGAGCGTCGGGCTGAGCGCGGCGAAGTTCCTCGACCCGGCCAACGTGACCTGGGCGGTCACCGCGGCGATCATGTGGGCGAGTTCGGGGTTCTACATCACCATCCTGATGGCCGCGGTCGACCGCATCCCGCCCTACCTGTACGAGGACGCCGAACTGGCCGGGGCCTCGCCGTGGCAGAAGTTCCGCAACGTCACGCTGCCGCTGACCTGGGACGTGGTGGGCGTGGCCGGGGTGCTGTGGACGATCAACGCGCTGAAGATCTTCGAACTGGTCTTCGTGCTCGCCGGGCCGGGCACGTACTCGCCGCCGAACAACGCCTGGACGCTGGGCATCTACGTGTTCGACCGGTCGTTCGGCTCGAACGGCACCCCGGACTTCGGTGCCGCCTGCGCCTGCGCGGTGGCGATGATCGCACTGGTCACCGTGCTCGTCCTGCTGCTGCGCCGCCTCATGCGCCGCGACGCCATCCAGTTCTAGGAGTTCACGTGTCCACAGTGGAGTTGACCGCGCCGCCGCGCGAACCGGCCGCCAAGCCGCGGGGCAAGCCGCCGCGCAAGCCGAAGCCGCCGCCGGGGTCGCGGAGGCTGAGCCCGCTGAAGGTGGTCGGCACGGTGGTGGTGTGGGCGTTCACCGCGTTCAACCTCTTCGTGCTGTACTGGCTGCTCTCCTCCTCGTTCAAGACACCGGTCGAGATCTTCACCCAGCCGTTCCAGCTGCCGCGCCAGTGGTTCGTCGCCGGGGATCCGTTCCGGAACTACGTCTACGCGTGGAACCAGGCCGGGCTGGGCTCGGCGTTCGTCAACACCGTGCTGCTGGTCGGTGCCGCCGCGATCGTCACCGTGGTGGTCTCGGCTCCCGCCGCGTATGCGCTGACCCGGCTCGGCGTGCGCGGGGCGAGCGGGATGACCGGGTTCGTCGCGATCGGCATGGGCGTGCCGTTCCAGACGGTGATCATCCCGTTGTTCGTGAACATGGCGAAGATCGGCCTGGCCAACAACCTGTTCGGGCTGTTCCTCATCTACGTGGCGCTGTCGCTGCCGTTCACCGTGTTCCTGCTGACCGGCTTCTTCCGCTCGCTGCCCGACGAGATGGAGGAGGCCGCCGCGATCGACGGCGCCTCCCCGCTGCGGACCTTCGTCTCGATCATGCTGCCGCTGGCCCGCGGCGGGTTGATCACCGCGTTGATCCTGAACCTGATCGGCCTGTGGAACGAGACCCTGCTGGCGATCGTGTTCCTGCAGGAGAACGCCGACTTCACCCTGTCGCGGGCGTTGTTCACCTTCTACGGCGCGGCCAGCTACCAGAGCGAGTACGGCGGCCTGATCGCCGGCGTGGCGATCGTGGTGCTGCCGATGCTGGTGCTCTACCTCGTCCTGGCCCGGCGCATCATCACCGGCCTCACCCTCGGCGCCGGCAAGTAAAGGGAGACAAGTTATGGCAGGCGTTTCGTTCCGGGGCGCGACCAGGTACTACGCGGGTTCCGACCGGCCGGCGGTGGACGGGCTGGACCTGGAGGTGCCCGACGGCGAGTTCCTCGTGCTGGTCGGCCCGTCCGGCTGCGGGAAGTCGACCACGCTGCGCATGCTCGCCGGGCTCGAGGGCGTGGACGAGGGCACCATCCACATCGGCGAGCGCGACGTCACCGACATGGCGCCGAAGAACCGCGACATCGCCATGGTGTTCCAGAACTACGCGCTCTACCCGCACATGACCGTGGCCGAGAACATCGGCTTCCACCTGAAGATCCAGAAGGTGCCGCGCGCCGAACGCGAACGGGCGGTGGCCGAGGCGGCGAAGGTGCTCGACCTGGAGCCCTACCTGGACCGCAAGCCGGCGAAGCTGTCCGGCGGTCAGCGCCAGCGGGTGGCCATGGGCCGCGCGATCGTGCGCAGCCCGCAGGTGTTCTGCATGGACGAACCGCTGTCCAACCTGGACGCCAAGCTCCGGGTGCAGACCCGCACGCAGATCGCCTCGCTGCAGCGCAAGCTCGGCGTGACCACCATCTACGTCACGCACGACCAGGTCGAGGCGATGACCATGGGCGACCGGGTGGCGGTGCTCAAGGACGGGCTGCTCCAGCAGTGCGACACCCCGATCGGGCTGTTCTCGCGGCCGGTGAACGTCTTCGTGGCCGGGTTCATCGGCTCGCCCGCGATGAACCTGATCCACACCACGATCGGCGGGGAGGGCGCGGTGGTCGGCGGCACGCACCTGCCGCTGACCCCGGCCCAGCGCGCGGCGCTGACCAGCGAACGCGTGGTGGTCGGCGTGCGGCCCGAGGGCTGGGTCGTCGGCTCGCCGGAGGACGGCATCGGGGCGGTGGTCGAGGTGGTCGAGGAACTCGGCAGCGACCAGTACCTGTACTGCGCGGTCTCCGGCACGACCGATCACGTGCTGACCGTGCGCACCGAGGGCATGGCGGCGTGGCAGCGCGGCGAACGGCTCGGCCTGTCGCCGCGCCCCGGCGCGGTGCACCTGTTCGACGAAGCCACCGGAGAGCGGTTGCCGGACTGATGACGCGTGTCTTCCGCACCGAGCTGGTGCTGCCCGTGGCGTCGATCGGGCCGGAGAACCCGCTGCCGCCGCTGCGCCCGCTGACCGCCGCGCAGCAGGTGACCAATGTGGACGAACTACCGCCGGACCTGGCCGACGGTGTGCGGTACGGGAAGCTGGACAGCGTACTGCCGTGCCTGGTGCGGAACGGGTACGGCCGCGAACGCACCGAGCAGGCGCTGCCCGCGCTCGTGCTGGAGAACGCGAAGCTGCGCGCGACCGTGCTGCCCTCGCTCGGTGGCCGTCTGTATTCGCTGCACGACAAGGTCCGCGACCGCGAGCTGCTGTTCCGCAACCCGGTACTGCAACCGGCGAACCTGGCGTTGCGGGACGCCTGGTTCGCCGGTGGGGTCGAGTGGAACCTCGGCAGCACCGGGCACACCACGATGACCTGCGAGCCGATGCACGCCGCGCGCGTCGGCACCGACGGGCTCCGGTTGTGGGAGTGGGAACGCACCAGGAACCTGCCGTACCAGCTGGACTTCCGGCTGCCGGAGGAGTCGCCGGTGCTGCTGGTCGGCGTGCGGGTCCGGAATCCGCACGAGCACGAGGTGCCGCTGTACTGGTGGTCGAACATCGCGGTGCCGCAGACCCCGGGCACGCGGGTGCTCGCGCCCGCGCGGCACGCCTGGCACTACGGCTACGGTGGCCACCTCGACCGGGTGCCGATGCCCGCGGAGATCGATCCGAACTCCTACGAGCACGCCGCCGACTTCTTCTTCGACCTCGAACCCGGGCAACGGCCGTGGATCGCGGCGGTCGACGAAACCGGGTACGGCCTGCGCCAGACGTCGACGGGGTTGCTGCGCGGGCGGAAGCTGTTCGTCTGGGGTAGCTCGGAGGGCGGCAGGCGCTGGCAGGAGTGGCTTTCACCCGATTCGGAGCATGGCTATCTGGAGATCCAGGCGGGGTTGGCGCGCACGCAGCTGGAGCACCTGCGCCTGCCCGGTGGTGAGTCGCGGGAGTGGCTGGAGACCTACGGGCCGGTCGATGCTTCGTACCCGGAGTGGCAGGTCGTGGCCGACGAGGAGCCGGGGGAGTGGCTGCACACCGGCTCCGGCTGGGGCGCGCTCGAACAGCGGCGCACCCCGAGATCGCTCCCGGGCACCCCGTTCCCGGACAGCACGCTCGGCGAGCGGCAACAACCGTGGCTCGACCTGCTGACCGGCAAGATGGCCGCACCGGACCCGCTCACTCCGCCGGACGGCACACTGGTGACCTGGCGGGCGGAGCTGGAGGCGGCCGAGCCGAACTGGCTGGTCTGGTACCACCGGGGCGTCGCCCACTGGTACGCCGGGGATGAAACCGCCGCCGAACAGGCCTGGCGCGCGTCGCTCGACGAAGCCGAGAACCCCTGGGCACTGAGGAATCTCGCGGTCGCCACCGACGACGCGTCGCTGCTGAATCGGGCGTTCGAGCTGGCTCCGGCCGAGCTGGCCGTCGAGGCGATCGAGGCCGCGCTCGCCGCCGGGCAGGCCGAAGAAGCGCTCGCTTTGCTCGCGGCGGTGCCCGTGCGCACCGGCCGGATCGAACTGCTCACCGCCCGCGCGTTGCTGGCGGCCGGTGACGCGGCCGGGGCGGAGGACATCTACCTCTCGGGCTTCGACGTGCCCGACATCCGTGAGGGGGACACGTCCCTTTCGGACACCTGGGCGGAGATCCAGCGGGCGCTGGGCGGTGCCCGGCCGCTGCCCCGGCGGTACGACTTCCGGATGGCGGCTCCTTGAACCGGCACGAGCGGCTCAGCGGGCTGCTGTCGGTGGTCGGGGAGCGCGGCAAGGTGGTGGTCGAGGCGCTGGCCGAGGAACTCGCGGTCTCGGCCGCGACCATCCGCCGCGATCTGGACCACCTGGCGGAGCAGCAGCTGCTGATCCGCACGCGCGGCGGTGCCATCGCCACGCACGTCTCCTACGACCTGCCGCTGCGGTACAAGAGCGCGCTCAAGGCGCCGGAGAAGTCCCGGATCAGCCGCAACGTGGCGCTGCTGGTCGAACCGGGTGCGGTGGTCGGGCTGAACGGCGGCACCACGACCACCGAGATCGCCAGGGCGATCGCGGCCAGGGCCGAACTGGACCACCGGCCGGGCAGGCCGGCGCTGACCGTGGTGACCAACGCGCTCAACATCGCCGGTGAACTCGCCGTGCGCCAGCACCTCAAGCTGGTGGTCACCGGCGGCGTGGCCCGCCCGCGCTCGTTCGAGCTGACCGGGCCGCTGGCCACCGGCGTGCTCGCGGACATCTCGCTGGACCTGCTCATCCTCGGCGTGGACGGGATCGATCCGGTGGCCGGTGCCTTCGCGCACCACGAGGGCGAGGCCGACATCAACCGGCTGATGGTCGAGCGCGCGGCACGGGTGGTGGTCGCCGCGGACGGGTCGAAGCTGGGCAAGCGCGCCTTCGCGCGGATCTGCCCGATCGCGGACGTGGACCTCGTGGTCACCGACGCCCCGGTGGTGGCCGAGGTCGAAGCCGGGTTCGCGGCCGCGGGCGTGCGCCTGCGCACGGTCTGACGGCCTGCTCCTTCCTGCTCGAATCTGCTCGCAGATGTTGACTTATGAGTGAAACAAGCCTAGAAAAATCAGGAAAGAACGCTCGGTGGCAGAAGGGTTTCACCATGCTTCCCCGTTCGATCCTCGTGGCGGTCCTGTTCACCGGGGCCGCTCCGGCGGTGGCGGCCGAGCCGTCCGCACTGGAGATCTCGTCCCCGGAACTCGCGGTCTCGGTCGGTGCCGACTTCCCCGTGGTGCACCGCTACACCGACCGCGCCACCGGCGCGACGCTGGACGGCCGCGCCACCGAACTGGACACGATCACCGTCAACGGCGTGGCGCACCACGTCAGCGGCGAAGGTTCGGTCACCGATGGCGTGGCCAGGTACCGGCTCACCCTCGACGACCAGCCGGGGGTGGTGATCGAGGCGTCCCTGCGGGTCGAGCGCCGCGCCACCACCTTCCGGATCGACCGGATCACCGACACCGAGCAGTTCCGGGTCGGCACCCTCGACCTGCCCGGCCACGACCTGGTGTCCGTCTCCAGTGGACAACCCGGTGCCGGGACGGCGTTCACCACGCTGGACCCGAACGCCACCCGGACCGCGGACGTGTTCGCCGCGGTGACCCCGGGCACGGCGGCCGAGCCTAACCCGGTCGGTGCCTCGTACGGGATCGTCCACACCGGAGCGCTGGCGGCCTCGGTGGAGACGAACTCCGTGTACGACAAGCCATCCGGCGCGACCAACGGGGACGACGCCCGGCTGTGGCACCAGGCCCGCAAGGAAGGCGACGCCACCCGCGTCGGCCTCTGGAGCGGCCAGTGGACCTACCGCGCCGAGAGTTCCGCGACCACCGAGGAACTGCCGTGGGCGAAGGTCGTGGTCACCCCCGAGGCCAACGGTGACGGCAAGGTCGACTGGCAGGACGGCGCGATCGCCTTCCGCGACATCGCGATCACCGCGCCCGGTGCCGGGCAGACGCCGGACCGGGTGATCACCCACATCCCGTTCAACTTCGCCAGCCAGGCCACCCACCCGTTCCTGCGCACGCTCGATGACGTCAAGCGGATCTCGCTGGCCACCGACGGCCTCGGGCAGCTGGCCGTGCTCAAGGGGTACGGCAGCGAAGGCCACGACTCGGCGCACCCGGACTACGGCGGCAACTACAACGAGCGCGCCGGCGGGCTGAAGGACCTGAACACGCTGGCGGCCGAAGGCGAGAAGTTCAACGCGGACTTCGGTGTGCACGTCAACGCCACGGAGTCCTACCCGGAGGCCAGGGCGTTCAACGAGCAGCTGGTGGACGTGAACCGCGAGGGCTGGAACTGGCTCGACCAGTCGTGGGAGATCGACCAGCGCCGGGACAACGCCTCCGGCGAACTGGCGAAGCGCTTCCGCCAGCTGCGCGAGGAAACCCATCCGAACCTGGACTTCCTCTACATCGACGTCTACCGCAACCACGGGTACGTCGCCGACCACATGCTGCGTGAACTGCGCGACCAGGGCTGGACGGTCGGCACCGAGTGGTCCGACAAGCTGGAGCGCTCCTCGCTGTGGTCGCACTGGGCCAACGACCTCGACTACGGCGGCCAGACCAACAAGGGCCTGAACTCGCGGATCATCCGGTTCCTGCGCAACGACCAGCGCGACGTGTGGAACCCGCACCCGATCCTCGGCAACACCCGGATCGAGGAGTTCGAAGGCTGGACCGGCGAGACCGACTGGACCACCTTCTACACCAACATCTGGACCAACAACCTGCCCGCGAAGTTCCTGCAGCAGCAGCGGATCCTGCGCTGGGACGAGCACGAGATCACCTTCACCGGCGGGGTGCGCGGAACCGACGCCGCGGGCAAGCGGGAGATCTTCGCCGGGGACGCGAAGGTGCTCGACGGCGACAAGTACCTGCTGCCGTGGAAGGGCAAGTACTACCACTACAACCCGGCGGGCGGCCGTACCGAATGGACGGTCCCGGGGAACCGCGAGCTGACCGTGTACCGGCTGACCGACACCGGCCGGGTCGTCACCGGGGTGGTGCGGCCGCAGAACGGCAAGGTCGCGCTCGACGCCGAACCGGGGGTGCCGTACGTGCTGGATGGGCCGGGCGGGCGGACCGCCGATCCGCGCTGGGGCGAGGGCACCGGGCTGGTCGATCCGGGGTTCAACGCGGCGGACCTGCGCCGATGGCGCCCGCAGGGCGACGTGCACGCCGAGCGGACCGCGCAGGGGCACACGGTCGCGCGATTCGACGGCCCAGGCGCCCTGGAACAGCAGGTGAGCGGTCTGGAGCCGGGCACGTACAGCGCCTCGGTGTGGGTCGAAACCGGTGGTGAGCGGGCGGAGATCGCGGTCGGTGACGCCGAGAACTTCGTCGATCGGTCCACCGCCAAGAACTACGTGGCCGCCGACGAGAAGCAGGGCACGCACTTCCAGCGCATGCGAGTGCTCTTCGACGTCAAGGCGGGGGAGCGGCCCGTGCTGCGCCTCACCGGCGGTGCCGGGGTGCGGTTCGACGACGTGCGCGTGGTGCGGACCGAGCGCGTCGCCGGGCCGGGCGTGGTCAACGAGGACTTCGAGCACGTCGACCAGGGCTGGGGGCCGTTCGTCAAGGGCGACGCCGGGGGCAGCACCGACCCGCGCACGCACCTGGCCGAGCTGAACGCGCCCTACACCCAGCGCGGCTGGCACGGGAAGCTCGTCGACGACGTGCTGGCCGGGAACTGGTCGCTCAAGGCACACGAGGAGAACGCCGGGCTGGTCTACCGGACCGTGCCGCAGACCGTGCGCTTCGAACCGGGGCACCGGTACCGCGTCGAGTTCTCGTACCAGAACGGGCACGCGGGCCAGTACTCGTGGATCACCGGCGCGGGCACCGCCGAGCAGGCGACCCCGCTGCCCGCGCGGGCGGAGACCACGCGGTTCACCCAGGAGTTCACAGTGGACGGTCCCGACGCCTGGGTGGGCCTGCGCAAGCACGACGTGGACACCCCGGGACAGGCCGACCTGGTCCTGGACGACTTCACCGTTTTCGATCTCGGCCTCGCCGGCTGAGGGATCTGGAGGAGAACATGGCTGAGCAACCTGGTGTGTCGAGGCGCTCGCTGCTGCGGAACACGGCCATCGCGGGCATGGGCGCGGGGCTGGTCACGCTCGGCGGGCAGGCCACCGCGGGCGCCGATAGCATCCCGGCGGTGGGTGAGGACTCGGGATCGTGGCCGAAGCGGCGGGGCAAGTCGATGATCGGCGTGCCGTTCCAGGCGACGCCGAACCCGCGCTTCGGCATCATCGGCCTCGGCAACCGCGGGGCTGGCATGCTGACCGACCTGCTCGGCGTGCCGGGCGCGAAGGTCACCGCGCTGTGCGACACCCGGCCGGAGTTCGCGGCGAAGGCGGCGAAGGTGGTCACCGCCGCGGGTCAGCCGGAGCCGGCCGTCTACACCAACGGCGAGCACGCCTTCGAGCAGCTCGTGGCCAGGGATGACGTGGACTTCGTCTACGTGGCCACGCCGTGGGAATGGCACACGCCGATGGCGCTGGCGGCGATGCGCGCGGGCAAGCACGTCGGGGTGGAGTGCCCGATCGGGATCACCGTGAAGGACCTCTGGGAGCTGGTCGACACCTCCGAGCAGACCGGCAGGCACTGCATCCAGCTGGAGAACTGCTCCTACGGCCAGAACGAGATGCGCGCGCTGCGGATGGTGCACGCCGGGAAGTTCGGGCAGGTGCTGCACGGTTCGGGGGCCTACCTGCACGACCTGCGCGAGCTGCTGTTCTCCGACACGTACTACGCCGGCGAGTGGCGGCGGACGTGGCACACGAAGCTGAACACCGACCTGTACCCGACGCACGGGCTCGGCCCGGTGGCGGCGTACATGGACATCCACCGCGGTGACCGGCTGGAGCGGATCAGCACGATGAGCACGCCCGCGCTCGGCCTGGCCGAATACCGCGAGGCGCACGTGCCGCGCAGCGACTCGTCCTGGCAGGAGACCTACGTCAAGGGCGACGTGACGATGAGCCTGATCCAGACCGCGAAGGGCCGGGTGATCCACCTGGTGCACGGGGTGTCGAGCCCGCACCCGTACAGCAGGCTGAACTACATCGCGGGCACGAAGGGCGCCTTCGAGGACTACCCGGCGCGGATCTACGTCGAACCCGACCACAGCGGGCACAAGTGGGGTTCGTGGGACGCGTACAAGTCGTTCGACCACTGGCTGTGGACCGAGGTCGGCGGCGGCAGCGGCGGGCACGGCGGGATGGACTACATCATGCTGTGGCGCTTGGTGCAGTGCCTGACGCTGGGGCTGCCGCCGGACATCGACGTCTACGACTCGGCGGCGTGGAGCGCCCCGCTGCCGCTGGGCGTGATGTCGGTGAAGCACAAGGGCGCGTCGATCCCGTTCCCGGACTTCACCCGGAACAACTGGAAGACCCCGCACGCCGGCATCGACTCGCCGAAGCCCTAGCGTCGCCCGGGCCCGCTGCGGCCGTCCTCGACGGCCCAGCGTGGCCCGGTGCCGAACTGGGAGGCCCAGGACCGCAGTCGCAGCAGCCCGTCCCGGTCAGAGGTGACGGTTTTCTGGGCGAGCCTGCGCCCGGTCTGATCGACCGCGACCGCGGTATGGCTGGACTTGTGCGGATCGATCCCTACGACCACCATGGACACCGCGTGTGTTCCTTCCCCAGCCGGAGAACATGTGCACTTTCCGGGCCGGGCTGGTCGGCCACACCTCAGCCGAGGTTGATGGCGTATGCCCACGCTTCTAGTGGCTTTCACTGCACATTCCGCTGTGAAAGCCACATTCACCGCACTCGGTCAGCGCAGCAGGGCGAGGTCGACGGCGTCCGCCATGGCGCGGAAGCCGGCGTCGTTCGGGTGCAGGTGGTCGCCGCAGTCGTAGGCGGGCAGCATGCGCAGCGGGTCCTGCGGGTCCCGGATCGCCGCGTCGAAGTCGACCACGCCGTCGAAGGCGCCGCCGTGGCGGATGAACTCGTTCACCGCGAGCCGGGTGGCTTCCAGGGTTTCGTCGTAGACGCGCCAGCCCTTGAACGGGGTCAGCGTGCCGCCGATGACCCGGATGCCGCGCGCGTGCGCCTGCGCGATGAGCTGCCGGTACGCCGCGATGATCTGCGCCGGATCGGTCTGGTGCGGGGTCTGCTGGATGTCGTTGATGCCCTCCAGCACCACCAGCGTCTTCACCCCGCCGAGGCTGAGCACGTCCTCGTCGAGGCGCGCCAGCGCGTTGCGGCCCGCACCCGAACCCGGGACGTCGAGCAGCAGCCGGTTCGCGCTGATGCCCGCGTTGAGCACACCGAGCGGGCGCCCGGCCGCGATCAGCCGGTCGCTGAGGAAGTCCGGCCAGCGCTGGTTGGTGCCCGCCGTGCCGCCCACGCCGTCGGTGATCGAGTCGCCGAGGGTGACCACCGAGCCGCGTGCCGGGCTCTGCACGTCCACCCCGGACACGTAGTGCCACACCGACGTCTTCTCGGTGAAGGACGCGCCGGATTCCTCGGCCGCGCGGTCACCGGCCTTGGTGAAGAACGAGGTCTGCAACGCGGCCGGGTGGTGGGTGACCGGACCGGACGGCGTCGGGGTGTAGGTGGTGACGAGCAGGTCGCCGTCCTGCGGCACCCGCAGCAGCGCCGAATCGCTGAGCACCTCCGCGCCCGCGGGCACCACGGTGGTCTCCGCGCCGCCGAAGGTCAGCGTGCGCATGGTGCCGGGCACGGCCCGCGGGGTGTTCGGCTCGGCCGCGACCGCCACGGTCACCTTGCCCAGCGTCAGCGGCTGGGTGCCGAAGGCGTTGGACAGCCGGACCCGCACCGACGCGCCGCCGACGCTGGTGTGCACCAGGTTGCGGATGGAGTAGTTCGGATAACCGCCCTCGGTACCGGACACCCCGGACGCCGGGGACGCCGCCCACGTGCCGACCCAGTTGCCGGGAAGCTCGGGGCTCTGGGCGTTGCTCGATGCCGTCACTACGCCGAGGGCCGCCACCGCGATCGCCCCGGCGGCCAGGATTCGCCGCATGAGCTCACCTTTCAGCGCCCGGGCCGCGTGCCGGGACCGCCGTTCAGGTGATCGAGTGGCCAACGACGGTCAGATTCTGTTGACACGCAACGGTTTTGGGTGACCAGGCAGCCTATGTCCTGGTGGCCAGCAGCAGGTTCAGGTGGCACACCAGCCGATGTGCCGGATCCTCCAGGTCGAGCCCGCCTACGGTGGCAGCGCGGCGGACCCGGTGGCGCAGGGTGTTGGGGTGGACGTGCAGGCGGGCCGCCGCCGCGCGGACGTCACCGAGCGCGTCCAGATAGGCCAGCAGCGAGCCGACCAGTTCCGTGCCGTGCGTGGCGTCGTGCTCCACAAGGGACGCCACGGCCGGGTCGTGCAGTTCGGGTTTGGCCTCCAGCAGGGAAAGCGTCTCGCCCAGCAGCACCTCGGCCCGCAGGTCGCCGATGGTGCCGACCGGCCGGTCCGGGGTGCGGCCGACCGCGTCGAGCACCCGGTCCGCCTCCGCGCGCGAGGCCACCACCTCCCGCAGTGACGGCGCGGCGCCGCCGATTCCGGCTTGGACGGTCAGCGCGGTCCGTCCCTTGAGCACCTCGACGATCCGTTCGGCGAGCGGGACCGGCGCGGTGGCCGTCGGCAGCACCGCGTACACGCGGCCGCCGATCGAGCCGACCAGTGCGTTGCGCCGGTGCGCGGTCACGTGCACCGACACCACCCGCGCGAGTTCGGCCAGGTGCAGTTCGTGCTCCGGCAGGTCCGGCTCGATGGTGCGTGCCGCGAACGCGAGCACCACCGAGGGCGCCGCCGGGTCGAGGCCGAGCTGCCCGGCCACCAGGTCGGCGCTGACCCGCCCGTCGAGCAGGCCGGTGACCAGTTCGTCCCGCGACCGCGTGCCCGGGAGCCCGCGCTGGGTGAGCATGCTCAGCGCGGCCATCCGCGCGGCCCCGACCAGCGCGCTGCCCGCCTGCTCGGTGAACGGCTGCCCGCCCTGCTGCACCCAGATCGCGCCGAGGTGCTGGCTCCCGGCCCGGATGCCGACCGCCAGCCGCCGCCGGATGCCCAGCTCCGGCCGCTCCTCCAGGTCGACCACCTCCTCACCGGAGCGCAGCCGCTGGTAGACCCCCCATTCGCGGAGCAGTTCGAGGTACCGCTCCGGCCCCTTCCAGCCGAGAATCGTCAGCCGCCTGAGCTCATCGACCTCGTCGGCCTCACTGTCGGAGCGGGAGTACGCCAGCAGCCGGTAGGTCGCGTCCTCGATGCTGACGATGCCGCCGGTCAGCGCGGCGACGGTCTGGGCCAGCGAGAACAGGTCCCGGTCGGAGCGGTCGTCACGCAGGCCCGCGGTCAGCGCGGCGCTGTCGAGCAGTTCCCGGATCAACGCGGAGAGCTGGTCCCACCGCGCCCGCGGCTGGACCACCAGCAGCCCGATGCCCGCGTCCCCGGCGGCGGCTTCGAGCTGGGCGGTGTCCGGTTCCTCCGACTTCACCGCCACGGCCGCGGCGCCGCGCCGAGCCGCCGCCCGCAGGTACCGCAGCGCGTCGCGGCCGCGGGCGCCGATGATCAGCACCAGCTCACCGCGGTAGGCACCGGGATCGTCGTCCGGGTCGAGGATGGCGAGCCCGTGCACGGGTAGGTCGGCCGACCCCGCGCCCAGCTGGACCAGGGGTTCGCCGATCGCCGCGAGCAGCTGGCGCAGGGAGGGACCGTCGGTCATGGTGTTGTCCGATCGAACAGGGAATCGGCATCAAGCCTAGCCGATCGGACAATCCCGGGACGGCGTCCCGTGCTTACCGTTGCGGCTATGGACGCGATCACCCAGCCGCCCGCACCCCGCAACGAACCCGTCCGCGAGTACGCCCCCGGTTCGCCGGAACGCGCCTCGCTCGTGGCGAAGCTCGCCGAACTGGAGTCCCAGCGGTTCGAGCTGACCTCGACGATCGACGGTGAGCAGCGGATGGCCGGTGGTGAGCGCATCGACGTGGTGCAGCCGCACAAGCACGCCCACGTGCTCGGCACCACCGCGAACGCCACGCACGCCGACGCGAAGGCCGCCGTGGCCGCGTCGCTGCGGGCCGCCGAATCCTGGCGCGAGCTGCCCTTCGACGAGCGCGCCGCGGTGCTGCTGCGTGCCGCCGACCTGCTGTCCGGCCCGTGGCGCGACACGCTGAACGCGGCGACCATGCTCGGCCAGTCGAAGACCGCCGTGCAGGCCGAGATCGACTCCGCGTGCGAGCTCGCCGACTTCTGGCGTTTCAACGTGCACTTCGCCCGGCAGCTCCAGGCCGAGCAGCCGGTCAGCTCGCCCGGGGTGTGGAACCGGCTCGACTACCGCCCGCTGGAGGGCTTCGTCTACGCCATCACCCCGTTCAACTTCACCGCGATCGCCGGCAACCTGCCCACCGCGCCCGCGCTGATGGGCAACACCGTGGTCTGGAAGCCGTCACCCACCCAGGGCCTGGCCGCGCACCTGACCATGCGCCTGCTCGAAGAGGCCGGGCTGCCGCCGGGTGTGATCAACCTGGTCACCGGCGACGGGCTGGCCGTCTCCGACGTCGCGCTGGCCGACCCGGCGCTGGCCGGGATCCACTTCACCGGGTCCACCCGCACCTTCCAGCACCTGTGGTCGACCGTCGGCGCCAACATCTCCGGCTACCGCACCTACCCGCGCCTGGTCGGCGAGACCGGCGGCAAGGACTTCGTGGTCGCGCACCCGTCGGCCGACGTGGACGTGGTGCGGACCGCGCTGATCCGCGGCGCCTTCGAGTTCCAGGGCCAGAAGTGCTCGGCCGCCTCGCGTGCCTTCGTGGCGCGTTCGGTGTGGAACCGGCTGCGCGACGACCTGGTGTCCGAAGTGGACGCGCTGAAGATGGGCCCGGTCACCGACCTGACCAACTTCCTCGGCGCGGTGATCGACCGGCGTGCCTACGACCGGCTGGCCGGCGCGCTGAAGCTGGCGCACGAGTCCGACTCGCTGCAGGTCGTCGCCGGTGGCACCGCCGACGACAGCGAGGGCTACTTCGTGCGCCCGACCGTGGTGGTCGGTGAGGACCCGACGCACGAGGTGTTCAGCACCGAGTACTTCGGCCCGTTCCTGGCCGTGCACGTCTACGAGGACAGCGACTTCGAGACCGTGCTCAAGCAGGTCGACCAGGGCGCGGCCTACGGGCTGACCGGCTCGATCATCGCCAACGACCGCGCCGCCGTGGTGAAGGCGTCGCAGGCGCTGCGGTTCGCCGCGGGCAACTTCTACGTCAACGACAAGCCGACCGGTGCGGTCGTCGGCCAGCAGCCGTTCGGCGGCGGGCGCGCGTCCGGCACCAACGACAAGGCCGGCTCGATCTACAACCTGCAGCGCTGGATCAGCCCGCGCACGGTCAAGGAAACCTTCGTGCCGCCGGTGTCGACCGGCTACCCGCACCAGTTGGAGGACTGAGCCATGCTCCGCTCCGCGTTGATCGCCGCGTCCCGGTCCGCCTCGTTCCGCACCCTCGCGGAGCGGGCGCCGGTGATGCGCCCCATCGTCGACCGGTTCGTCGCCGGGGACGAACTCGGCCAGGCCATCGAGAACGTCCGGCGGCTCACCGAGGACCGGCTGGTCTCGCTCGACCACCTCGGCGAGGACACCACCGACCGGGCGCAGGCGGAGCGGACCGTCGAGGCCTACCGGGCGCTGCTGCGCACCCTCGGCGAGGACGGCCTGGCCGAGCGCGCCGAGGTGTCGGTGAAGCTGTCCGCGCTGGGCCAGGCGCTGCCGGTGGACGGCGACAAGATCGCGCTGGAGAACACCCGGCAGATCTGCGCCGCCGCGGCCGCCGTGGGCACCACGGTGACGGTCGACATGGAGGACCACACCACCACCGACTCGACCCTGGCGATCGTGCGTGAGCTGCGGGTGGACTTCCCGTCGACCGGCACCGTGCTGCAGGCGTACCTGAAGCGCACCGAGGCGGACTGCGCCGAGTTCGCCGGGCCGGGTTCGCGGATCCGGCTGTGCAAGGGCGCCTACGACGAACCGGCTTCGGTGGCGTACCGGGAGAAGTCCGAAGTGGACGCTTCGTACGTCCGGTGCCTGAAGGTGCTGATGGCGGGGGAGGGCTACCCGATGGTGGCCACGCACGACCCGCGGCTGCTGGACATCGCGGAGTGGCTGGCCATGCAGCACGACCGGTCGGCCGAGGACTTCGAGTTCCAGATGCTCTACGGGGTGCGGCCGGAAGCGCAGCTTTCGCTGGCGGCACGCGGGATGCGCCTGCGCGCGTACGTGCCCTACGGCACCGAGTGGTACCCGTACTTCATGCGCCGCCTGGCCGAGCGCCCGGCGAACGTGGCGTTCTTCCTGCGCTCGTTCACTTCCCGGGGCTAACGCGGGAGCGGTGGCTCGCCGACGGCGATGGCGATCTTGCCGCGCGGCCGTCGGCGGCCACCGCCCGCCGAGCCCTCCAGCAGCGCGTGTGCCTGTGCGACCTCGGACAGCGGGAGCACGGCGCCGATCACCGGCCGGAGCTTGCCCAGGTCGACCAGCCGGCCGAGGGCGGCGAGCTTCTCCCGGCCGGGGCTGACGAAGACGAAGTGGTAGGTCGCGTTCACCCCCCACGCGGCGAGCAGGTTCTGCGGGTCGGGTATGTCCACGATGGACACCACGCGGCCCCGGTCGGCGAGGATCTCCGGGCTGCGGCTCAGGGTGTCCCCGCCGACGGTGTCCAGTACGACGTCCACCCCGCCCAGCGCGCGGACCCGTGGAACGTAGTCACCGGCTGAGAAGTCGATCGCGGTGTCGGCGCCCAGGCCGGTGACGAACTCGTGGTCCCGTGCCCGCGCGGTGGTCACCACCTCGGCGCCCAGCGCGCTGGCCAGCTGGATGGCGACCGAGCCGACGCCGCCCGCCCCGCCGTGCACCAGGACTCGTTCCCCGGCCCGTACTCCGGCGCGTTCGACCAGTGCCTCCCACACCGTCACGCCGACGAGCGCCAGCCCAGCGGCCTCGACGTGCGACAACCGTGCGGGCTTGCGGGCGACCAGTGCCTGGTCGACCACGTGGAACTCGGCGTAGGTCCCCCGCCCGGCGAAGATCGGGGTCAGGTACCAGACCTCGTCGCCCGCTTGGAACTCGTCCGCGCCGGGGCCGGTCTCGACCACCACGCCGGACACGTCGTTGCCGATCACCGCCGGCAGCGCGAGTTGGTCGCGGTAGTCACCGCGCCGGGTCTGGAGGTCGAGGGGATTCACGGAGGTGGCCAGCACGCGGACCAGTAGCTGGCCGGGACCGGGAGTGGGCCGGGGTCGTTCCCGGGTGGCGAACGCGGTGTCCGCGTCGCCGAAGTGGACGAGTTCCAGCACACGCATCGAGGAGGACATGCCGCGACATTAGATCGTCATATCGGGAATCGTCAATACGTTGGTGGGGTAGGCTCACCGCGTGTTCACGGAGGCGGAGCTGGAGGCTGTGTTCCGGGCCCTGTCCAACCCGACCCGCCGTCAGATGCTGGTGTGGCTCAAGGATCCGCTGGGTTTCCCCGGCCAGGAGCCCGATGACGTGGAGGTCGGTGTCTGCGTGACCGACATCCAGCAGCGGGTGGGGCTGGGGCAGTCGACGACGTCGCAGTACCTCACGATGCTGCGCCAGGCAGGCCTCGTGGTCGCCACCCGCCGGGGCAAGTGGACCTACTACCGCCGCGACGAAGCGAACATCGCCCGCCTCATGGAAACCCTGCGCGAGGTGTTCTAGCTTCCCCGTTGGACGCGGCTAGAGGCTCGGCCCCGGTACGCCCGCCGTGGCCAGTGAGCGTCGCCGGCGGAGCCAGACCCGGCGCGTCCCGTCGGCGTAGAGGCGCACGTTGGACAGTTCCCAGCCGGAGAACTCGGCCTGGATGGAGAGCTGGATCGCCGCGGAGATCCGCGACACGCCGGGTGGCAGCTGCAGCCGGCGATACTCCCAATCCCCTTCGACCACCGCCTCGGTCATGGTGTGATCACCTGGATCCCTTCTCCGGCCGCCGAGCCGACGACCACCGCCGCGCTCGCCGGGTCCACTGACACCGAATTGGGCTGGCGGACGGTGGGGAAGCGGAACTTCTCCACCGGCTCGCCGCCGCCGACGTCGAACGCGGCGACCTCGTTGCGCTCGGTGAGCGTGACCCAGGCCAGATCGCGCTGGGCGTCGTAGGCGATGCCGTAGATCCCGCCCGGCACCGGGTAGCGCTGCCGCAGCAGCAGGGGCGCCGACGAGAACGCCAGCAGCGAACCCGCCCGCGAATCGGTGACCAGCACCCGGCCGTAACGGTCGGTCACCGCGTTGGTGGCCCCGTCCCCGGCCCGCAGGCCCTCCTTGACCGTGCCGCCCGCGAGGTCCACCTCGAACAACGCGGTCCGCAACCGGTCCAGCACCACCGTGCTCTCCCCGGCGGTGAGCACCTCGTCGGCGCTGTAGATCTGCCCGGTGATGGACTTCGTCACCCGGTCGCCGTCGAGCACGTCGACCGCCTTGCGGTCCCGCACCGCGACCAGGGTCTGCGCGCCCCGCGGATCGGCGGCGGCGGGCTGCCCGGCGACCGGCACCGTGGTGAAGCTGCCGTCGGCCGGGTTCACCCTGGCCAGCGCGCTCGCGCCGGGCAGGCTGGCGAGCAACCGGTCACCCTCGGGGGTGAGCTGCTCGGCGGGTGCGGGCAGCGCGACCGTGCGGGGTGCCTTGCCCAGGTCGGCCAGGTCGTAGAGCTGGAGCGACGGCTCGGTCAGTGCCACGGCGAGCACCCCGCCCACCACGGCGACGGTGCCCACCGGCGACGCGGGCAGCACCCGCCCGGCGGGTTCGGCGCCACGCGCGGGGGAGGGCGCGGCGGTCGCGGCCACCGGGTTGGCCACCAGCTGCAGGTCGTCGGACTGGTCGCTCCCCGTGGCGCAGCCGCTCAACACCAGCGTGACCACCAGGGGCGAAGCGACAAGCAACCGGCGCAATCCAGGTCCTCCCGACCGTGAGTCCAACAGTTCCAGCATCCCGTAGAAACCACGGCACGTCACGTGGCTGTCACCTAACAGACACCTCTAGCGCAGTCAGTGCGGCCATCGCTCCGGGTAACCGGTCTCGATCGAGCTGACGTCGTCGAGCGCGGACCGGATGGCCGGCGGCAGGGTGATCTCCTCGGCGATCAGCGAGCCGGTCAGCTGGCCGGTGTCCCGGGCGCCGACCACCGGCGCGACCACGCCGGGCCGGTCCCGCACCCAGGCCAGCGCCACCGCCAGCGGCGAGGTGCCCAGCCCGTCGGCGGCGGTCACCACGGCCTGCACGATGCGCGCCGCGCGCTCGGTGCGGTGTTGCTCCACGTAACCGGCGTAGGTGGGGGAGGCGCCGCGCGAGTCGGCGGGGGTGCCGGTGCGGTACTTGCCGGTCAGCACGCCGCGCCCGAGCGGGGCCCACGGCAGGACGCCGATCCCGTGGTGCTGGGCGGCGGGCAGCACCTCGCGCTCGATCCCGCGCTGCAGCAGCGAGTACTCCATCTGCGTGGAGACCAGCCGCACCCCGGACGGCAGCGCGGCCGCGGTGGCCAGCTGCCAGCCCGAGTAGTTCGACACCCCGGCGTAGCGCACCTTGCCGCTGTTCACCGCGAACTGCACCGCGGACAGGGTCTCCTCGAGCGGCACCGCGGCGTCCCAGGCGTGCAGCTGCCACAGGTCGATGTGGTCCACCCCGAGGCGGCGCAGGGACCCGTCGAGCGCGGTGAGCAGCGCGCCACGGGAGGCGCCGCCGCTGAACGGGCCGTCGCCGCTGCGGGCCACCGCCTTGGTCGCCAGCACGATGTCGGTGCGCGGCACCAGGTCGCCCAGCAGGGAGCCGAGCACCCGCTCGCTCTCGCCCTCGCCGTAGATGTCGGCGGTGTCGACCAGCGTGCCGCCCGCGTCCACGAAGGCCACCAGCTGGCTGGCGGCCTCTTCGGCGTCCGTGCCGGTACCCCACGACATCGTGCCCAGGCCCATCCTGGACACCCTCAGGCCGGACGCGCCGAGCTGCCGGTTCTCCATTCGCGCAGCCTAGCCAACCGGGCCCGGCGAACCTTTACGAAGGCGCGTGTCGCGGTGATCATCCCCCGGTTTAGGGTCGGGCCCCGTGCGCTTGGGACTGAACCTCGGATATTGGGGCGCCGGCAACGACGCGGCCAACCTCACACTCGCCAAACACGCCGACGACCTGGGTTACGCCGTCGTCTGGGCCGCCGAAGCCTACGGCTCGGACGCCCCGACGGTGCTGGCCTGGATCGCCGCACAGACCTCGCGGATCGACGTCGGGAGCGCGGTGCTGCAGATCCCGGCCCGCACGCCGGCCACCACCGCGATGACCGCCGCCACGCTGGACACGCTGTCCGGCGGCCGGTTCCGCCTCGGCCTCGGGGTGTCCGGGCCGCAGGTCTCGGAGGGCTGGCACGGGGTGCGCTTCGGCTCACCGCTGGGCCGGACCCGCGAGTACGTCGACATCGTGCGGACCGCGCTGCGCCGTGAACGCGTCCGCTACGACGGCAAGCACTTCCAGCTGCCGCTGCCGGACGGTCCGGGCAAGGCACTGGCGCTGACCGTGCACCCGGTCCGCGACTACATCCCCACCTACCTCGCCGCGATCGGCCCGAAGAACCTGGAGCTGACCGGCGAGATCGCCGACGGCTGGCTGCCGGTGTTCTTCTCCCCGGCCCACGCCGAGGAGCACCTGAAGCACCTGCGGGCCGGTGCCGAGAAGGCCGGTCGCTCGCTGGCCGACCTCGACATCGCGCCGACCGTGCCGCTGGTCACCGGGGACGACTGGAAGGCCTGCGCGGACGCCGTGCGCTCCTATGCCGCGCTGTACATCGGCGGCATGGGCAGCCGGGACAAGAACTTCTACAACCAGCTCGCCTGCCGGATGGGCTTCGAGGCCGAAGCCGCCGAGGTGCAGGAGAAGTACCTGGCCAAGGACTACGCCGGGGCGATGGCCGCGGTGCCGCTGGAGTTCCTCGACGCGACCGCGCTGCTCGGCCCGAAGGAGCGGATCGCGGAGAAGATGGCCGCCTTCGCCGAGGCGGGCGTGACCACGCTCACCGTGGCGCCCTACGACGGTGACGCCGACGCGCGGCGGAACGCGCTCGACGTGGCCGCCGAAGCGATCGAGCTGGCGGGGAGCTGACGTGGGCTGGTTCGAAGCGCTGGTGCTCGGCCTGGTCCAAGGCCTGACCGAGTTCCTGCCGATCTCCTCGAGCGCGCACCTGCGGGTCACCGCCGCGCTGGCCGGCTGGGACGACCCCGGTGCCGCGTTCACCGCGGTCACCCAGATCGGCACCGAGCTGGCCGTGGTGCTGTTCTTCGCGAAGAAGATCGGCCGGATCCTGACCGGCTGGTTCTACTCGCTGTACAAGCCGGAGTGGCGCAGCAACCCGGACGCGCGGCTCGGCTGGCTGATCATCGTCGGCACGCTGCCGATCGGCGTGCTCGGCCTGCTGCTGCAGGACCAGATCGACAGCTCGTTCCGCGACCTGCGGATCACCGCGACCATGCTGATCGTGTTCGGCGTGATCCTGTGGCTGGCCGACACCTACGGCAAGAACGAGCGCACGCTGGACCACCTGACCATCAAGCACGGCCTCGGCTTCGGGTTCGCGCAGGCACTCGCGCTGATCCCGGGCGTGTCGCGCTCGGGCGGCACCACCAGCGCCGGCCGGTTGATGGGCTACCAGCGGCCGGAGGCGGCGGAGTACTCGTTCCTGCTCGCGCTGCCCGCGGTGTTCACCTCGGGGTTGTTCAAGCTGAAGGACGTCGGCGGGGAAAACAGCCCCGAGTGGGGCCCGACGATCCTGGCCACGCTGGTCGCGTTCGGCGTCGGGTACGTGGTGATCGCCTGGCTGATGAGCTACATCAAGAAGCGCAGCTTCCTGCCGTTCGTGATCTACCGGATCGTGCTCGGCCTGGTGCTGTTCGGCCTCGTCTTCGGCGGCGTGCTCGATCCGAACGCGGGCCCGGCGGGCCACTGACGTCATCTAGGCGCAGTCCGGCGGGTCAAGCTCGCGGTCTCCGCGCCCAGGCGGCCCCTGGCGGCACGGGCGGATCGCCCGAGTACGGGCCAGTACGAGGGCGCTCCGCCCGCACCGCCAGGAACCACCTGGATCACGAAGCCCATCGACCAGACCCGCCGGACAGCGCCTAGGCTGGCGCCGTGGGCACTGTGATCCTCTTGCGGCACGGCCGCTCGACCGCGAACGGGTCGGGTGTGCTGGCCGGGCGCACGCCGAAGGTCGGACTCGACGAAACCGGCCGGGCGCAGGCCGAGGCCTTGGCCGGGCGCCTGGCCGGCATCCCGTTGTCGGGGCTGGTCGTCTCGCCGATGCTGCGCTGCAAGCAGACCGTCGCGCCGCTGGCCGCCGCGCAGGGGCTGGACCGGGTGGTGGACGCCCGGCTGTCCGAAGTGGACTACGGCGAGTGGACCGGCCGGGCGATCAAGGACCTGGTCTCCGAGCCGCTGTGGCGGGTGGTGCAGGCGCACCCGTCGGCCGCCGTCTTCCCCGGCGGGGAGGGGCTGGCCGCGATGCAGACCAGGGCGGTCGAGGCGGTGCGCGAGCACGACGCGCGCATCACCGCCGAGCACGGGGACCACGCGGTGTGGCTGCTGTGCAGTCACGGCGACGTGCTCAAGTCCCTGATCGCCGACGCGCTCGGGCAGCACCTCGACTCGTTCCAGCGGATCGTGGTCGACCCCGGCTCGATCTCGGTGGTCACCTACACCGAGACCCGGCCGTTCGTGGTGCGGGTCAACGACAACGGTGGTGACCTGAGCGGCCTCGTGCCACCGAAGCCGAAGCGGGGTAAGAAGGGTAAGAAGTCCTCCGATGCCGTCATCGGTGGTTCGACTGGTCGAAAGGGCCGCGCATGATCTCCCCGGACAACCCGTTCGCCAGTGCCAGCGAGCTGCCGTACCGGCTGCCGCCGTTCGACCGGATCACCGGGGAGCACTACCGGCCCGCGTTCGAGGCGGGCATCGCCGAGCAGGTCGAGCAGGTGCGGGCGATCGCGGACAACCCGGAGCCGCCGACCTTCGACAACACCGTGGTGGCGCTGGAGCGCTCGGGTGAGCTGCTCGGCCGCGTGTCGATGGTGTTCTTCAACCTGACCTCCTCCGACACCACCCCGGAACTGCAGCAGCTGCAGGCCGAGATCGCGCCGAAGCTCTCCGCCCACCGCGACGCGATCCACCTGGACAAGAAGCTGTTCGCGCGGATCACCGAGCTGTACGAGAAGCGGGATTCACTCGACCTCGACCCGGAATCGGCGTGGCTGCTGGAGCGCTACCACGTCGACTTCGTGCGCGCGGGCGCCGCGCTGGGCGAAGCCGAGCAGGACCGGCTGCGCGCGCTGAACGAGGAACTGTCGACGCTGAGCACGCGCTTCCAGGAGCACCTGCTCGCCGAGGGCAACGACCTCGCCGTGGTGGTCGACACCGCCGAGGAGCTGGCCGGGCTGTCGGCGGACACCGTCGCGGCCGCCGCCGAAGCGGCCACCGCACGCGGCCTGGACGGCCAGTACGTGCTCAAGCTGAGCCTGCCCACGCAGCAGCCCGCACTCGCGTCGCTGGAGAACCGGGCGGTGCGCGAGCGGCTCCACGGGGCCTCGGTGTCGCGCGGCAAGCGCGGCAACGAGCACGACAACTCCGAGCTGATCATCAAGATCGCGCACCTGCGGGCCGAGCGGGCGGCGCTGATGGGCTACCCGAACCACGCCGCGTACGTCATCTCGGACGAGACCGCGCGCACCGCCGACGCCGCGCTGGGCCTGCTGGAGCGGCTCGCGCCGGCGGCGGTGACCAACGCCAACGCCGAGGCGCTGGAACTCCAGCAGCAGATCGACGCCGAGGGCGGCGAGTTCTCGCTGGAGCCGTGGGACTGGGCGTTCTACGCGGAGAAGGTGCGCAAGGCGCGGTTCGACATCGACGAGGCCGCGCTGCGGCCGTACTTCGAGCTGGAGCGGGTGCTCGTCGACGGGGTGTTCTTCGCCGCGTCGAAGTTGTACGGGCTCAGCTTCACCGAGCGGCACGACCTGCCGAAGTACCACCCCGAGGTGCGGATCTTCGAGGTGTTCGACGCCGACGGCACCGGGCTGGGCCTGTTCCTCGGCGACTACTACGCCCGTGACTCCAAGCGCGGCGGCGCGTGGATGAACAACTTCGTCGAGCAGGCGGGCCTGCGGGACGAGCGGTCGGTGGTGGTGAACAACCTGAACATCATCCGCCCGCCGGAGGGGGAGCCGACGCTGCTCACCTTCGACGAGGTGGTCACCGCGTTCCACGAGTTCGGGCACGCGCTGCACGGGCTGCTGTCGGACGTGCGGTACCCGAAGTTCTCCGGGCCGAACGTGCCGCGGGACTTCGTGGAGTACCCGTCGCAGGTCAACGAGATGTGGCTGCTGTGGCCGGAGGTGCTGGCGAACTACGCCAAGCACCACCGGACCGGGGAGCCGCTGCCGCAGCACCTGGTGGACAAGCTGCTGGAGTCGCAGCAGTACGGCGAGGGGTACTCGACCACGGAGTACCTGGCGGCTTCGCTGCTGGACCAGGCGTGGCACACGATCAGCGCGGAGGACCGGATCACCGACGCCGCCGCGTTCGAGGCGGAGGCGCTGCGCAAGGCCGGGGTGGCGGTGCCGACCGTGCCGCCGCGGTACCAGAGCTCGTACTTCGCGCACATCTTCAGCGGCGGGTACAGCGCGGGGTACTACTCGTACATCTGGAGCGAGGTGCTCGACGCGGAGAGCGTGGAGTGGTTCCGCGAGAACGGCGGGCTGACCAGGGAGAACGGGGACCACTTCCGGCGGGAACTGCTGGCCCGCGGCGGCAGCATCGACCCGATGACCGCGTTCCGCAACTTCCGCGGGCGGGACCCGGAGATCGACCCGCTGCTCAAGCGCCGCGGCCTGACCGGCGCGTAGTTCGCGTGGTGGCTCCCTCGGGTGTCCGAGGGAGCCGTTCACGGGTTACCAGTCCCAGGCGTCCGGGGTGACGACCCAGTCGTTGCCGTACTCGACGGCCGTGGCGGCCGAAGCCGCTCCGCTCATCGCGAGTCCACCCAGCGCGACCGTGGCCGCGAGCAGCAGGCCCGTCAGGATCTTCCGCATGTGCACACCTCCCAGTGATCGGAAAACCGACCACCGCATTCTGTGACAACTGCGCGGCCACTGTCACAGCCCTGGGCCGGTGCTACCCGGATGGAGTAGCCGAGGTGTCCCGCAGTGGGCGGTACACCTTCGCCGCCACGAGCAGCAGCAGGCCCACCGCGACCGCCGCCAGGCCGATCGTGCCGAAGTACTGGGGCGCGGTCTCCCGGCTGTACCACCCGACGATCTGCGCCGAGATGCCCTGTCCCGCCGCGCTGGAGGCGATCCACAGGCCCATCGTCTGGGTGGCGAAGGCGGCCGGCGCCAGCCGCGTGGTGGCCGACATGCCGATCGGCGACAGGCACACCTCGCCGACGGTGACCAGCGCGAAGCTCCCGACCAGCCACAGCGGGTGCGTCGGCTCGCCGCCGAGGGACGGGATGACCAGCAGCGCGTACGACAGCCCGGCGACCACCAGGCCGAAGCTGAACTTGGCCGCGGTCGACGGCTGCCGCTCGCGCCGGGCCAGGCGGACCCACAGCACGGCGAACGCCGGCGCGATCAGGATCAGCACCAGCGAACCGACCGACTGGAACCACGAGGCCGGGATGGTGAAGCCGAACGCCCCGAGGTCGGTGCTCTCCTGCGCGTGCTCGGCCAGCACCGTGGCGCCCTGCTCCTGGATGATCCAGAAGCACACCGCGGCCAGGAACAGCGGCAGGTAGGCGAGCACCCGCGTGCGCTCGGCCGCGGTGGTGCGCGGGCTGCGCAGCATCACCGTGAAGTACCCGACGGGCAGGGCGATGGCCAGCACGCTGATCGCGTCGATGACCAGGTCCGCGGTGAGCGTGCCGGTCAGCGCGGCGGCCGCGACGGCGGCGCACAGCGCCACCCCGATCGCGACCGACCACCGGCGCCTGGCCGCGGGGACCTCACGCCAGCGCAGCGGGTTCTCCGGTCGCGTACCGCGCTCACCGAGCCGTCCCCGGCCCCGCGCGAACACCACCAGCCCGACCGCCATGCCGACCGCGGCCACGCCGAAACCGAGGTGGTAGTCGTAGTTCTCGCCGAGCGTGCCGACCACCAGCGGCGCGAGCAGCGCCCCGGCGCTGATGCCGGTGTAGTAGATGGTGAACCCGGAATCGCGGCGCTCGTCACCGTCCGGGTAGAGCTGGCCGACCGAGGTGGAGATGCTGGGCTTGAGCAACCCGGTGCCCAGCACGATGAACACCATCGACAGGTACAGCGCGCCCGCGCCGGCGGGCAGTGCGAGGCAGAGGTGCCCGCACATGATCAGCACGCCGCCGTAGAGGGTGCTGCGCACGGTGCCGAGCACCCGGTCGGTGACCCAGCCACCGCCGATCGCCGCCAGGTAGATCGCCGCGCCGTAGACCGCGACCAGCGCGCGGGCGGTGTCGCTGGGCAGGCCGAGCCCGCCTTCGCCCACCCTGTCGTACATGAAGTACAGCAGGATGGCCTTCATGCCGTAGTAGGAGAACCGTTCCCACGCCTCGGTGAAGAACAGGGTGGCCAGCCCGGGCGGGTGCCCGAAGAAACCGCGCGCGGACTTCGTCCCGGTCAGCGAGCGTGCCACCGATCTCCCGTTCCACCGGCCGTCGAGGGTCGGCGGACGCTAAACCGGCGGACCGCCCGCCGTCAAATGTCCTCAGTGGACACCCGCGGCGGGCGGCCGTGCCACAAATCAGCTCAAATCAGATGAGGCCGAGCTTCTTGACCGCGTCGCGCTCCTCGACCAGCTCCTGCACCGAGGCGTCGATGCGCCCGCGCGAGAACTCGTCGATCTCCAGGCCCTGCACGATCTCGTACTTGCCGTCGCGGGCGGTGACCGGGAAGGACGAGATGAGGCCCTCCGGCACGCCGTAGGAACCGTCGGACACGACCGCGGCCGAGGTCCAGTCGCCCTCCGGGGTGCCGTTGACCCAGGTGTGCACGTGGTCGATGGCGGCCGACGCGGCCGAAGCCGCCGAGGAGGCGCCACGGGCCTCGATGATCGCCGCGCCACGCTTGGCCACGGTCGGGATGAAGGTGTCGCTCAGCCACGCCTGGTCGTTGACCGCCTCGGCGGCGTTCTTGCCCGCCACCTCGGCGTGGAAGACGTCCGGGTACTGGGTGGCCGAGTGGTTGCCCCAGATGGTCAGCTTCTTGATCTCCGAGACCGGCACGCCCAGCTTCTTCGACAGCTGCGCGAGCGCGCGGTTGTGGTCGAGGCGGGTCATCGCGGTGAAGCGCTCGGCGGGCACGTCCGGCGCGTGCGCCTGGGCGATCAGCGCGTTGGTGTTGGCCGGGTTGCCGACCACCAGCACCTTGATGTCCTCGGCGGCACCGGCGTTGATCGCCTCGCCCTGCGGCTTGAAGATGCCGCCGTTGGCCTCGAGCAGGTCACCGCGCTCCATGCCCTTGGTGCGCGGGCGCGCGCCGACCAGCAGCGCCACGTTCGCGCCGGAGAAGGCCTGCTTGGCGTCGTCGAAGATGTCCGTGCCGGCCAGCAGCGGGAAGGCGCCGTCCTCGAGTTCCAGCGCGGTGCCCTCGGCCGCCTTCACCGCCTGCGGGATCTCCAGCAGCCGCAGTCGCACCGGGGTGTCCGGGCCGAGCAGCTGACCGGACGCGATGCGGAACAGCAGCGCGTAACCGATCTGGCCGGCCGCGCCGGTGACGGTGACGTTGACAGGGGCTTGGGTCATCACGATTCTCCTGCAGACAGCGTTGGCTCATGGCTTTGTGCGAGCGATGTTATCCCTCTCCGTAACCGGCGTCGGGGTGCGTCTTGTCACGCCGCACGCCGAAGGCGTTCCCGAGGGCCACGAGCTCGGCGTCGAGCTGGTCCAGACTGGACAGCAGCGACCGCCGGGTGGCGTCGCCGGCGCACTCGCCGGGCGGCAGGCCGGTCTCGTGGTCGAGCTGCCGCCGGTCCGCGCCGGAGGGGTCCCGCACCACTTCGAGCAGGGTGTCCACCTTGCGCGTGATCGCCGCCAGCACCTCGGGCAGGCGCTCGTCACCGGCGAACATGCCCGGCTGGGCGCGGGCGGCGACGTGCCGCGCCCGGAACGCGATGGACTCCAGCGTGCCCTGCACGTGCCAGCCGAGGTCGCGCCGCGCCGTGCTGACGTTCACCGGATGGGTGAGCGGCTCGATGGTGCGGCGCACCTGGTCGACGTCGCGGTCCAGGGTGCGGGACAGCTCGATGATGTTGACATTCTCACGTCCGGACAGCAGCTCACCGGCCCGCTCGACGAACGCGCGCAGGTCCTCCAGCGTGGTGGCCACGTCGTCGAGCATCACCGACCGGGTGCGCACCGGCACGATCACCACCGCGGCCAGCATGCCCGCCGCCGCGCCGACCGCGGTCTCGGCGAGCCGGATCCACAGCACCTCGACGGTGAACGTGCCGAGCAGGCTGTAGAGCAGGCCGAGCATGGCGGTGATGAAGAAGGCCATGATCGTCTGCGACACGCGCGAGAAGTAGACCATGCCGAACACGCAGACCAGCAGCAGCGCGAGCGTGGCGGGTGGGTTCCCGACCACCAGCAACGCCGCCAGCACCCCGCCGAAGATGCCGACCAGCGTGCCGACGAGCCGCCGCATGCCCTTGACGAAGGTCGCGCCCGCGGTGGCGGAGCCGAGGAACACCACAAAAACGGTGAGCACCGCCCAGTACCACCGCTGCGGGGACACCAGCTCGCCGCCGAGCACGGCGAGCCCGCCGCCGACCACGGCTTGGATGGCGCCCCGGGTCTGGTTGTCGTAGGTGAAGACCGCCTTGCGCTCGGGCTCCTCCTCGACTTCCGGAACGTCTTCGGGTGGCAGCTCGTCGTTCTCGGCCACCCGCTGCGCGTTGACGTCGGCGATGGCCAGTTCGGCGATGGCGTGCCGCAGCTCGTCACCGGGCCGGGCGTGCTCGCCGATCCGGCTGCCCGCCACCAGCATCTGGCTGAACTCGGCGGAATCGCTGATCACCGGCAGCTCGCGCGGGTCGCGGCCGATCAGCGCGCCGAACTGGCGCAACGCGGTGACCAGATCCGCCCTGGTCCCCGGATCGAGGTCCTCGGCGGCGGTGCGGCGCAGGGTGATCACCAGCCACTCCACCGCCAGCTCCACCTCGATCGCCCGCCGCCGCAGCACGCCGACCGCGCGTTCGTCCACCACGTCCGGTGCCACGTCCTCGACCATCAGCACGCACTCGTGCATCCGGTTCGCCGCCGTGCGCAGCGGCTTGTCGTTGCGCCCGCCCGCCTCCAGGTACGCCTGCGCGGCCCGGATCACCGCCACCAGCCGCGCGCGGAAGGCCCGGCGCACCCGCAGCAGTTCCTTGGCCGGGCGCCGGGGGAGCAGCACCAGCCGGACGAAGGTGTTCGCCGCGATCCCGGCGGCCAGCGCGCCCAGCAGCGCGGGCACCTGCGCGAGGTGCGTCTGCAGGAACATGGCGAAGAAGAACAGGAAGAAGCTCGCCGAGCCGAGCGCGATGCCGCGCGAACCCCACCGCTGCGCGTAGACCGCGACGAAGATCAGCAGCACGAAGATCACGCCGTCCAGCGGCGGCAGCGAGGCGCCGAGGCTGGCCAGGGTGAGCGAGGCGGCCCCGGTGAGCAACACCAGCAGCAGCGTGACCAGTTCCTGGCGCGTGGTGTCCTCGTGCACGGTGAACGCGCTGAGCATGGCCCCGATCGCGCCGACCATCACCACGGTGATCGGCTGGCCGAACGGCAGCAGCACCAGCACGGCCAGCACGATGCCGAAGATCGCGGACAGGGCCAGGCGCAACCGGACGAAGCCGGGATCCGAGGCGACCAGCCGGTCCCTGGTCGCCTCGGTGAACCGGGCGATCATGCGGTGGTGCTCCCGAGCAACTCCCACTGGGCCAGGCTGATCCGCCGGTCGGTGCCCGCGGTGACGCGCAGCCGGTAGTGGCGGCAGGCGGCGGGCGCGGTCAGCGAGAACGGCCGGGTCTGGCGCCGCCAGCGGAACACCTGACCGGTCCGCTCGTCCAGGCTCCGCCAGGACTCGCCGTCGTCGGAACCCTCCAGCACCCACGCGGACGGGTCGCCCTCACCGAGCGCGGAAGTCAGCGTGTACAGCAGCACCGGCCTGGGTTCACCGTCCACAGTGAACTCGACGGTGGGCGTGGCGGTGGCGAAGTTCACCTGGGTGCGGCTGGTGTCGTCGAACAGCTGGGAGACGTCGTTCTCGGCGCACCGGCCCCGGCCGGGGAGGTCGGCGAGCGGCTCGGCGACCAGTTCGCCGGTGGTCATCGACGGCGGCGCGTCGCCCTCGCCGGTGCCCCAGTCGCCGGGTTCCTCGGCCAGGTCGAAGTCGAGCACCGCGCCCCGGGCCAGGGTTTCGTGCGGGATGTGCGTCTTGGCGTACGGCTCGCCGTTGACCTTCAGCCCGCGCACGTACGCCGTCGACGCGGTGTTGCCGGGCGCGTTGATCACCAGCTTCTCGCCGTTGTCCAGGTGCACGGTGGCCTTGGTGAACAACGGCGCTCCGAGCACATAGGACGGACTGCCCATGGCCAGCGGGTAGAAGCCCAGCGCGGCGAACAGGTACCACGCCGACATCTCGCCGTTGTCCTCGTCGCCGGGGTAGCCCTGGCCGATCTCGCTGCCCAGGTAGCAGCGCAGCAGCACCTCGCGCACCACCGCCTGCGCCTTGGCCGGGGCACCGGCGTGCAGGTACATCCACGGGATGTGGTGCGAGGGCTGGTTGGAGTGCCCGTACTGGCCCAGCCGGACGTCCCTGGCCTCGGTCATCTCGTGGATGATGCCGCCGTACGAGCCCGGTTTGAGCCCGGTTTCCGGCGTGGCGAAGAAGGTGTCCAAAGTGGATTCGAGCTTCTTGCGGCCGCCGAACAGGTTCGCCAGCCCGTTGCCGTCGTGCGGCGCGGTGAAGGCCATGTTCCAGCCGTTGGTCTCGGTGTAGTCGAACCCCCACAGCTCCGGGTCGTACTGCTCGGTGCTCCAGCGCCAGCCACCGGCGGGGTCACGGCCCTGGAAGAACCCGGTCCGCTTGTCGAAGTGGTGGACGTAGTGCAGCGCGCGGCTGGTGAAGTACCGCAGGTGGTCGAGGTATTCGGCTCGCCGCGGGTCGTCCTCCTCGGCGGCTTCGTACAGCGCGCGCGACAGGTTCGCGATGCCGAAGTCGTTGATGCAGCCTTCCAGCGCCCACGACAGACCCTCCGGTGTGGACGAAGGCGTGTACCCGAGGAAGATCGACTCATCCAGGCCCTTGCGTCCCACGCTCTTGGTCGGCGGGGTCACCGTGGCGTTCTTCAGCGCGGCGTCGTAGGCGGCCTGGATGTCGAAGTTGCGCACGCCCTTGAGGTAGGCGTCGGCGAAGGCCACGTCGGAGCTGGTGCCGGTCATCAGGTTCGCGTAACCGGGGGAGGACCACCGGGAGATCCAGCCGCCTTCGCGGTACTGCTGGACGAACCCCTCGGCCAGCTGCCCGCAGCGCTCCGGGCTGAACAGCGCGTACGCGGGCCAGGTGGTGCGGTAGGTGTCCCAGAAACCGTTGTTCACCACCATCGGCCCGTCCAGCACCTTGGCGCCGGTGCGCCGCCGCGTGCTCAGCCGGGTGGTGCGGACGACCGGGCTCGCGTGCCGGTAGACCGGGGACGCGGTGGTGCCGGTGTTTTCGTGCGCCGAGTTCGGGTACAGGTAGAGCCGGTACAGGTTCGAGTAGAACGTGGTGAGCTGGTCCTCGCTGGCGCCCTCGATCTCGATGCGCCCCAGCACCTTGCGCCACTCCTCGCGCGCGTGGTCGCGCACGGCCTCGAAGCTGGTGCCGTCGGGGATCTCCAGCTCCAGGTTGTGCTGTGCCTGCCGCAGGCTGATCAGCGAGGTGGCGATCCGCAGGCTGACCGCCTCCTGCTCGCCGACCTCGAAGCTCAGGTGCCCGGTGACCGTGCGCCAGACCGGGTCGCGCACCTTCTTCGCCGCGGTCACCGGGCGGTCGACCTTGCCGTAGACGTACATCCGGCGCGCGCCGACGGACAGCCGGCTGCGGACCCAGGTGTGGCCGGTGACCGTGCCGTTGGAGTGCAGCCGCAGCCCGCCGCGGTTGGCGGCGTTGTCGAAGATCAGGTGCGCCTTGCCCGCCGGGAAGGTGAACCGCAGCATGGCGGCGTGGTCGGCGGGCGCGATCTCGCCGGTGATGCCGTTGTCGAAGCGGACCCGGTAGTGGAACGGGCGGTCCAGCTCGTTCGCGTGGTCGAAGGCCAGCGCTCTGGCCTGCCGGTCCACGGTCAGCTCGCCGATGCGCGGCATCACCTGGAAGGTGTGCCGGTCGCCCATCCACGGGCTCGGCTGGTGGCTCAGCCCGAACGCCTCCAGCGCCGGGCGGTTCGCCCCGTTGTTGCGCCGGTGGTACTCGTACACCCAGGTGGTCGACCCCGCGTCGGTCACCGGGGTCCAGAAGTTGAAGCCGTGCGGGAGCGCGGTGGCCGGGATGTTGTTGCCGCGCGAGCGGTTGTTCGCCGAATGCGTGCCGCGCGTGGTGCGCACGCGGTCCACCGGCTCGACCTCGGCGGCGGGCTCGCGCTCGGTGATCCGCACGTCGTCGAGCCAGCCGGAGACCTCACCGTCCCCGTCGGGCAGCTCGGTGGTGAGCAGGATCGCCTTGGCGCGCTTGCCCGCGGCCGCGGCGAGCGAGCAGCGGACGTGGTTCCACTGGTCGAGGTACAGCTTCTTGGCCAGGCCCTGCGCCTTCGCGGTGACTGCGAAGCCGTGCTGGTCGCGCTGGTTCAGCGAGGCGAGCGTGGTGCCGTCGTCGAACTCGATGTCGATGGCGACGAAGGTGGCGCGCCACCGGGGATCCGCCTCGGGGAACACCACATAGGACAGTTCGCTGCGCTCGGTGATGACCAGGTCGGTGCGGAACAGCCCGGTGCGCGCCTGCCCGGCCACCTCGGTGCGGTAGTTGAGCGCGGCCAGCCCGCTGAAGCCGGCGCCCGGCTTGGCCGCGGGGGCGTTCGCCGGGCCCGCCCCGACGTGCACGCGGAGCCGGTCGCCGCTGCCGGGCGCGGGGTCGCCGTGCTCGAAGGACGAGAAGAACTCGGTCGGCTGATCGGGCATGGGCACACGTTAACGGGCGGCGCCCGGGAACTCCCGGACGCCGCCCGTGTCGTGACGCGCGGTCGCCGCTACAAGCCGGCGCACTGCCCGGCGACGGTCCCGCGCACCGAGTTGACCAGCGTGTTGTTCACCGGCTGCGTGTTGCCGCCGCAGCTGACCGAGCCCTGCACGGTGTTCGCCGCGACCAGCACCGACGGCCCGGTGTTGCCGTCGAGCGCCACCGGCCCGTACACCGTGCTGTGCTCCAGCGCCACCGTGCCGGTGGACCCGGTGATCGAGATCGGCCCGGTCACCTTCGTGCCCAGGAACCGCACCGAACCGGCGTTCGAGGCCGAGATCGGTCCGCTGATCGCACCACCGTCGACCACCAGCGAAGCCCCGTCGGCCACGGTCACCGGACCGCGCACGGTCACGCCGTCCACGCAGGTCACGCCGCTCGTCACGGCCAGCGCGCCGTTGTGGTCCTGATTGATCGTGGTGGTGCACACCGGATCGGGCTTGCCGAGCAGTTCGACCTCGGCCAGTCCGGCGGGCCCGCCTTCGGTCGCGGTGATCTCCAGCCGGTAGTGGGTGTAGTGGCCCGGCTTGGCCGCCTTGAACGCCCGCGTGTGCTGGCGCCACTTGAACGACTGGTCCTTGCGCTCGTCCACCACGGCCCAGGTCTGACCGTCGTAGGAACCCTTGAGCACCCAGCTCTTCGGGTCACCGGCGCCCTTCACCGAGGTCAGCGTGTAGAAGCTAGCCGCTTCGTTGTCCGAGTTCAGTTGGTACTGGACCCACGAACCCGGCTTCGACTCCGAGCCGGACGTGTTGTCGAACAGCGTGGCCACGTCGCCGGATTCGGCGGTGGCGGTGCCCTTGCCCGGCCCGGTCAGGTCGTGCAGCGGGCTGGCCACCGCGGTGCCCTCGGTGATCGACTCCGGCGCGTCACCGGCGCCGGTGCCCCACGCGGACGGCTGCGGGCCCATGGTGAAGTCCAGCGTGCCACCGTTGGCCAGGAGGTCGTGCGGCAGCGACGTGGAGCTGTGGTCCTTGCCGTTGACCTTGAGCCCCTGCACGTAGACGTTCTTCGCGTTGTTCTGCGGGGCGTTGATCACCAGCTTCTTGCCGTTCTCCAGGTTCACCGTGGCCTTGGTGAACAGCGGCGAGCCGATCGCGTAGTCCGCCTTGCCCATCTGCAGCGGGTAGAAGCCCAGCGCGCTGAAGATGTACCAGGCCGACATCTCGCCGTTGTCCTCATCGCCCGCGTACCCCTGGCCCAGCTCGCCGCCCAGGTACAGCCGCGAGAGCACCTCGCGCACCTTCTCCTGGGTCTTCGACGGCTGACCGGCGTAGTTGTACATGTAGGGGATGTGGTGCGAGGGCTGGTTGGAGTGCCCGTACTGGCCCATCCGCACGTCCCTGGCCTCGCGCATCTCGTGGATCACACCGCCGTAGGACCCAGGGAAGGTGGCCGTCTCCGGGGTGGCCCAGAACTCGTCCAGCTTCTTGGCGAGGCCGTCGCGGCCGCCGTAGAGGTTGGCCAGGCCGTTGCCGTCGTGCGGCACGGTGAAGGCCATGTTCCAGGCGTTGGTCTCGGTGTAGTCGTGCCCCCATTCGCGGGGTTCGTACTCGCTCGCCGGGACGCGCCATTCGCCGGTCGGCGACTTGCCCTGGAAGAAGTTCACGTTGGGGTCGAACGTGTTGACGTAGTTCTGCGCGCGGTTGGTGAAGTACTCGTGGTTCTCCAGGTACTCCTGCTTGCGCGGGTCGTCCGCGGCGGCCTCGTCGTAGAGCTGCTTCGACATGTTCGCGATGCCGAAGTCGTTGACGTACCCCTCGATGCCCCAGGACATGCCCTCGCCGGTCGCGGTCGAGGTGTAGCCGAGGAAGATCGACGTGTCGAGCCCCTTGCGGCCCACGCTGGCGTTCGGCGGGGTCACGCTGGCGTTCTTCAGCGCGGCGTCGTAGGCGGACTGCACGTCGAAGTTCTTCACGCCCTTGAGGTAGGCGTCGGCGAAGGCCACGTCGGAGCTGGTGCCGGTCATCAGGTTGGCGTAGCCGGGGGAGGACCAGCGCGAGATCCAGCCGCCGTCGCGGTACTGCTGGGTGAAGCCGTCGACCATCTTCCCGGCCATCGTCGGCGTGAGCAGCGCGTACGCGGGCCAGGTGGTGCGGTAGGTATCCCAGAAGCCGTTGTTGACGAAGATCTCGCCGTCGACCAGCTTCGAGCCGGTGTGCGTCGGCGTGTCCTGGCCGGTCTTCGGCGCGACCGGGCTGGCGTACTGGATCTTCGGCTGCTCCTTCGTGCCGACGTTCTCGTAACCCGAGTTCGGGTACAGGAACAGGCGGTACAGGTTCGAGTAGAGCGTCTGCAGCTGGTCGGCGCTGGCGCCCTCCACCTGGATCACGTTGAGCTTCTCGTCCCAGGCCGCCTGGGCCGCGTCGCGGACCGACTCCAGCGTGGCGCCGGCGGCGATCTCCTGGCCGAGGTTCTTCTTGGCCTGGTCGACGCTGATCAGCGAGGTGGCGATGCGCATCTGCACGGTGTTCGAGCCGCCGGTGTCGAAGCGCAGGTAGCCGCGGACGTTGTCCCGGCCCTCACCGGGCAGCTTGTCGCCCGCGGACACCGGCTTGTCGAACTCGGCGTAGACGAACAGGCGCCCCGCGCCCGCCGACAGCCCGCTCTTGACGTCGGAGAATCCGCTGAGCGTGCCGTTCGCCTTGTCCAGGGTCAGGCCGCCGTTGTTGTTCACGTTGTCGAAGATCAGGTTGGCGTCGGCACCGGGGAAGGTGAACCGGAACAGCGCCGCGTGATCGGTCGGGGCGAGCTCGGTCCTGATGCCGTTCTCGAACCGGACGCCGTAGTAGTGCGCCTTGGCTTCCTCGTTCTCGTGCTTGAACGCCAGCTCGCGGGCGTCGCGGTTGGCGTCGGGCACGCCGGTCGCGAGCGAGGGCTGGACCTGGAAGGTCTGCCGGTCACCCATCCACGGGCTCGGCTCGTGGCTGACGCTGAACGCCTGCGCGGTCGGCAGGTTCTGCGCGTTGTTGCCCTCGTGGTAGCGGTAGAGCCAGCTGGTCGAGCCCGCGTCGGTCACCGGGGTCCAGAAGTTGAAGCCGTGCGGGACCGCGGTGGCCGGGAAGTTGTTGCCGCGCGAGAAGGTCGAGTTCGCGTGCGTGCCGCGGGTGGTCAGCACGTGGTCGCTCGGGCGGGCGTTCGCCGGGGGAGCGGGGGTGCCCGCGCCGAGGCGGATGTCGTCGAGCCAGCCCTGCAGCGGGGCGGGCCCGGCGGGGTTGTCGTAACCGACCAGGATCCGGTCGATCACCTTGCCCTTGGCGACCGTGCCGATGGAGGAGCGAACCAGGTTCCACTGGTTGATCGACAGCGACTTCGCCGCGCCCTGACCGGCGGGGGAGAGCGCGAACCCGTACTGGTCGGCGGCGCCCAGCTCGCTCAGGTAGCTGCCGTCGGTGAAGGCGAGGTCGACGGCGACGTTCGTGCTGGGGTACTTGAGGTCGTCACCGGAGAACTCGGGGAAGACCTTGTAGGACAGCTCGGTGGCGTCGCCGACCGGCAGGTCTACGTCGAAGATCTTGTTGTAGGAGAAGCCGTGGCCCTCGACGGTGTGCGTGCCGGAGTAGCGGAACGCGCGGGAGCCGGAGTAGCCGGCGCGAGACTTGTTCGTGTACCCGCCGGTCGGGCCGCCGTCGGGGAAGCTGCGCATGTTGGGCAGCGGCGGCGGGGCCGGTTCGTCGTTGGCCAGCAGCAGTTCGGCGAGCTGGAGCAGCGGGCCGCCGTTGTTCTTGGTGATGTCGAGCCGGAAGTACTGGAAGGTGGCCGGGGCGGCCAGCCGGTATTCCTTGGGCTGGAAGCGCTCGGTGAACTCCTGGCCGGTCTGGGCGTCGAGGTCGGTCCAGGTGGTGCCGTCGGCCGAGCCCTGGAGCTTCCAGTCCTGGGGGTCGCGCTCGTCGAAGTCGTTCGCCGAGGTGAGGCCGTACCGGGTGATGGTCACCGGCTCGGTCATCGCGAGCTGCGCCCAGGCGGTGGGGTTCTTCGACAGCCACTTCGACTCGGGCTTGCCGTCGGCCAGGTTGGGCGCGGTCTCGCCGCCCTCGGGGTTCTCGCTGCTGGCCGTGGCCTCGGCGAGCTTGCCGCGCACGTCGCCGGGGATGGCGGTGCCGTTGGCGCCGTTGACCCCGTGGGCCTTGGGCTTGCCGTCGGGGCCGGTGTCCACCGTGTCGGTCCAGTTGGGCGCGGGCTCGCCCGGCTCGAACGAGGAGTAGAAGTCGGGCGGGGGCGCGGGCGCGGCCAGTGCGGGGGAGGGGACCGCGGTCAGGCCAGCCGAGAGCACAACGGCGGACAGCAGCGCGCAGACCGGTGGTCGGACGCTTCGGGGCATCTTTGCTCCAGGTTCCGGGCGGGATCGCAGGGGAGGCGCCGCCGGAACGGCGCCCCGTTAAATAAGCGCGCTGTGACATCGTTGTCAAGAACGCCTTCGTTTCCCGTCCGAAATCAGACAACCGCGCCGCGTGCCCAGTCAGGTGTATAACGTCCTATACGGCACGGCTTTCCAGCGCAACGCGCTCGACCGACCAGGGCAAAACCCGCACCGATCAGCAGTGGGTGAGGAAGTGGTCCAGCACCCGCGTGCCGAACAGGAGGCCGTCCACCGGGACGCGTTCGTCGACGCCGTGGGCCATGGCGCGGTACGGGAAGCCCTCCGGCAGCCACAGCGGCGCGAACCCGTAGCAGTCGATGCCGAGCTTCGCGAAGGCCTTGGCGTCGGTGCCGCCGCCCAGGCAGTACGGGACCACGACCGCGTCCGGGTCCTGGGCGCGCAGGGCGTCGGCCATCGCGTCGAACCACGGGGTGTCGATCGGCGCCTGCACCGGGCCCTGGTGCGCGACGAACTCCCTGGTCACGTCCGGCCCGAGCAGTTCGTCCACTGTGGCCAGCAGTTCCGCCTCGGTGCCGGGCAACGTGCGGGTGTCCACCTGCGCCTGCGCCACGCTGGGGATCACGTTCACCTTGTACCCCGCGTCCAGCATGGTCGGCGTGGTGCTGTTGCGCACCGTCGACTCGACCAGCGACGCCGCCGGGCCCAGCCGCGCCAATGTCCCGTCCACTGCGTCCGAACTGGACAAGTCCACCTCGACGTCGAGCGCTTTTCCGGTCTGCTCGATGAACGCGCGCACCGCCGGGGTCAACCGCACCGGCCACTCGTGCGTGGCGATCCGGTTCAGCGCGCCGACGAGCCGGACCACGGCGTTCTCATGGTTGCGCCGGGAGCCGTGCCCGGCGCGGCCGCGGGCGGTCAGCCGCAGGTGCGCGGTGCCGCGCTCGGCCGCGCCGACCGGGTAGATCCGCACGATCCGGCCGTCGGCGGCGGGCACGTGGTAGGTGTAGGCACCGGACTCGCTGATCGCCGCCGCGCAACCGTCGAAAAGGGACGGATGGTGCTCGACCAGCCAGTGCGCGCCGTACTCCCCGCGGTCCTCCTCGTCGGCGACGAAGGCGAGCACGATGTCGCGGCGCGGCTTCCGCCCCTCGCGCGCGAAGCCGTCCACAACGGACAGCACCATCGCGCAGAAGTCCTTCATGTCGGTGGCGCCGCGGCCCCAGAGGAACCCGTCGCGCACCTCGCCGGAGAACGGCGGCACGGACCAGTCGGCCGCGTCGGCGGGCACCACGTCGAGGTGGCCCTGCACCAGCAGCGGCGGCAGAGTCGGGTCGCTGCCGGCGACGCGGGCGACCACATTGGCCCGGCCGGGTGCCGATTCGTAGATCTCCGGGGTGAGCCCGGCGGCGGTGAGCAGGCCCGCCACGTACTCGGCGGCGTCCCGTTCCCCCTCCGAATCCCCGTTGCCCCGGTTCGTCGTGTCGAACCGCACGAGGTCCGCGCAGACCGACACCACATCCAGCTCAGCCATACTTCCCCTGCACCGCGCCCGCGGCGATCGCGGTGACCACCTTGAACGCTTTCATCGCTTCGGTCATGTTCGGCGCGTCGAAACCCACCCGCCGCACGCCCACCTGGTCCACCGTGGGGATCACCGCGGTCGCCTGCGCGAGGTGGCTCGCGTCGAACTCCACCTCGATCCGGTGGCCCCGCGGCGAGGGTTCCCCGCGCCCGGCCCTGGCCATCGCGCGCCGCGCCGCCTCGGTCTGCAGTTCAGCCGTACGTGAAGGGGGCAGGCAGATCGCCGCGTACCGGCTGACGCATTCCTTCACCGCGACCAGTTCCGCGCCGGGCGCGTAGTCCGCGGCGTCTTCGCAGGTCTTGTCGTCGCCGGTGACCAGCAGGACCGGCACGCCGTATTCGGCGGCGAGCGCGGCGTTGAGCCTGCCCTCGCTGGCGTGCTTGCCGTCCAGCCACACGCCGGTGATCTGGTTCTCCAGGTAGGTGTGGGAAAGCACGCCGTCGGCGCCCGCCCCGGCGTGGTAGCCGAGGAAGACCACACCGTCCACATCGCTGTCGATGCCCTGCATCATCGACAGCGGCTTGTGCCTGCCGGTGAGCATGCGGGCCCGCGGATCGAGCTCCTCCAGCAGCAGGTTCCGCTGGGACGAATGGGCCTCGTTCACCAGCAGGTCGTCCGCGCCCGCCTCGGCCAGCCCGGCCGCCACGGCGTTGACGTCACCGGTGAAGAGCCTGCGGAATCGTTGCCACTGCTCGGTTCCGGGGACCACGTCGTCGGTCCAGGTGACCCCCGTGGCACCCTCCATGTCGGCCGAGATCATGATCCGCATGGGGTTCAACCTAGTGGGCGCCGCAAGTGACGTTCGTCATCGCCCCCACCTGGTTGGGTAACGGCTTGGCATGAACGACCGGCAATCGTTGACTTCGGGTGGCGGTGAATGGTTACTTTTCGGCTTTCGGGGACGGGGCTTGGGACGATTGGGGATCGTGAGAATGCGTGCAGTGAGAACTACCTGGCGGCGGCGTGCGGCCGCGCTGGGCGCCACCGCGCTGGTGGCCGGGCCGGTGCTGGCCGTCGGGCCCGCCCAGGCGCAGCAGCCGACCGTGCTGCGGGTGGCGCTGGTCCAGTCCATCGACCACCTGAACCCGTTCACCGCGAGCTTCGCCTCGACCGCGATGATCGGCCGGATCTCGTGGGAGTTCCTCACCCTGGCCTCGGCGGAGGACAACCTGCCCGCGCCCGGGCTGGCGGAGTCGTGGACGCCGTCGGCGGACGGGCTGACCTGGACCTTCAAGATCCGCGACACGAAGTGGTCCGACGGCACGCCGCTGACCGCGCGTGACGCCGCCTTCACCTTCAACCGGATGATGTCGGACCCGGCCGCGCGCGAGGCCAACGGCACCTTCGTCGAGCAGTTCCAGACGGTGACCGCCACCGACGACCGCACGCTGACCGTGACGCTGAAGAAGCCGCAGGCCTCGATGACCGCGCTCGACGTGCCGATCGTGCCCGAGCACGTCTGGTCGGGCGTGACCGACATGGCCTCGCCGGAGACGGACACCGTCGCCAAGGTCGGCGTGGGCTCGGGCCCGTTCACCATCACCGAGTACCAGACCAACCAGCTGGTCAAGATGAAGGCGAACCCGAACTACTGGCGTGGCGCGCCGAAGGTGGACGAGCTGCAGTTCGTCAAGTTCGACAACGCCGACGCCGCGGTCAACGCGCTGAACAACGGCGAGGTGGACCTGATCAACCGGCTCACCGCGACCCAGTTCGACTCGCTCAACGGCAAGCCGGGCATCACCACGAACAAGGCTGTCGGCCGCCGCTACGACGAGTTGCTGATGAACCCGGGCGCGCAGAACTTCGACCGCCAGCCGATCGGCGACGGGCACCCGGCGCTCAAGGACGTGCGGGTGCGCAAGGCGATCGCCCGCGCGATCGACCCGGCCACCATCATCGACAAGGTGCTCGGCGGGTACGGCGAGGCGCCGGGCGGCATCGTGCCGCCGGTGTTCAAGACCTACCACTACGAGCCGGGCCCGGCCGAGAAGTACACCTTCGACCTGGCCGCCGCGAACGCCGCGCTGGACCAGGCCGGCTACCCGAAGGGCCCGGACGGGATCCGCGTCGGCCCGGACGGGCGCAAGCTGGAGCTGCGCTTCACCGGGCACGCCACCCGTGACTACGACCAGCGCGTGGTCAAGTACGTCGCGGGCTGGCTCGGGGAGATCGGCATCAAGGTGATCGAGAAGCTGGTGTCGGACAACGAGGTGGACGAGTCCACTTCGGCGGGCAACTACGACCTGGCGCTCTCGGGCTGGGGCACCAACCCGGACCCGGACTACATCCTGGCCAAGCAGACCTGCTCGGTGCTGCCCGCCACCGCCGGCAGCACGAGCAGCAACGCGTTCTTCTGCGACGCGGAGTACGACCGGCTCTACGCGCTGCAGGCCGCCGAGTCCGACATCACCAAGCGCGCCGAGTACGCGAAGCAGGCCCAGGCCCGCTACTACGACCAGGCGCCGAGCCTGGTGCTCGACTACAAGAGCGCGCTGGAGGCCTACCGCTCGGACAAGTTCTCGTCGCTGACCAAGCAGCCCGTCGCCGACGGCGCGCTGATGGAGCAGAGCGGGTACTGGAGCTTCTACGGTGCGGTGCCGGCCGGCGAGGACGCCGCGGCCGCCGGTGACTCGGGCGGCCTGCCGACCGGGGCGTGGATCGCCATCGGTGCCGGTGCGGTGCTCGTGGTCGTGCTGGTCGGTGTGATGGTGTCGCGGCGCGGCAAGTCCGCCGGCTCGGACGACGACAAGGAATAGGAGCAAGAGGCGTTGACCGAAGCGGTCTCGACAGCCCCGGGTACCGAGTTGCCCGACCCGGACGAACGACGCGGGGGTACCGGGACCCTTCGGTTTCTCGCCGGGAAGATCGGCTCCGGGCTGGTCAGCCTGCTGCTGGTGGTGGTGCTGGGCTTCCTGCTGTTCCGGATGATCCCCGGCGACCCGGTCACCACGATGACCAGGGACCGGCCCACCAGCCCGCAGCAGCTGGCCGAGCTCCGCGCCCGGCTGGGCGTGGACAAGCCGATGCTGCAGCAGTTCCTCGACTACTTCGGCGGGCTGCTGCGCGGTGACCTGGGCACCTCCTACATCTACAACCGGTCGGTCGCGGCGATGATCGGCGAGCGGGTGTGGCCGACCATCCTGCTCGTCGGCACCGCCACCGTGCTGGCGGTCGCGCTGGGCCTGTGGCTCGGCGTGCGGGCGGCGTGGAAGCGCGGCAGCTCGTTCGACAAGGTCCAGACCGGGGTGGCGCTGACGCTGTGGTCGGTGCCGCAGTTCTGGCTGGGCCTGATGCTGCTGATCGCCACCCAGGGGTTGTTCCCGAGCCGGGGGATGACCTCGCCGGACACCCCGCCGGGTTTCTTCCCCGAACTGCTGGACGTGGCGCACCACCTGGTGCTGCCGTGCGTCACCCTGCTCGCGGTGATCTACGCGCAGTACATGCTGGTGATGCGGTCGTCCCTGCTGGAGGAGATGAACGCGGACTACCTGACCACGGCCCGCGCGAAGGGGCTGCGCGACGACCTGGTGCGGCGGCGGCACGCCGTGCCGAACGCCTTGCTGCCCACGGTGACCCTGGTGTTCCTGCAGTTCGGGCTGGTGGTGTCGGGCACGGTCACGGTCGAGGCCGTGTTCTCGTGGCCGGGCCTCGGCCTGCTCACGTTCGAAGCGCTGCGCGGGCCGGACCTGCCGCTGCTGCAAGGAGTGTTCTTGATTCTGGCCGGTTCGGTGGTCGTGATGAACCTGTTCGCCGAAGTGCTCTACCGGGTGCTCGACCCGAGGGTGCGTGCCTCATGACCGGGACGACGGAGACGCGGTCTGCCCGGGCGATCGCCTGGCACCGGCGGTTCGCCGCCGCCGGGAACGTGTGGCGGGAGTTCGCGAAGAACCGCGGCGGGCTGGTCGGGCTGGCGCTGCTGGTGGTGATCGTGGTGCTGGCGGTGCTGGCGCCGGTGATCACCGATCCGGCCGGCCTGGACGTGACCAAGGCGCCGGGCAGGCCGCTGCAGCCGCCGACCGGCGAGTACCTGCTCGGGACCGATGTGGACGGTCGCTCGGTGCTGCTGCTGACCTTCTGGGGTGCGCGGGTTTCGCTGCTGGTGGGCTTGGCGGCGACCGTGCTCTCGGTGCTGATCGGCACCGTCGTCGGCATCGCGGCCGGGCACTTCGGCCGGTGGGTGGCGCGGATCCTGCTGCCGTTCACCGACTTCTTCCTGGTGCTGCCCTCGCTGGTGCTGGCGATCGCGCTGTCCAGCGTGCTGCCGCGCGGCATCCCGACGATCATCGTCGCGGTCGGGGTCACCTCGTGGCCGACCACCGCGCGCCTGGTGCGCGCGCAGACGCTGACCGTGGAGAGCCGCCCGTACATCGAGCGGTCGAAGGCGCTGGGCGGCGGGCACCTGCACGTGATCGGCAAGCACGTGCTGCCCGCGGTGATGCCGCTGGTGCTGGCGAACACCACGCTGGTGGTCGGCGGCTCGATCATCGCCGAGTCCACGCTGTCCTTCCTCGGCCTCGGTGATCCGAACAACGTCTCGTGGGGCTCGATGCTGCAGACCGCGCTCAGCTCGGGCGCGGTCAGCGGTGGCGCCTGGTGGTACCTGCTGCCGCCGGGCCTGGCCATCGTCGCGATCGTGCTGTGCTTCACGCTGGTCGGCCGGGCGCTGGAGACCGTGCTCAACCCGCGGCTCAAGGGGGATCGATGAGCGCGTTGCTGGAGATCAGGAACCTGAACGTGACCTACCCGGCGACCGGGGAGGACGTGCACGCGGTGCGGGAGGTCAGCCTCCGGCTGGAACCGGGTGACACGGTCGGCGTGGCGGGGGAGTCCGGGTCGGGCAAGTCGACGGTGGCGATGAGCGTGCTCCGGCTGCTGCCGAAGTCCGCGAAGATCACCGGCGAGATCCTGCTCGACGGTGAGGACGTCACCACGATGAAGTGGGGGCGGCTGCGCGCGGTGCGCTGGTCGTCGGCCTCGATCGTGTTCCAGGGCGCGATGCACGCGCTGAACCCGGTGCGGCGCATCGGGGAGCAGATCGCCGAGCCGATCCGGCTGCACCCGCCGGAGGGCAAGGCACAGAGCGAGAGCGCGGTCCGCGAGCGGGTCGAAGAGCTGCTGACGCAGGTCGACCTGCCGGTCAGCCGGGCGGGGGCGTACCCGCACGAGCTCTCGGGCGGGCAGAAGCAGCGGGTGATGATCGCGATGGCGCTGGCCTGCCGGCCGCGGCTGATCATCGCCGACGAGCCGACCACCGCGCTGGACGTGATCGTGCAGGCCCAGGTGCTCGAACTGCTCAGCGGCCTGGTCGCCGAGCAGGGCATCGGGCTGATCATGATCAGCCACGACCTGTCGGTGCTGGCGGCGACCTGCGCCCGCATCGCGGTGATGTACGACGGGGAGATCGTCGAGGAGGGCGTGGGCAAGCAGGTGATGGCCGCGCCGAAGCACGCCCACACCCGGGCGCTCGCCGCGGCGTTCCCCACCGTGGGTGACCCGGTTTCGCGGTTCGCCCCGGCCACCGCGACCGAACTGCCGCCGGAGCCGGAGACCGCGGTGGACACGGGGGAGGGGCCGCTGCTGGCGGCCAGGGACCTGCACGTCCGCTTCCGCGACCGCAAGGGCGCGGCGATCGACGCGGTCAAGGGCGTGGACATCGAGGTCCGGCGCAACGAGATCATCGCGCTGGTCGGCCAGTCCGGCTCGGGCAAGACGACGCTGGCGCGCACGCTGATGGGACTGCAGAAGCCGACCTCGGGCCAGGTGCTGTTCGAGGGTGAGCCGGTGCCGATGACCAGTGCCGGGCTCAAGGCGTACCGGCGGCAGGTGCAGTTGGTGCTGCAGGACCCGACGAGCGCGCTGAACCCGCGGCACAGCGTGTACGAGGCCGTCGCGGAGGGCCCGCGGATCCACGGGCTGGCCCAGAACGAGCGCGAGATCGTGACGAAGGCGCTGGAGGCGGCGGAACTGCGGCCGGCGGAACGGTTCATGCAACGGCTGCCGCACGAGCTCTCCGGCGGGCAGCGCCAGCGCGTGGTGATCGCCGGGGCGCTCGCGCTCGATCCCAAGGTGGTGGTCGCCGACGAGCCAGTGGCCTCGCTCGACGCGTCGGTGCGCGGGGAGATCCTCGCGCTGCTGCTGCGGTTGCGGCGGGAACTGGGCCTGGCCGGGCTGGTGATCACGCACGATCTGGGGCTGGCGTGGAACATCGCCGATCGCGTGGCGGTGATGTACCGCGGTGAGCTGGTCGAGGTCGGCACCGTGGAGGAGGTCCTGCTCTCGCCGCGCCACGAGTACACGAAGTCGTTGCTGGCCGCACTTCCGGGTGGAACCGTGACTCCGGAAGGTGCTGGCGCGGGGCAGGCGGGGGAGCGCGGTGTGTAATCTCCTGTGGTGAAATGGCCACCACCACAGACCCCGCGGCCGAGGCGGGCACGCTGACCCTGACTCCGTCGCGCTTCCCGTACCGCACGATCGCGATGGGCACGGTCGGCACGACCCTGCTCATGCTCGCGGCGCTCGGTGCGGGCGGGATCCTGATCCGGGACCCGGTGCTCGGCCACGGTCCGCTGTCGTTCATCCGCTACGGCCACGGCAAGGCGCTGGCGACCGCGCTGCTCTACTTCGGCTTCGGCTTGGTGGTGTGGGCGTGGGTGCGGCTGGGCCGGTACGTGCTGGACGGCCGCGTCGGCGCGAAGCCGGTGGTGATCGCGGCGGCCTGCTGGATGGGCCCGCTGCTGGTGTCGCCGCCGCTGTTCACCCGCGACGTGTTCTCCTACCTCGGGCAGGGCGCGCAGCTGCTGCACGGCATGGACCCGTACGCCACCGGCCCGGCCGAGCTGAACGTGCTGCCGGACGTGGTGCTCAACGTGCACCAGCTGTGGCAGACCACGCCGGCGCCCTACGGCCCGCTGTTCCTGCTGGTGTCGAAGTGGGTGGTCGGGCTCACCGGCAACAACATGATTCTGGGCGTGATCCTCACCCGCCTGGTGATCATGGTCGGCCTGGCCGGGGTGCTGTGGTCGCTGCCGCGGCTGGTCAGGCACCTCGGCGGGAAGCTGCCGGTGACGCTGTGGCTGGCGGTGGCCAGCCCGATGACGGTGATCCACCTGGTCGGCGGCCCGCACAACGACCTGCTGATGCTGGGTTTCCTGACCACCGGCGTGCTGGCCATGCTGGAACGCCGCCCGGTGCTGTCGGTGGTGCTGGTGACCGTGGGCATGCTGATCAAGCCGACCGCGGCGGTGGCGTTGCCGTTCCTGGTCTGGATGTGGGCCGCGCAGTTGCCCAGTGGGGGCAAGGTGAAGCGGTTCTTCCGCGCGCTGCTGCCCGCGCTGGGTGTGTTCGTCCCGGTTTTCGTGGTGGGGACGTGGGTTTCGCTCGGTTCGATGAACATCGGCTGGTTCACCGGGATGAGCGCGCCGCAGCTGATCGCGAACTGGCTGAACTTCCCGACCGGGATCGGCGAGATCTTCTACACCATGGCGCACATCATGGTCGACGTGCCGCCGTCCCCGTTCGTCACGGTGTTCCGGACGCTGGCGTGGGTGGTGCTGGCCGTCTTCGTGGTGCGGCAGTGGTGGCTCTCGCGGGACGGGGGCAACCAGGCCGTGCTGCGGGCCGCGGCCGCGCTGCTGGCCGTGGCGATCCTCGCGCCGCCGACCCTGCCGTGGTACCTGACCTGGGGTTTTGTCCTGGCGTCGAGCTTCCCGTGGGAGCGCAAGCACCTGGCCTGGGTGGTCGGGGTCTCGGTGTTCCTGGTGCTGGTCTACTACCCGACGGGGGAGCAGGCGCTCTACGACTGGTGGTTCATCGGGGGAGTGCTGGCGGTGAGCGTGTACGCGGGGGCGTCCCTGCTCAAGCCGGACCCGCTGGGGCTGATCGCGGCCTGGCGGAAGCCGGAGCTCCTGGACCGCTGATCCCGGTGGTGACCGATCGTGGTCATGCACTCGGCAGTCAAGTGTATAACGACCTATACGGCACCGCTTCAAACGAAAATCTCGCCTGGCGCTGAAAAAGATCCGCCTAGACGAAGGACCAGCCGGTCCAGCGGCTGATCACGGTCCGCACGATCGGCCCCTCCGGGGGAGTGTCCCGGTATTGCGGGTACTTCGCGCGCAGCGCGGCGACGGCTTCGGGGTGTTCGCCGAGCACGGTGGCGCGGCCGTCGGCACGGACCCACCACAGCTGGTCCCAGTCGTCGGCGTACCGGTCGGCGAGGAAGCTGACCGCCGGGTTCGCGGTGATGTTCCGCAGCCGGGCCAGATCCCGCGTGCGCTTGGGCTTGTGGTCGACGGCGAAGCAGATCTCGTCGCCGAGCACGACGAAGGTCACCGGCACCAGGTGCGGGGTCCCCGCTTCGGTGACTGTGCCCAGGATGGCCGCGCGCTCGCCGGTGAACCGGGTGCGGCAGTCCTCAGTGGACAGGCGCATCGTCGGTCCGCTGCGGCAACGGCAGCGGGATCGCGGGCAGCCCGTCGATGCTGGCGACGTTCGTTTCCTTGCCGGCGCAGTAGGCGGCGAACTCCTCGTCGGTCTTGCGGCCGAAGTACTCGGCGTGCAGGCTGCGCTCTTCGCGGTAGTCGAGGAACGGCACGGCGAACCCGCAGCTGTCGCTGATCAGCTCGGCGCGCACCACGATCACCGCCCGCAGGCCCGGCCCGTCGGCGTCACCGAACCGGCGCACCAGCTCGGCCCAGCGCGGGTCGTCGCGGAAGACCGGTTCGCCGCGGCCGTGCAGGCGCAGCACCTTGGGCGGTCCGGTGAAGGCGCACCACATCAGCGTGACGCGGCCGTTCTCGCGGAGGTGCGCGATCGTCTCGGCGTGGCTGCCGCCGAAGTCGAGGTAGGCGACGGTCAGCTCGTCGAGCACGGCGAGCGTTCCGGCGCGGCCCTTCGGGGAGAGGTTGACGTGCCCGTCGCCGCTCAGTGGTGCGCTCGCCACGAAGAAGACCGGCTGTGCGTCGATGAAGGCCCGGAGGCGGTCGTCGAGGCGCTGGTAAGTCTTGCCCATGCCGCCGAGTATGCCGATAGAGTCCGCGGATGGTCAGCGTGTCGTGGCTGTGTGACGCGGATCCTGCCCTGCGCTGGCAGATCGAACGGGACATCGCGGGCGAACCGCCCGAGGTGTGGGAGGCGACCAGGGCGAGGGTGGCGACCGAGGGTTTCGGCGCTCGGCTGCTCGCGCACCAGGACCCGGACGGGCGGTGGGCGGGTGGTGCGTTCTTCCCCGCGGATTACGACCCGGCGAAGGAGCCTGCCCAGCCGTGGACGGCGACCACGTGGTCGCTGAACGCGTTGCGGGAGTGGGGGTTGGACGCGGCGGTCCTGCGGGAGCGGCGCACGGCCGAGCTGCTCGCGGAGAACGCGCGGTGGGAGTACGACGACCTGCCCTACTGGGGTGGTGAGGTCGACTGCTGCATCAACGCGTGGACGGTGGAGAACGGGCTGTGGCTGGGTGTCGACATCTCCGGGATCGTGGACTGGTTCGTCGAGCACCAGCTGTCCGATGGTGGCTGGAACTGCGAGTGGGTCGAGGGTTCGAAGCGGTCGTCGGTCCATTCGACGTTGAATTCGCTCAAGGGCCTGCTGGCGCACGAGATCGCGACGGGTGGCACCGAGGCCACGCGGGCGGCGCGCCGGGCGGGTGAGGAGTACTTGCTGGTGCGGGGGTTGTTCCGGCGGTTGTCCACCGGTGAGCCGATCGCGCCGTGGGTGGGCCGGTTCGCTTATCCATTCCGGTGGTTCTACGACGTGCTCAACGCGGCGGAGTACTTCCGGGCGGCGTCGGTGCACGACGGGTCGGCGCCGGATCCGCGGATGGCCGAGGCGATCGGGTTGATCCGGGACGCGCGGCAGCCGGACGGGACGTGGGTGCAGGGGAACCGGCACCCCGGCCGGGTGTGGTTCGACATCGATGTGCTGGCCGGGGAGCGGTCGAAGTGGCTGACGCTGTCCGGGACGCGGGTGCTGGCCTGGTGGGATGCGTCCTAACCAGACAGTGCGGGTTCGAGCGCGGTGAGCGTGCCCGCGTCGGCGTCGAGCCGGGCGGGGACGCCGAGCGGGACGGTGGGTGAGTCGGGGACGTGGCCGATCCCGGCTTCCCAGAGCACGGGCACGCCGAGCGGGCCGAGGCGGTCGAGCATGAGGGCCTTGATGTCTTCGGGTGGTCCGCAGTCGGCCCACGAGCCGAGCACGATGCCCGCGACGCCGTCGAACCAGCCCGACCGCAGCAGCTGGGTGAGGATGCGGTCGAGCCGGTAGGTGCTTTCGGTGATGTCCTCGAGCAGGGCGATCGCGCCGGTGGCGGGTCGGTGTTCGGGGGCGCCGAGGCTGGACACCAGCAGGCTGGCGTTCCCGCCGACGAGCACGCCCTCGGCTTGGCCGGGTACCAGTGGTTCGGCGCCGGGCCGGGCGAGGTCGAGCGCGGTGGCGGGGTCGAAGAGCGAGCGGTGGAGGTGGTCGGCGGCGCCCGGGGTGAGCAGGACGCTGCCGACCATGGGGGCGAACAGGGTGGTGAGTCCGAGATGGACGCCGACGGCCTCGTGCAGGGCGGTGATGTCGCTGGAGCCGGTGAGGATCTTGGGTCCGGCTTCGCGGAGCGCGGTCCAGTCGACGAGGTCGAGGATGCGCATGCTGCCGTAGCCGCCGCGGGCGGCGAACACGGCGCGGATGTCGGGGTCGAGCCAGGCCTGGGTGAAGTCGCTGGCGCGGTCGGTGTCGGGGGCGGCGAGGTAGGGCACGGTGGGGTGCACGCCGCGGGCGTGGGGTCCTTCGTGGACTTCGAGTCCCCAGGACTTGAGGGTGCGGTGCGCGGTGTCGAGCAGGTCGTCGGCGACCGGTCCGGCGGGGCTGACGAGGGCGACGTGGTCGCCGGGCTGGAGTCGGGGCGGGCGGATCACGGGCGGAGGTCCACCGGGGTGATGCCGGGGGTGTCGAAGCCGAAGACCTGGCCGTAGAAGGCGAGTTCGGCTTCGAGGGCGGCGATGATGGTCTCGGCCTTACGGAAGCCGTGCTGTTCGCCGTCGAAGGTGAGGTAGGCGTGCGGGACCTCGGTGCCGCGCAGGGAGGCGACGAAGCGGTCGGCTTGTTCGGGTGGGCAGATCTGGTCGTCGAGGCCCTGGAGGAAGAGCAGGGGGCCGGCCAGGGTGCCGGTGTTGTTGATGGGTGAGCGGTCGCGGTAGCGGTCGGCGGTTTCCGGGAGTGGGCCGATGAGGCCGTCGAGGTAGCGGGATTCGAAGTCGTGGGTTTCGCCGCCGGCGGCGGTCCAGCGGTGGAGGTCGAGGATGGGGTATTTGACGGTGGCGGCGCGGAAGGCGCGTTCGGTGGTCATGGTGACGGCGGAGGTGTAGCCGCCGGCGCTGCCGCCGCGGATGGCGAGGCGGTCGGGGTCGGCGGCGCCTTCGGTGACGAGCTGGTGGGCGACGGCGACGCAGTCGGCGACGTCGACCACGCCCCACTGTTCGCGGAGGCGTTCACGGAAGCGCCTGCCGTAGCCGGTGGAGCCGCCGTAGTTGACCGCGACCACGCCGATGCCGCGGCTGGTGAAGTAGCTGAAGTCGAGGTCGAGCACGGGGTAGTTGCGGCCGGTGGGGCCGCCGTGCACGTGCACGAGGTAGGGCGGGAGCTGGTCGTCGGGGCCGGTGAAGTCGGCGTTGGCGGGTGGGTAGACGTAGGCGGGGATGGGTTCGCCGTCGGCGGCGGTGAAGACGCGTTCGACGGGGGTGGGGAGGTAGGCCGGGTCGGGGAGGCGGTCGTCGGAGGGGGCTTCGCCGGGGCGGGGGGTGATTTCGGTGAGGGTGCCGGTGGTGAGGTCGGCGTGCAGGACGGCGGTTTCCTGGCGGGGTCCGGCGGCGAGGCCGGCGATGCCGTTGCCGTAGGGGGCGATGCCGGCGGCCCAGGTGGTTTCGGGGTCGATGGTGGTGACCTGGGCGGTGTGCTCGTCGAGCACGGCGAGGCGGCCGGAGTTGAGCACGGCGTGCTTGCCGTCGCCGAGCGGGGTGAACCAGGTGAGGCCGAGTTTCCAGAGTGCGCCGCCGAGTTCTTCGGTGACCGGGGCGAGGTTGCGGCTGGTGCCGTCGAGGCCGACGCGGTGCAGGTTCCACCAGCCGTCGGGGTCGAGCAGGGCGAGGATGCTGTCGGGGGTTTCCCATTCGAGCTGGCAGACGGCGACGCCGGGGCCGCCGGCGAGGACGCGGTGGGGGCCGAAGGTGCCGTCGGGGGCGACCTGGGCGACGCAGAGTTCGGTGGCGTCCCACGGCATGTCGGGGTGGTTCCAGCCGAGCCAGGCGGCGTGGGTGTGGTCGGGGGAGAGCTGGGGGGCGGTGAGGAAGTGGTGGGTGGCGGTGAGTTCGCGTTCGGGGGCGCCGGTGAGGGAGATGGCGACGAGGGCGCGGGTGATGTCGGTGCGGCGGGGGCCGGTGCTGGTTTCGCGGACGGCCCAGAGTTCGCCGGGGCGGCCGGGGCGGAGGTCGCTGTAGCGGACGCCTTGGGGGACCGCGGGTTCGGCGGTGAGCGGGGTGACCTCGCCGGTGGCCGGGTCGCGGAGGTGGACGCGCTGGTCGTCCCAGTGGGTGAAGGCGATCTTGCCGTCGAGGGCGAGCCAGGGCCTGCCGCCGTATTCGTGGACGCGGTTGCGGGCGTTCCATGGCGCGGGGAGGAGTTCTTCGACGGTGCCGGTGGGGCCGGCCTTGACCAGTGCGACGCGCCCGCTTTCGCCGGGCCGGGCTTCGGCCCACCAGACTTCGCCGTCGACGACGTCGAGCCACTGGGGCGTGTTCCCGGCGGCGGCGACGTCCGCGGCGGTGATGGGTGAGGTCCAGGCTCCGTAAGGCGCGATCTCGGGCATCGCGCGAGTTTAGTCACTCTTTCGAGCGCTTCGCGATCTTGTGGTGAACGGTTTTCCGTTGGCTGGGGGAAAGGTCGGATTTCTGCCCGTCTTGTTCGCCCAGGGCGAAACCCGGGGCGGCGGATGCCGATCTTCGGCGGGTGGCCTAGGGTCGAGGTTGTCATGGCCCGTGTAATCCACGTCTTCCGTCAGCCCGACCGGTTCGTCGCCGGGACCGTCGGGGAACCCGGTGACCGCACTTTCTACCTGCAGGCGTCCGAGGATGTGCGCACGATCAGTGTGACCATCGAGAAGCAGCAGGTGGCGGTGCTCGCGGAGCGGCTCGGTTCGCTGCTCGACGAGGTCGCCACGCGCTTCGGCGCCGAGATCCCGGCGGAAACACCTGATGAGCTGGTCGATGCCGGTCCGCTCTCCGTGCCGGTGGAGGAGGAGTTCCGCGTCGGCACGATGGGGCTGGGGTGGGATGCCGAGAGCAGTGCGGTGGTGATCGAGCTGCTCGCGGTGACCGAGGGCGAGGTCGATGAGACCGTGGTGCTCGACGACACCGAGGAGGGGCCCGACGCGGTGCGGGTGTTCCTGAGCCCGGTGGCGGCGCGGGCGTTCGCGGAGCGGGCGGACCGGGTGGTCAACGCGGGGCGGAAGCCGTGCCCGCTGTGTGGTGAGCCGCTGGACCCGGAGGGGCACATCTGTCCCCGGCAGAACGGGTACCGGCGTGATGTGGACGTCATCGAGGAGTGAGTTGGCCGATTCGTCTTCCGATCCCGCGGAGCTGGTGGCGCACGGGCGGATCTCGGTGGAGGGGCGGCTGGTCGACGCGTCGAACGTGACCTTGTTCTGCTCGGTGGAGCTGGACGGGGTCGAGGCGAACGCGGTGTACAAGCCGGTTTCGGGTGAGCGGCCGCTGTGGGATTTCCCGGACGGCACGCTGGCCGGGCGTGAGGTGGCGACGGCGCTGGTGGCTGAGCGCACCGGGTTGGGGCGGGTGCCGCCGACGGTGTTGCGGGATGGTCCGTTCGGGCCGGGCATGGTGCAGTTGTGGATCGAGACGGATGAGGACGTCGAGCTGATCGACGTGCGGTCGCCGGCCGAGGTGCCGCCGGGGTGGCGGGTGGTGTTGCACGCGCACGACCGGTCGGGGGAGCCGGCGGTGCTGGCGCACGCGGATCACCCGGGGATGCGGGAGCTGGCGGCGCTGGACGTGGTGGTGAACAACACCGATCGCAAGGGCGGGCACGTGCTGGCCGGGGTGGACGGTGGGGTGTACGGGGTGGATCACGGGATCTGCCTGCACACCGAGCCGAAGTTGCGGACGGTGTTGTGGGGGTGGGTCGGGGACGAGCTGCCGGGGGAGATCGGGGAGAAGCTGGCGGCGGTGCCGTCGTTGCTGGCGGGTTCGCTGGGTGAGGAGCTGGCGCCGCACCTGACGCGGGCGGAGATCGCCGCGATCGGCACGCGGGCGGCGAAGTTGCTGGCGGACGGCCGTTTCCCGGAACCGGGTGACGACTGGCGTGCGATTCCCTGGCCGTTGTTCTAGCGGGGGCGGGCCGCGCGGAGGTAGCGGTGGCCGAGGTCGTCGAGGTGGGTGGCGAGTTCGGGTGGGTCGATAACGTCGAAGTCGGTCTGGAGCAGGCCGAGGTAGAAGGCGAGCATTTCGAGCGAGTCGCTGGCGGTGTGGAACAGGCAGCTCTGGTCGTCTACGGGTTCGATGGCGCCCCAGCCGGTGGTGAGCTGTTCGGTGAAGTGCTCGGCGGGGGCGTGCAGGCGGACGGTGGCGCGGACTTTCTGGTAGGCGCTGGTGAGTCCTTCGGTGACGTACGCGGCGAGGTCGTCGTGGGGTGCTTCGCGCGGGGTGAAGCGGGGGCCGTTGGGGGTTTTCAACGACATCCGGTCGACGCGGAAGGTGCGCCAGTCGGTGCGGGTGGTGTCCCAGCCGACGAGGTACCAGCGGCGGCGGGCGTGGACGAGGCGGTGGGGTTCGACGTCGCGGCGGGCGGCGGTGCCGTCGTGGCGCTGGTAGTCGAAGCGGAGGCGTTCGTGGTCGCGGCAGGCGGCGGCGATGGTGGTGAGCAGGGCGGGGTCGACGGGTGGGCGCTGGTCGGGGGCGGCGACGGTGGCGGCCTGCAGGGTGGTGACGCGGTGGCGCAGCCGGGCGGGCAGGACGTGTTCGAGTTTGGTGAGGGCGCGCAGTGAGCTTTCCTCGAGTCCGCCGGCGGCGGTGCGGAGGCCGACCACGACGGCGACGGCTTCTTCGTCGTCGAGCAGCAGTGGTGGCATGCGGGCGCCGGCGCCGAGTTGGTAGCCGCCGGCGACGCCGGGTTGGGCGTTGACGGGGTAGCCGAGTTCGCGGAGGCGTTCGACGTCCTTGCGCACGGTGCGGGTGGACACGCCGAGCCGTTCGGCGAGCTGGGGGCCGGTCCACTCCCGGGTGGTCTGCAGCAGGGAGAGCAGGCGGAGCAGGCGCGCGGAGGTCTCGAGCATGCGGTGAGTCTGGCAGGGATCCCGGAAGGGTTGCTTCCGCGTTGCCCGGCGGCGGTTCATGATCGTTTGCTGGCAGGGTGTGGGGCATGAGGCGGGTGGACTACCGAGACAGGCTGACTTCGCCGTTGCCGGGTGCGCGGGAGCTGGCGCGGGTGCTGCGGCAGGGCGGGTTCCGCGGTTCGGTCGCGGGGGCGGACCGGATACCGGTGCGGCGCAACGGGTTACCGGAGCTGGCGGCGGGGGCGGCGAGCTGGACGTGGGTGGGGCATTCGACGTATGTGGTGCGGGTGGCGGGGCGGACGGTGCTGACCGATCCGGTGTGGTCGACGAAGATCCGCGGGGTGCCGCGGCGGCTGACCCCGCCGGGGCTGGCGTGGCGGGAGCTGCCGCCGGTGGACGCGGTGGTGATCAGCCACGACCACTACGACCACCTGGACGAGCCGACGATCCGGCGGTTGCCGCGGTCGACGCCGGTGCTGACCGGGCTGGGGCTGGGGCGGTGGTTCCGGCGGCGGGGGTTCACCGAGGTGGTGGAGCTGGACTGGTGGGAGTCGGCGGAGGTGGCGGGGGTGCGGTTCGACTTCGTGCCGGCGCACCACTGGAGCAGGCGGGGCCTGTTCGACACGTGTGCCACGTTGTGGGGTGGCTGGGTGCTGACCGCGCCGGACGGGCTGCGGACCTACCACGCGGGGGACTCGGGGTACGGGCCGTGGTTCGCCGAGATCGGGGAACGGTATCCGGGGATCGAGGTGGCGATGGTGCCGATCGGGGCGTACGACCCGCGGTGGTTCATGCGGCCGGTGCACCTGGATCCGGCGGAGGCGGTGCGGGCGTTCGGGGATCTGGGCGCGCGGCGGCTGGCGTCGATGCACTGGGGCACGTTCGTGCTGACCAGGGAGCCGGTGGTGGAGCCGTACGAGCGGATCCGGCGGGAGTGGGCGGAGGCCGGGCTGGCGCCGTCGGCGTTGTGGGCGCTGGCGGTGGGGGAGACCGGGGTGCTGGGGGCCGATGAGTTTTCGCCGGTCGGGTTGTCCTAGCTGGGGACGGGTTTCGCCGGTGGACGGGAGGACGGGTGGTGGCGACCGGGTTCCGGCGCCGGAAGGTGGTCATCCCTCCCGGCGGCCGGCGGTGCTTCGACGAGGACGAGTGGGCTGACGCGCTGGTGTGCGTCGAGGCCGGGGTGGTGGAGCTGGTGTGTTCGACCGGGGACCGGCCGCGGTTCGGGCGGGGCGCGTTGTTCTGGTTGACCGGGTTGCCGGTCGAGGTGCTGCGCAATCCCGGTGCGGTGGACGCGGTGGTGCACGCGGTGTCGCGGCTCAGGTGAGGAGTTCGTCGGTGAGGGTGGCGAGGCGGTGGGCGTCGGCGAGGGTGTGGTCGTCGATGTGCACCGGGAGGCGCTTGCTGCCCTGGTAGGCGCTGAGCGGTTCGGCCGGTGGCTGGTCGAGGAACTTCTCGAGCGGGGCGATGGCGCGTTCGGGTGCGGTGCCCATGAGCCGGGCGAGCAGTCCGACCAGGCCGCGGCGGATGCCGGTGAGGGAGCCCTGGTGGCTGCTGCGGACGAAGCCGGGGTTGATCAGCACGTGGGGGACGGGGTCCTCGTGGGTGCGGCCGGCCGCGCGCAGGAAGGTCGCGCGGCGGCTTTGCTCGTTGGCGGCTTTCCAGGTGTAGCCGTGGTCGAGGTTGAGGTCGTCCCAGTGGATCGCGTCGGCGTTGGCGCCGGGCACGGTGGTGTCGATGATCACAGGGTTCGCGGTGGCGCGCAGGTTGTCGTGGAGTCCGTCGGCGAGCAGGAAGCGGCTGAGGTGGTAGAGCGCGAAGTTGTGCTCGATGCCTTCGGCGGTGGTGACGCGGGGGAAGTTCGCGTACGCGGCGGCGAGCACGAGCGCGTCGATGGGCCGGTCGCCGATTTCCTTGAGCACGCGCCGGTTTTCGCTGATCAGGGTCAGGTCGGCGGGCAGGAACTCGCCGCCGCCGAGGGTGGCGAACTTCTCGTGGCTGCGGCCGATGACCACGACGTGGTCGCCGTGGTCGAGCCGTTTGCGGGCGAGGGCGCGGCCGAGGCCGTCGGTGCCGCCGGTGATCACGATTGTCTTCATCGCTTCCTCCCAGTTTCCGGAACTTCGGTTCCGGATCGTACGTAACGGAACCGTGGTTCCGCAACGCTAGGATGGGCCGCGTGATGCGCAAGGATGCCGCCCGCAACCGCGAACTGGTGCTCGCCGCCGCGGCGAAGGAGTTCGACCAGCGCGGGATGGACGCCGAGATCAGGGACATCGCCAAGGCGGCCGGGGTCGGCGTCGGCACGGTGTACCGGCACTTCCCGACCAAGGAGGAACTGGTCGGCGCGGTGCTGGCCAAGGAACTGGAGGAGTGGCCCGGCATCGTCGAGCGCGCGCTCGGCGCCGAGACGGCCTGGGCCGGGTTGACCGGGTTCCTGGAGCAGACGCTGGCGTCGATGGCGCGGCACAAGGCCGTGCTCGACGGGCTGACCAGCGCCGAGGCCTCCGCCTCGGCCGACGCCTGCCGCGAGCACCTGGCCGACGCGCTCGAACCGATCGTGCGGCGCGCCCACGCCGAAGGCAGCCTCCGCGCCGAGGTCACCGGCGAGGACCTCGGGCTGCAGATCCTCGCGCTGGGCCGGATCGTGCAACTGGAACCGGCGGCCTGGCGGCGGCAACTGGGCTTCGTGCTCGACGGACTGCGCGCCCGCTGAACCGACACCGGCCCGGCGTGGCGTCCCCCGACGGGGTGCGCACCTGGCTACCGTTGCCCGGCGTGCGCTCCCATTCCTATGACGACGTCCTCGCCGGGCCGCGCAAGCGGGTGATCCCGGAGGTGCCCGCCGAACCGGGGCTGGTGGTCGAGGAGCCCGGTGGCTTCTGCGGCGCGGTGGTCCGGCTCGAGCACGGCACCGTGGTGCTCGAAGACCGCCACGGCAAGCACCGGGTGTTCCCGCTCAGCCGCGCGGGTTTCCTGCTGGACGGCAAACCGGTCACGCTCGTGCCCGCGAAGGCCGCGCCGGCCAAGTCCGCCGCGTCGGCGTCCGGTTCGGTGAAGGTCGCCGGGCTGCGGGCGCGCACCGCCCGTGACTCGCGCATCTGGGTCGAGGGCAAGCACGACGCCGAACTGGTGGAACGGGTCTGGGGTCACGACCTGCGCGTGGAGGGCGTGGTGGTCGAACCACTCGACGGTGTGGACGTGCTGGCCGACCGGATCGCCGAGTTCGGCACCGGGCCGGGCCGCAACCTCGGCGTGCTGGTGGACCACCTGGTCGCCGGCAGCAAGGAATCCCGTCTGGTGGAAGCGATCCGCGACGAGCATGTGCTGGTCACCGGGCATCCCTACGTGGACATCTGGCAGGCGGTCAAGCCCGCATCGGTGGGTATCCGCGCCTGGCCGGTGGTGCCGAAGGGCTTGCCGTGGAAGGAAGGCATCTGCGAAGCGCTGGGCTGGGGCGAGCCGCACGAGGGCTGGCAGCGGGTGCTCGCCGGAGTGCGCAGTTACCGTGATCTGGAGACGCCGCTGATCGGCGCGGTGGAGCGGCTCATCGACTTCGTCGCGCCACCGCCGGAAGAGTGAACCCCGGCAGGTCACGCGTAGGTCACGTCCGGTCGCTCACTCAGTGTGAAGCCGATCTATCTGACACCATGTAGCCCATGGCAGCACTCATCTGGTTCGTGGCCGGGTTGGCGCTCATCGCCGCGGAGGTACTGTCCGGGGACTTCGTGTTGCTCATGCTGGGGCTCGGCGGGTTGCTCGGCGCCGGTTCCGCGCTGATCACCGACAACGTCTACATCCAGGTCGCGGTGTTCGCGGTGGCCTCGGTGGGCCTGCTCGGCGTGGTCCGCCCGGCGCTGAAGAAGCGGTTCCTCTCCGGCCCCGACCACAAGACCAACGCCGACGCGCTGATCGGCGCCCAGGCCGTCGTGTTGTCCACTGTGGACATCCAGAGCGGGCAGGTGAAGCTGGGCGGGGACGTCTGGTCGGCCCGCTGCTTCACCGAGGGGCAGGTGCTCGAACCCGGGACCAGGGTGACCGTGGTCGAGATCTCCGGCGCCACGGCGGTCGTGTCGGCCGAACCGTGAGCGACGGCCTCGCTAAGGTGAGCCCCGCGGCACCGGGCTGAGCGCCGCACCGAACGAACAGGGGAGACGAACTTGTCAACCGCAGCGATAATCGTCGTCGCGATCGTCGTGCTGCTGGTGATCGTCACCGTCGCGAAGGCGATCATGGTGGTCCCGCAGGCACAATCCGCGGTGATCGAGCGACTGGGCAGATTCCGCACCGTGGCCTCGCCCGGCCTGAACTTCCTGGTCCCGTTCCTGGACAAGGTGCGCGCCCGGATCGACCTGCGCGAACAGGTGGTCTCCTTCCCGCCGCAGCCGGTGATCACCCAGGACAACCTGACCGTGTCCATCGACACGGTGGTCTACTTCCAGGTCACCGACTCGCGCGCGGCGGTCTACGAGATCTCCAACTACATCGTCGGTGTCGAGCAGCTGACCACCACCACGCTGCGCAACCTGGTCGGTGGGATGAGCCTGGAAGAGACGCTGACCTCGCGCGACCAGATCAACGGCCAGCTGCGCGGCGTGCTCGACGAGGCCACCGGCCGCTGGGGCATCCGCGTGGCCCGCGTCGAGCTGAAGGCGATCGATCCTCCTCCGTCCATTCAGGACTCGATGGAGAAGCAGATGCGCGCCGACCGCGAGAAGCGCGCGATGATCCTGACCGCCGAAGGGCAGCGGGAATCGGCGATCAAGACCGCGGAAGGCCAGAAGCAGAGCCAGATCCTCGCCGCCGAGGGCGCCAAGCAGGCGGCGATCCTGGCCGCCGAGGCGGAACGGCAGTCGCGGATCCTGCGTGCCCAGGGTGAACGAGCCGCCCGCTACCTGCAGGCGCAGGGGCAGGCCAAGGCGATCGAGAAGGTGTTCGCCGCGATCAAGGCCGGGCGCCCGACCCCGGAGGTGCTGGCCTACCAGTACCTGCAGACGCTGCCGCAGATGGCGCAGGGCGACGCGAACAAGGTCTGGATGGTGCCCAGCGACTACGGCAAGGCGCTGGAAGGGTTCGCCCGCTCGCTCGGCGCCCCCGGCGACGACGGCGTGTTCCGCTACGAGCCGCCCGCCTACGACGACGCCGAGCGCCCCTCGGTCGAGGACGAGGAGGTGGCCGCCTGGTTCGACACCTCCACCGACCCGAAGGTCGCCGAAGCGGTCCGCGCCGCCGAAGCCGTGGCGCGGCAGGAAGTGCCGAGCCCGCTGACCGCGCCGCGCACCACGCCGCCGGCGCTGGCCGCGCTGCGCGGGGACAACGAGCCCGCGGCCGAGCCGGAGCCCACCGAGCGGCAGGCACCGCCGCCCGCGCAGCTGCCGCCGTCGCAGCAGGGCGGGGCGCGGCCGTTCCCGCAGTCGCAGCCGCCGTACCAGCAGCAGCCACCCCCGCAGGCGCCGGGGCAGAACCCGCAGAGCGGCCCGTTCCCCGGGCAGGGCCCCGGAAGCGGCCCCTACTCGGGCCCGCCGCGACAGCAGTAGGACACGGAAAAGAGGGTGGCTCCCCGGCCGGGGAGCCACCCTCTTTTCCGGTAGTCAGTAAGGGCGCAGTTGCGGGCGTTTCGGCGGCAGGTTGTCCCCGGAGGACTCCCCGCGCAGGCGCCTGCCCACCCACGGCAGCGCGTGCTCCCGCGCCCACCGCAGGTTCTCCCGGCGGCGAACCCGCACCGGCGCCGCCTCGACCGGGCCGAGCGACGTGCTCTCCAGCTCGTGCGCGGTTCCGAGCGCGTCGAGTACCGCGATCGCGATTTCCCGGTGCCCCAACGAGTTCAGGTGCAGCCGGTCCTCGGACCAGAGCCGCCGGTCACGCAGCTGCCGCATCGACCACATGTCCACCAGCAGCGCGCCGTGCCGCCCGGCGATGCCGCGGACGAACTCGTTGTAGATCGCCACCCGCCCGCGCATCTTGCGGAACAACGCGTCCTCGACCCCGTCCACCCCGGTGAACAGCACCACCACCGCACCGGCCGCGGTCAGCCGGGCGACCGCCCGCTCGTACTGGACCATCAGCCCGTCGATGTCCACCTTGGGCCGCATCAGATCGTTGCCACCGGCGTAGAAGGTGACCAGATCGGGCTTGAGGTCCAGCGCCGGTTCGAGCTGCTCGGCCAGGATCGGCCGCAGCAGCTTGCCGCGCACCGCCAGGTTCGCGTACCGGAACTCCTCGTCCGCGGCCGCCAGCACCTCGGCGACCCGGTCGGCCCAGCCCCGCACCCCGTTGGGTGCCGCGGGATCCTCGTCTCCGACCCCTTCGGTGAAGGAGTCGCCCACTGCAACTAAGCGCTTGCTCACCTGACCATGGTGCCATCCCGGAGCCGGAGCAGGCCCTGGACCCCGTCGAGGAAGGATTCGCAGATCGGGCCGGGGTCGGACAGGCAGCCGGTGGCCATGGCGCCGTCGCGCAGCAGGACGAAGTGCCGGGCGGCGGGTTCGGCCGGGGCGTCGCCGATGCGCGCCAGCACCTCGGTGATCGTGTGCGAGAACCACTCGCGGTGGGTGAGCACGGCCTGGTGCACGGGGTGCGCCGGGTCGGGGTACTCCGCCGCGGCGTTGAGGAAGGCGCAGCCGCGGAAGCCGGGGGAGCGGATGCCCTCGGCGATGGACGCGGCGATGGCCAGCAGCGTCTCGGGCGCGGGTAGTTCCCGCGCCAGGATGGCGCCGATCTGATCGCGGATGGCCTGGTCGGCTTCGCGCAGGTAACCGACGATCAGTTCGTCCTTGCCGGGGAAGTGCCGGTACAGCGTGGCCCTGGTCACCTTCGCCTCGGCGACGATCCGGTCGATGCCGACCGCCCGGATGCCCTCCACGTAGAAGAGCCGGGTCGCCGTGGCGAGCAGCCGTGACCGCGCTTCGGAGGTGGTGTTCACCCGGCCCAGCCTAGCAGATAGAACGTTCGGTCTTGACGGCTTCGCGAAAGGGTGCCAGTCTCAGCGGTAGACCGAACGTTCTACCCACCTGCTGAGGAGCACCCCGTGAGCACCAGTACCCTCGCCACCCCCGACACCGTGGCGCCCGCCCTGCGACGCCTGTACTTCGCCCGTTTCGGCTTCGCCATCGTGTGGGCGGGCCTGCTGCTCACCACCGCGTCCCAGCTCGGGCCGGTCAGCATCGCGCTGCTCGTGCTGTACCCGCTGTTCGACGTCGCGGCCGCCGTCGTCGACGTCCGCTCGTCCCGCGCCACCACCGGCCTGTACGTCAACATCGCGCTGAGCGGGCTGGCCGCGGCCGGCCTCGCCGTCGCGTCCGCGTCCGGTATCCCGGCGGTCCTGCGGGTGTGGGGGATCTGGGCCGTGGTCGCGGGCCTTACCCAGCTCGCCGTCGGCCTCAGCCGCCGCAAGCTGGGCGGCCAGTGGGCGATGATCCTCAGCGGCGGCATCTCCACGATCGCCGGAACGTCCTTCTTCCTGCAGGCCGCGCAGCCGGGTGCCTCGCTGGTCAACCTGGCCGGCTACGCCACCCTCGGCGGGGTGTTCTTCCTCGTCTCGGCGATCCGGCTCGGCCGCGTCACCGCAGGATGATCTCGCCCCGGGCGGTGGCGATCCCCATCGCGGCCAGGCGTGGCGGGCCGTCGCTCAGGCGCAGCGGCACGTCGACCTCACCGGTCCACCGCGACAGCCCGTCACCGGCGACCTCCAGGAAGGTCACCTCACCGGGGGCGCAGTCGTGGGCCGCCCGGGCGTAGGCGCGCTGCCAGCCGTCGAGGCGATCGGCGCGGGCGACGTCGTATTCGATGAAGAACGGCCGCTCCGGCTCGACCTCGCCGAGCAACCGCCAGCGCCCGGTGTCCCCGCCGCCGCTCGACGGTTCGAGGCCGAGCCTGGCGGACTCGGCGTCGAGATCGTCCGGCTCGATCGCCCAGGTGAACAGCCGATCGCCCAGCGCGGTCGCGGCCGCCAGGCCCGCGGCGGCCTCCCCGGCACCGGGGTCGGTGGCGGCCACGAGTTCTAGGTAGACCGGCGGCGCCAGCGGAACCACCGCGTTGGTGACCCCGGGCGCCGGTGAACCGCCGGGCACGGTGCCCAGGCCCCATTCGTGGCGCAGCCGGTCGGTGGCCGCGCCCAGGTCGCGGACTCCCCAAAGGACGTGATCGAGGAGGTTCATCCGGCACGCAGCCGATCGCGGTGGTCGGCGACGTAGACCCGGGTGGCGCAGCGGGTGGTGCAGAAGCGGCGCCGCCCGTTGCGGGAGGTGTCGACGTAGACGACGTCGCAACCCTCCCGGGCGCAGGTGCCCAGTCGCTCGGGTTCCTCGCACACCAGGTGCGCCAGCCCGCCGGCGGTGTAGGCCTGCAACCGCCTCAGCGCACCGGATTCCTCGCTCGCGTAGTGCAGGTGCGCGGCCAGCCCGTCGTGACGGGAGATGAACGGGCGGCACGCGGAATCCGCGAGCAACTCGTTCACCAGGTCCACCCGTTTGTCCACATCGGACTCGGAGAAGATCGGGCGCAGCCGGTCGCCCCAGTCCGAGACGGCGGCCGCCTCGGCCGCGGTCAGCCGCCGCAGGGTCATCCCGCACGCGCGCATCATCGCCACCAGTTCCCCGGCCGGGGCGTGGCCCAGGTTGACCAGTCCGGCGGCCACCTGGGCCGCGGAACCGCCGTAAGGGTTGAAGTGCACTGAACCATTACAGCACGCTGACGCCATGAACGTCGAACGCTGTCCTCGCTGCGGCTGGCCCGCCGAGGAGACCACCCCCGATTCCCGGCACCGCACCGGGGAGGGAACGCTCTGCTACCGCCGGTGCGTCTGCGGCACCTGGCTGGTCCGCCTCGACGGGCGCCTGGTCGGCGCGACCGGCGGGGCTCAGGCGGGGTGAGCGGCCTCGGCCAGCAGGGCGGCGAGTTCGGCGGGCCTGGTGAACATCGGCCAGTGCCCGGAATCGAGGTCGGCGAAGCGCACGTTCTTCGCCTTGGCCAGTTCGGGCACGTCCCCGGCGGCGATCCACTCCCGGGCCTCGTCGGGGCTGAACTCCGGGCACACCACGGTCACCGGCACGTCGAACCGGCGCTCGTCGCGCAGGCGCACCACGCCCCCGGTGACCCCGGCGGGCACCGGGATCGCCGCCGCGGTGAACCGGTCCCTGGCGGCCTGGTCCAGGTCGGCGGAATCGGGGCCGTCGAACGGTTCCCAGCCGGGGAACGGCACCACCCCGTCGGCCACCGGGAAGAAATCGGCGTAAGCCCGGCCGTCGTGCGCGGGGAAACCGCCGACGAACACGGCCCCGGCCACCAGGTCGGGCCGGGCGTCCGCGGCCAGCCAGGCCAGCGTGCTCGCCGCCGAATGCCCCACCACCAGCGCGGGACCGGTGAGCGCGGCCAGTACCGCGTCGAGGTGGTCGTCCAGGGTGTCGCCGGGCAGGGTGAGCGGCACCGGGTGGTGCCCGCGGGCGGTGAGTTCGGGCAGCACGTCGTCCCAGGCCGAACCGTCCAGCCACAGGCCGGGAATGAGCAAGATCTCCATGACCGGTCACGCTAAACCCAGTAGCGGACGTTCTGCTTCCTCTACTCTCCGGACGTGTCCGCCGAACCGAGTCCCACCGCCCGGGTGCTGCGCGCGCTGGAGGTCCTGCAGTCCCGCGCGGTGGTCCCCGCCGCCGAACTGGCCTCACGGCTGGGCGTGACACCACGCGCGACCCGCCGGTACGTGGAGATCCTGCGTGAGGCCGGGATCCCGGTCGAGTCGGTGCGCGGCCCGCACGGCGGGTACCGGCTCGGCCGCCGCACCCGGCTGCCGCCGGTGGTGTTCACCGAAGCCGAAGCGCTCGGCCTGGTGATGGCCGTGCTCGACGGCAGGCCGGGCGCCGCGTCACCCGGCGACCCGGTGGGCGGTGCGCTGGGCAAGGTCATCCAGGCGCTGCCCGAGGGTGTCGGCCGGGAAGCGGCGGCCCTGCGCGAACACGCCGCCGCCGCGCCCGACCGCTACGCCACCAGTCCCGACCCGCTGCTCACCAGCACGCTCGTCGGCGCCGTGGCCGACCGCGTCCGCGTGGTGCTCACCTACCGCGGCGAGCGCGGCGAACCGTGGGTGTCCGAAGTGGACCCGTGGGCGGTGGTCGCCCGGCACGGGCGCTGGTACCTGCTGTGCCACTCCCACCGCGCGGCGGCGACCCGCACCTACCGCATCGACCGCGTGCGCGCGGCCGAACGCACCCGCCACACCTTCACCCCACCCGAGGATCTGGACCCGGTGGCCGTGCTGGAAGAACACCTGGGCACCGGCTGGCGGTTCACCACCCGCGTCACCTTCGACGCGCCGATCGAGCGGGTCCGCGCCTGGGCGCGCCCGCCGATGGGCAGGCTCGAACCGGCCGCCACCGGCTGCGTACTCGTGGGCAGCACCCGGAATCCGGCCATGTACGCGCAGGAATGGCTATCCACCGCGCCCTTCCCGTTCCGCGTCGAGGGCGGCCCCGAACTGCGTGCCGCCGTGGCCGAACTCGCCGCCCGCTGCACCGCCGCGCTGGCCGAACCGGACAAAAGTTGACTTCGACTATGGTTTAGGTTTTACCGTCGGCCGCATGACCGCACACGAGCACGCACCACCCAAGGCGGGCAGGCGGGAGTGGCTGGGACTGGCCGCGCTCGCCCTGCCCACCCTGCTGATCGCGCTGGACATGAACGTGCTGGGACTGGCCGTCCCGGCGCTGAGCGCGGACCTCAAACCGACCGGCACCCAGCTGCTGTGGATCAACGACATCTACGGCTTCCTGATCGCCGGCTTCCTGATCACCATGGGCACGCTGGGGGACAAGATCGGCAGGCGCCGCCTGCTGCTGATCGGCGGGGCCGCGTTCGGCGTGGCCTCCGCCGTGGCCGCCTTCTCCACCAGCGCGGAGATGCTGATCGCGGCGCGCGCGGCGCTCGGCATCGCCGGCGCGACGCTGATGCCCTCGACCATGTCGCTGATCCGCAACCTCTTCCACGACCCCGCCCAGCGCACCGTGGCCATTTCGGTGTGGATGACCAGCTTCACCGCGGGCAGCGCGCTCGGCCCGCTGCTCGGCGCCGTGCTGCTGGAGAACTTCTGGTGGGGCTCGGTGTTCCTGCTCGGCGTTCCGGTGATGCTGCTCCTGCTGGTGGTCGGGCCCGTCCTGCTGCCGGAAAGCCGCAACGACGGGGCCAGCGGGGTGGACCCGCTCAGCGTCGCGCTGTCGCTGATCGGCATGCTCGCCACCGTCTACGGGCTCAAGAAGTTCGCCGAGGCCGGGTTCGGCTGGCTCGCCGCCGCCGCGTTCGCCGGTGGGCTGCTGGTCCTCTACACCTTCGTCCGGCGCCAGCGCACGCTGCGCGAACCGCTGCTGGACCTCGGGCTGTTCACCAACCGCGGGTTCACCGCCTCGATCACCGTGCAGACGCTGGCCGTGTTCGGCGTCGCGGGCGGCTTCTTCTTCGTCGCCCAGTACCTCCAGCTGGTGCTCGGGCTGTCCCCGCTGGAAGCCGGGCTGTGGACCGTTCCGTCCACAGTGGCCGGTGTCGCCGGGACCATGCTCGCCCCGGCCATCGTCCGCCGGGTCCGCGCGCCCTACGTGCTCGGTGGCGGCATGGTGCTGGCCGTGGCCGGGTTCGTCCTGCTCACCTTCACCGAACCCGGATCGGGCATCGGCGCGGTGGTCACCGGATTCGCGTTGCTGTCCTTCGGTTTCGGCCCGGCGATGACCGTGACCACCGACTTCATCATGGCCTCCGCGCCACCCGAGCGCACCGGCGCCGCGTCCGCGCTGTCGGAGACCGGCAGCGAACTCGGCATGGCACTGGGCATCGCGATCCTCGGCAGCATCGGCACCGCCGTCTATCGGATCGGCGTCACCGAGGGCACACCCGCCGGCATCCCGCCCGAACTGGCCACCGTCGCGCACGACACGCTCGGCGGCGCGGTCACCATCGCCGCCGAACTCCCCGCCGGCACCGCCGAGCAACTGCTCACCGCGGCCAGGTCCGCGTTCACCGACGGCTTCCACGTCAACTCCTGGATCAGCGCCGCGATCACCGCCGGGCTGGCCGTGCTCGCGGTGGTCCTGCTCCGCCACGTCCGGCCGGACGCCCCCGCCGAAGACACCCGCGTTTCCCCGTAACCAGAAGGGTTCTGCCATGTCCCAGCTCAAGATCGCCGTGCTCACCGCGAGTGTCCGGGAAGGACGGTTCGCGCCGGTGGTGGCGAACTGGTTCACCGCACGGGCCGCGCTCCACCCCGAGCTCGCGGTGGACCCGGTCGACCTCGCGAAGATCCCGTACCCCGGCGAGGAACTGTCCCGGCGGCTCGCCGCCGCCGACGGGGTCGTGGTGATCACCCCCGAGTACAACCACAGCTTCCCCGGACCGCTGAAGATCGCGCTGGACTCCGTCGGCGGCGAACTGCGGGGCAAACCGGTCGCGTTCGTCAGCTACGGCGGGCTCTCCGGCGGCCTGCGCGCGGTCGAGGCCCTGCGTGTGGTCCTGGCCGAACTGCACGCGGTCACCGTGCGCGAGACGGTCAGCTTCCACGGCGCCGCCGGGCAGTTCACCCCCGACGGCGAACCCAAGGACGCCAAGTCGGTCGACGAGGCCGCCGCGGTCCTGCTCGGCCAGCTGGTGTGGTGGGCGCGGGCCCTGCGCACCGCCCGCGCCACGCACGCCTACGGCAGCTGACGGGCCACCAGTGCCTCGATCCCGTCGAGCAGCCGGTTGAGGCCGAAGTCGTAGGCCTCCGCGGCGGCGTCCTGGGCGCCGAGCTCGAACCCGTCGTGCTCCCACACCTCGACGATGGTCGGGTTGGCGGCCTGGTCGAAGAACTCGTCCCAGAACACCTGCCGCTGGTGCCACCAGGTGTCGGTGCTCTGCCCGGTGACCCGCTCCAGGTACGCGGTGTCGGCCTCGACCGCGGCGTTCGACTCCACGAAGGTGGCGATGCTCGCCGCGGCCGCGGCCATCTGCCGGTGGGTCAGCCCGATCCCGGCGAGCGTGGAGAGCAGGTACTCCTGGCGGTGGATGACGGCGGGCCCGAGCGCCGGGCGCGTCATCGACACCTGCCGCAGCCAGGGGTGGCGCCGGTAGGCCTGGCGCGTGCGCTCGGAGTACAGCCCGACTTGCGCGCGCCAGCCCGCCGGCCGCGGCTCGCCGGGCCCGGGCAGGCCGTCCTCGCCGAGCGCCTCGTCCACCATCAGGTCGATCAGCTCGTCCTTGGCGGGCACGTAGGAGTAGAGGGTCATCGTGCCCGCACCCAGCTCCTTGGCCACCCGGTGCATCGACGCCGCGCCCAGCCCGTCGGCGTCGGCCACCCGGATCGCCGTGGCCACGATGGCCTCCAGGCTCAGCCGCGGCTTGCGGCCCCTGGCCGGCTCGGGCTCGGCGTGCCGGTCCCGCCAGAGCAGCCGCAGGCTGCGGTCCGGATCGCCACCACCACTGTGTTCAACCGTCACGGCACTGGATCCTACATTCCCGTATGGTGTACGCTAGGTCGTTCTCGTACGGCATACGAAAAGGAGTGGGGAACAGTGACGATTCTGGTCACGGGCGCCACCGGCAGCGTCGGCCGACTGGTCGTCGACGAGCTGGTGGCACTGGGGGCGCCGGTGCGGGCGCTGACCGTGAACCCGGAGAAGGCGGCGCTGCCCGAGGGGGTGGACGTGGTCACCGGCTACCTGGGGCGGCCGGCGACGCTGCCCGCGGCGCTCAAGGGGGTCGACGCGGTGTACCTGGCGCCGCTGCCGGACACGGTGGGGGAGTTCACCGAGCTGGCGCGCGAGGCGGGCGTGGGCCGCGTCGTGGCGCTGTCGGGCAGCAACGCCGACGAAGAGGAACGCGAGGGCTCCAGCGGAGCCCACTACATCAAGGTCGAGCGCGCGGTGGAGGCCGCCGGGTTCGACTGGACCTTCCTGCGGCCGGGGGTCTTCGCCAACAACACGCTGGGCTGGGCCGAGGAGATCCGGGCCAGTGCCACGGTCAGCTCGGCCTACCCCGACGCCGCGCAGACCCCGATCGACCTGCGCGACATCGCCAAGGTCGCGGCCAAGGTGCTCACCGAGAGCGGGCACAGCCACCGCAAGATCACCCTCAGCGGACCGGAGTCGATCACCCAGGCGGGCCAGGTCGCCGCGATCGCCGCCGCGCTGGGCACCGAGATCCGGTTCCACGAACTGACCAGGGCCGAACACCGCCAGGTCTGGCTCGACTACGGCATCCCCGCCGAGGTGGCCGACTGGCTGCTCGACGGGTTCGCCGAAGCCACCGAACACCCGCAAATCCCCGAACCCGGCTACGAAGAACTCATGGGGGAGCCGGGAACCACCTTCCAGCAATGGGCCACCGACAACGCCGGAGCGTTCCGCTGATGCAGCAGCCCGACCAGATCCAGATCACCGGGGCCAGGGAGAACAACCTCAAGAACGTCTCGCTGAGCGTGCCGAAGCGGCAGATCACCGTGTTCACCGGGGTTTCCGGTTCCGGGAAGTCGTCCATGGTGTTCGACACCATCGCCGCCGAAGCCCAGCGCCAGCTCAACGAGACCTTCACCGCGTTCGCGCGCAACTTCCTGCCCAGCTACGGCCAGCCCGACCTCGACGCGATCGAGAACATCTCGGCCGCGATCATCATCGACCAGAAGCGCCTCGGCGGGAACTCCCGGTCCACCGTGGGCACCATCACCGACATCAACCCGTTGCTGCGCCTGCTGTTCTCCCGCGCCGGGACCCCGCACGCCGGCTACTCCAACGCCTTCTCCTTCAACGACCCGCAGGGCATGTGCCCGGAGTGCGAGGGCCTCGGCCGGTCCGTGCAGCTGGACCTGGACAAGTTCCTCGACCGGTCGAAGTCGCTGAACGAGGGCGCGGTCCAGCACCCCGACTTCGCCGTCGGCGGCTGGGTGCTGGGCACCTACACCGGCTCCGGGCGCTTCGACAACGACAAACCGCTGGCCGACTACGACGACGCGGAATGGCAGCAGCTGCTGCACGGCGAGGGCAAGCTCGTCATGCAGTGGCAGGGCGGCTCGATGAACGCCAAGTACGAGGGCCTGGTGGACCGGTTCACCCGGCTCTACATCAAGAAGGACGGCATGTCCGACCGCAACCGCGAGATCTTCCTGCGGTTCGTCACCTCGCGGGTGTGCCCGGTGTGCGAGGGCACCAGGCTCGTGCGGGCCGCGCTCGACTGCCGGATCGAGGGTTACAACATCGCCGACTTCACCGCGATGGAAGCCGGTGAGCTGGTCACCCTGCTGGGCAAGCTGGAGGTGCCGACCGCGAAAACGGTGCTGGACAGCCTGGTCGACCGGATCGGGAACCTGGTCGCGATCGGGCTGGGCTACCTCAGCCTGGACCGGGAGACCACCACGCTCTCGGGCGGTGAGTCGCAGCGGATCAAGATGGTCCGGCACCTGTCGAGCAGCCTGACCGAGATGATGTACATCTTCGACGAGCCCAGCGTCGGCCTGCACGCCCGCGACGTGCACCGGCTCAAGGAACTGCTGGTCAAGCTGCGGGACAAGGGCAACACCGTGCTCGTGGTGGAGCACGACCCCGACGTGATCGCGATCGCCGACCACGTGGTCGACATGGGCCCGCACGCCGGTTCGCGCGGGGGTGAGGTGGTGTTCGAGGGCAGCGTCGCCGAGCTGGCCGGGGCCGACACGCTGACCGGGCGGTTCCTGCGCAACCGGCTGCCGCTCAAGACCGCGCCGCGGCAGCCGTCGGGCTGGTACACCGTGGCCGGCGCGACCAGCCACAACCTCAAGGACGTCACGGTGAAGTTCCCCGCCGGGGTGCTCACCGTGGTCACCGGGGTGGCCGGATCGGGCAAGAGTTCCCTGGTCAACGACGCGTTCCTGGCCGAGCACCCGGACGCGATCGTGATCGACCAGGCCGCGGTCGGCACCTCCCGGCGGTCCAACACCGCCACCTACACCGGCCTGCTCGACGGCATCCGCAAGCTGTTCGCCAAGGCCAACGGCGTCAGCCCGTCCCTGTTCAGCGCGAACTCGAAGGGCGCCTGCGAGAACTGCCAAGGACTCGGCGTGATCTACACCGACCTGGCGTTCATGGACGGGCTCAAGTCGGTGTGCGAGATCTGCGACGGGCGCCGGTTCTCCGAGGACGTGCTGGAGCACAAGCTGCGCGGCCGGTCGATCAGCGACGTGCTGGAGATGACCGCGGCCGAGGCGGTGGAGTTCTTCACCGAGAAGAAGCTGCGCGAGGTGCTGCGCGCGGTCAACGACGTCGGGCTGGACTACCTGAAGCTGGGGCAGCCGCTGAGCACGCTGTCCGGTGGCGAGTGCCAGCGCATCAAGCTCGCCACCGAACTGCACAAGGCGGGCTCGATCTACGTGATGGACGAGCCGACCACCGGCTTGCACATGTCCGACGTCGGGCACCTGCTGGAGATCATGGAACGCCTGGTCGCCCAGGGGAACACGGTGATCGTCATCGAGCACAACCTGGACGTGATCCGCAACGCCGACTGGATCGTCGACCTCGGCCCCGAAGGCGGCAGCGGCGGCGGGACCGTGTTGTTCGAGGGCCCACCGGCGGCGCTGCTGGAGGCCACCGGCTCCTACACCGCGGACTTCCTGCGCCAGGACCTGTCGGCGACCTGATTGCTATGAGTGGGGCATTACTTGCGTTGAATGCAAGTAATGCCCCACTCATAGCATTGACTTGGCCGATCTAGGTCAGGTGTGGTCCTAGAGGGGTGGCAGGCTGAACGTCATGACCGACGCGAAGCCTGCCACCGCTCGGCTGCTCAGCCTGCTGTCCCTGCTGCAAACCCCGCGGGAGTGGCCGGGCAGCGAGCTGGCCGAACGCCTCGGCGTCAGCCCGCGCACCATCCGCCGCGACGTCGACCGGCTGCGCGACCTCGGCTACCCGGTCGAGGCCAGCATGGGCGCCGAAGGCGGCTACCGGCTCGTCGCCGGCGCCGCCCTCCCGCCACTGCTGCTCGACGACGAGGAGGCCGTCGCCATCGCGCTGGGCCTGCGCACCGCGGCGGGCAACGCGATCGCCGGGATCGAAGAGGCGTCCGTGCGCGCGCTGACCAAGCTCGAACAGGTGCTGCCCTCGCGGCTGCGCTACCGCGTCGGCGCGCTCAGCGGCGCCACCGTGCCCGCACTGGCCCCGGGCACCCAGACCGTCGATCCCGCGGTCCTGACCACGATCGCCGCCGCCATCGCCAACCGCGAACGGCTGCGCTTCGCCTACGTCACCAACGAGGGCACCGACGGCAAGCGCCACACCGAACCACACCGGCTGGTCTCCGCCGGGCGCCGCTGGTACCTGGTCGCCTACGACCTCGACCGCGACGGCTGGCGGATCTACCGCGCCGACCGCATCAGCGAGCCGTTCGCCACCGGCGCCCGCGCGCAGGCCCGCGAACTGCCCGCCGAGGACGCGGCCACCTACCTGACCAGCAAGATGTACTCGCTCGTGCCCACCTACGAAGCCGAAGCCACCCTGCACCTGCCGATCGAGCAGGCCCGCGCCCGCCTCGGCGACGCCGGTGACCACCTCGAAGCCATCGACGAGCACAGCTGCCGCCTGCACGGCTACGGCGACACCCTGGAATGGCTGGCCGCGCGGCTGATCATGCTCGGCTGCGAGTTCGAAGCGCACGGCCCACCCGAGCTCCTCACCCACCTCCGGGAGATCTCCGCCAGGCTCACCCGCGGGGCAGGTTGCGACGCCGAAGCGGGCAGTGCTGTGATTTCCCCATGACGGCTACCGAAACGCACGCCGCGATCGAGGCGGTCTGGCGGATCGAAGCGGCACGGCTGATCGCCGGGCTCGCCCGGCTGGTGCGCGATGTGGGCCAGGCCGAGGAACTGGCCCAGGACGCGCTCGTGGCCGCGCTCGAACAGTGGCCGGAAAGCGGGGTGCCGCGCAATCCAGGGGCCTGGCTGATGACCATCGCCAAACGCCGGGCCATCGACCAGATCCGCCGCCGCGAAACCCTCGAACGCAAGATCGAGGTGCTCGGCCACGACCTGGAGACCGACGCGCCCAACGCGCCCGAGGACGCCGTGCTGCACGGCGAGGACATCGGTGACGACCTGCTGCGCCTGGTGTTCACCGCCTGCCACCCGATCCTGACCACCGAGGCCAGGGTCGCGCTCACGCTGCGCATGCTCGGCGGGCTCACCTCCAAGGAGATCGCCCGCGCCTTCCTCGCCTCGGAAGCCACCGTGCAGCAGCGGATCGTCCGGGCCAAGCGCACCCTGGCCGAAGCCAAGGTGCCGTTCGAGGTCCCCGAGGAGTCCGAGCGCGCCGAACGCCTCGCCTCCGTGCTCGAAGTGATCTACCTGATCTTCAACGAGGGCTACTCCGCCACCGCGGGCGACGACTGGATGCGCCCGGCGCTGTGCGAGGAGGCCCTGCGGCTGGGCCGGGTACTGGCCGAGCTGACCCCCAAGGAGCCCGAGGTGCACGGGCTGGTCGCGCTGATGGAGATCCAGGCCTCGCGCGCCCGCGCCCGCACCGGCCCGAACGGCGAACCGGTGCTGCTGCTCGACCAGGACCGCACCCGCTGGGACCAGATGCTCATCCGGCGCGGGCTCGACGCGCTGGACCGGGCCGAGTCCGCGGGCGGGCCGCTCGGACCGTACGGGCTGCAGGCCGCGATCGTCGCCTGCCACGCCCGCGCCCGCACCGCCGAGGACACCGACTGGAAGCGGATCACCGAGATCTACGACGAACTCGCGGCCACCTCCGGCTCCCCGGTGGTGGAACTGAACCGGGCGGTCGCGCACTCGATGGCCTTCGGCCCGGCCGCCGGGCTCGCCCTGGTCGACCCGCTGCTGTCGGAGTCGTCGCTGAAGAACTACCACCTGCTGCCGTCGGTCCGGGGTGACTTCCTGGCCAAGCTCGGGCGGTTCGAGGAGGCCCGCGCCGAATTCGAACGCGCCGCGGGCATGACCAAGAACGAACGGGAACGCACGCTGCTCACCGACCGCGCCGCCGCCTGCGCCAGGGGAGAGGTGCCGAGCTAGCGCCGGTGGTAGTCGACGACGGCGTCGCCGTGGGCGTAGCGCTCGCCGTCGTAGCCGTGCGGGAACTCGGGGGACAGGGCCGTCGCCTCGTCGAGCGTGCGGAGTTCCTCGGGTTCGAGGTCGATCAGCCGTAGGTTGTCGGCGAGCTGGTTCTCGTTGCGGATGCCGACGATCGGGATGGTCAGCGCCGGCTGCTGCTGCGCGCGAACCCACGCGAGGGCCACCTGGCTCGCGCTCGCCCCGCGTGCCTCGGCGACGGTGTTGAGCGCGTCGGCGATGGCCAGCTCCCGGTCGTCGACCGCACTTCCGGCGCGACGGCCGTCCGCGGGGCGTTCGCGGTCGGAGCCGTAGCGGCCGGTCAGCAGCCCGCCGCCGAGCGGCGCCCAGCCGGTTACCGCCAGGTCCAGCGCCTTGGCCATGGGCAGCAGTTCCCGCTCGACCGTGCGCTCGACCAGGCTGTAGGGCACCTGGATCGCCGAGAAGGGGGTCAGCCCGCGCTCCTCGGCGATCGTCACCGCCCGCGCGACCAGCCACGCGGGTGTGTCGGAGATGCCCAGGTAGAGGACCTTGCCCGCGCGCACGAGGTCGTGGAGGGCGGTCACCACCTCCTCGATCGGGGTGTAGCTGTCCCAGATGTGCACCCAGTAGAGGTCGAGGTAGTCGGTGCCGAGGCGGTCGAGACTGGCTTCGACCGCGCGCCGGAGATTCTTGCGGTGCGTGCCACCGGCGTTGGGGTCGGCCGGATCGCTGCTCAGGCCGTACTTGGTGCCCAGCACCCAGCGGTCGTGGTCGGGGCGGATCAGCTCGCCGACCACGCGCTCGCTCTCGCCGCCGGCGTACCGGTCGGCCGTGTCGAGGAAGTTGCCGCCCGCCTCAGCGAACAGCTTGAGCGCGCCCGCGGCCTCCGCGGCGGTCGCCACGCCGAGACCGGGATAGCCGAACATCATCGTGCCCAGGCACAGCTCGGACACTCGCACGCCGCTGCGGCCGAGGAGGCGGTATCGCATGGTGGTCATGGCTTGATTATTCAAGCTTGACTATGTGCGGTCAAGAAGGACCGAGAAGGAAGACATAGACGAAGGAATACAAGGAAGCACTGGCTCGGCAGCTACCGCGAGTCAGCTTTCACCGCGGACCAGGCGCTCCAGGACGACCCGGACGACTCCCGCGCGTCAGTACTCGCCGTTGTCCAGTCGCTCGGCGAACTCCGCCGCCCAGGTCGCCTCGCCCTCCAGCTGAGCGGCCTCGAACCGGTAGCTCTCAGCGACGTGCCGGGGAATCGGCCCGCCCGCCAGGATCGACCGCACCCCGGCGCGCGTCGATTCCGCCCGCGCCCGCAGGTCCTCCGCCCGCCGCCGCATCGCCGCCGCGAGCTCCTCGGCGGGCAGGTGCGGGAAGAAAGCCAGGCCGATCAGCAGCGGGTGGTTCGGCACACTGGTGTCCCACAGGTTCTCCCGCAGCAGCCGCTGGAACTCCGCCTCCCCGGCATCGGTGAGCCGGTAGGTCGTCCGCTCGGGACGCGCGCCCTGCCGGTCGGTGCCGACGACCTCCAGCAGCTCTTCCTTCTCCAGCGACTTCAGCGCGTTGTAGATCGACCCCGGCGCGACGTTGGCCCATTCGGCCGCGCCCCAGGACAGCAGTTCTCGCCGCAGGTCGTAGCCGTGCACCGGGCCGGTCTCGCGGAGCGCGCCCAGCACCAGCAGCCGCGTGGTCGCCGCCATCAGCCGTTCCGCCCGATCATGACCACAGGTTATTCCGCTCGATCCGGAACTGTCGGTGCCGGGTGCTTCAGTTCGTCGTGAGGTCGACAGACCCGCTCTGACGAGGGAGGACCCATGGGGGAGCACATCGAACTGAACGGCACGCGCACCTGGTACGAGGTGCGCGGCGAGGGAGAACCGGTCGTGCTGCTGCACGGCGGGTTCAGCGACGCCAGGGAGTTCACCGGCAACCTGGACGCGCTCAACGAACACTTCCGGGTGTACCGGTTCGACCGCCGCGGCCACGGGCGCACCGCCGACGCACCTGGCCCCATCACCCACCAGCGGATGACCGAGGACACCATCGCCTTCCTGGAGCAGGTGGTGCGGGGCCCGGCCCGGCTGGTCGGCTACAGCGACGGCGGTTTCGTCGCGCTGCTGGCCGCGCTGCGGCGGCCCGACCTGGTGCGCGAGCTGGTGCTGATCAGCTCCGCGTTCGCCACCGACGGGTTCCTGGTGCAGCCCGACCCCGACGGCGAGATGCCGCGGGAGGTGATCGACTACTACGGCGAGGTCTCCCCGGACGGGCCCGAGCACTTCCCGGTGGTGTTCCGGAAACTGACCGACCCGGCCAATCCCGACCCGTCGTGCACCACCGACGAGCTGGCCGGGATCGACTGCCGGGCGCTGGTCGTCGCCGCGGACGACGACCTGGTCCACGCCGAGCACACGCTCGCCCTGTACCGGGGCCTGCGCGAGGCGCAACTGGCGGTGGTGCCCGGCGCCTCCCACGCGATCCTGGTGGACCAGCCCGAGCTGACCACCGCGATCGTCACCCGGTTCCTGACCGTGCCGCCCCGGCCGACGCTGATCCCGGTCCGCCGGGCTCAGGCACTGGCGCCGTAGGCGATGGTCAGCGTGACGGCGGCCCCGGTGCAGGCGAAGGTGCGCAGGTGATTCCACGCGGTCCAGCGGGTCAGGTAGCGGTCCCGCCAGAAGCTCGCGCCCTCGGCGCTGTCGGCGTCAGCCGCGTCGAGCGCGTTGTTCAGCGGCACGTTGAACACCATGGTGACGGCGAACATGCCGAGCACCAGCAGCAGCGCGCCCCCGAGACGCCACCCACCGCCCGCCGCGCCGGAGAACGGCGTGACCACCACCAGGAACAGGCAGATCACCGTGGTCCCGCCGAAGACCAGGCCGAACAGCGGGTTGAGGATCCGCCGGTTCACCCCCTGCATCGCGGTGATGCCCTGGGCCGGGGGCAGAGCGCCGAGCACGCCCATCATGAAGGTGGAGAAGACGAAGAACAGGCCGCCGTTGAGGCCCGCGCCGACGGCGGCGGCCAGGGTGAGTCCGGAAATCAGGGCGTCAGGCATCGCAGGCTCCTCGACTGGGTCAGGGAAAGGAGAATTTCACAGCTGGCGGTAGGCGTGGGCGAGTTCGGGCACGAAGTCCTCGAACCGGGTCGGGGTGGTGTTCGCCGCGGTGCGCTCGCCGGTCGCGGCGACGGTGCCGTCGCTGAAGGCGGCGGTCATCTCCACCTGCAGGCGTGCCGCCGTCGCCGAGAACCCGGCCTGCCGCAGGGCTTCGGCCATTTCCGCGCCCGGCATCGGCACGTACGGCAGTTCGGGCAGGCCCAGCGCCTCGCCCAGGATCCGGGTGGCCTCGGCGTAGCTGAGGTCGCGCTCGCCGAGCAGTTCGCGCACCACCACGCCGGTCCAATCCCGCTTGCGCAGCGCCTCGGCGGCCACCTCGGCGATGTCGCGCGCGGCGATCATCGGGATCTTCGCGTCCGGCGCCACCGAGTCGGCGTACATCCCGGCCTGCTTGATCAGCCCGACCGCGGCGTGGAAGTTCTCGAAGAACGCCCCCGGCCGCAACAACAGCACGCTGGTGTTTTCCAGCGAGCGCAGCCGCTGCTCCTGGGTGTGCAGGCTGACGATGAAGCCGGTCCCGGCCGGGCGCTCCGCGCCGACGCTGCTCAACGAGACCACGTACCGCACGCCGGTCCTGCGGACCGCCTCGACGATCGCCTCGCCCTTGCGGTCCTGCTCGGTGAAGTAGTCCTCGACCTCCGGGCCGGTGTGCAGCAGCGTGTACACCGCGTCAGCGCCGCGGAAGGCCTCGGTGAGGAAGTCGGGGTCGCCGACGTCGCCGACAGCGAGTTCGGCGCCGGCCGCCGCCAGGGGGGCCAGCTTCTCCGCCGAACGGCCCACGGCCCGCACGGATTCCCCGGCCGCCAGCAGCAGTTCGGCGATCTTGCCGCCGGTGTTCCCGGTCGCGCCCAGCACGGTGATCGTCATGGTGTCCTCCTGGTTGGGTTCCTTGCTGTGCGTCCAACTATGGCGGCGGGGTCCTGGACAAACCATGACCGTGAATCGCGGTTTCCTGCTCGTTCGTCCAGCGACCGTGGACGAACGATCTTCCGCGGCGGCATACTCCCGAACCATGAGAACGGGCGACATCCCGCCACCGGCGGATCCACTCGGCGAGGCACTGCACTTCCTGCGGATGAGCGGCGCGTTCTACTGCCGGTCGGAGATGAGCGGGCCGTGGCACGTGGCTATCCCGTCCGTGCGCGACTGCGTGTGGTTCCACGTCGTGACCGCGGGCAGCTGCACGCTGGAGGTCGACGGCGCCGAGCCGCGCGAGCTCCGCCCCGGTGATCTCGCGCTGGTGCCACATGGCCGGGGGCATGCCCTCTGGACGGACCGCGAGCTGCCCGCGGCGGCGATCGAGAAGCTGCCGCACGACTACGTCAGCGACCGGTACGCGATCCTGCACCACGGCGGGGGCGGCACCCCGAGCGGCATCATCTGCGGTGCGGTCCGGTTCGACCACCCCGCGGCGGCCAAGCTGCTCGAACTGCTGCCGCGGCTGATCTACGTGGCCGCCGCCGACTCACCGCAGGCCGAGTGGCTGCAGAGCAGCCTGCGGCTGATGATCGCCGAGGCCGCGCAGCCGCGTCCCGGTGGGGAAACGGTGATCACCCGGCTCTCGGACATCCTGGTCATCCAGGCGATCCGGTCGTGGATGGAAACCGATCCGGTGGCGCGCACCGGGTGGCTCGGCGCCTTGCAGGACCGTCAGATCGGGCGGGCGATCTCGCTGATCCACCGCGACGCCGCTCGCGAGTGGACGGTGGCCTCGCTGGCCGACGAGCTGGCCATGTCGCGTTCGGCGTTCGCCGCCCGCTTCACCGAGCTGGTCGGCGAGCCCGCGATGCACTACGTGACGCGGTGGCGGATGAACGTCGCGCTGACCACGCTGCGCGAGGACGGCGCCACCGTCGCCGAACTGGCGGGCAAGCTCGGTTACCAGTCCGAGGCGGCGTTCAGCCGCGCGTTCAAGCGCGTGGTCGGGGTCTCGCCGGGATCGGTGCGCACGCGCGGCACAAGTAGGACCGAAGCTGACCTACTTGCCTTCTAACTTGGTGTCAGTCACCGAGAACGAGGAGCGCAGACCATGACCAAGACGGCCGCCGTGAACGGGGTTCCCGCCGGGTACACCACGGTCACCCCGTGGATCATCTCCGCCGACACCGGCAAGCTGATCGAGTTCGTCACCGCCGCGTTCGGCGCCGAGGAAATCTTCCGCGTCGCCGACGAGGACGGCTACATCGGGCACGCCGAGTTCCGGATCGGCGACGCCATCGTGATGGCCTTCGACAAGCGGCCCGACTGGCCGGCCACGCCGAGCTTCCTGCGCCTGTACGTGGCCGACTGCGACGCCACCTACGAACGCGCCCTCGCCGCGGGCGGGCGTTCGTTCACGCGGCCGACCACCGCGCCCTTCGGGGACCGGGTATGCCGGGTGCTCGATCCGTTCGGCAACCTCTGGTGGGTGCACACCCGCGTGGAAGACGTGGACGAGGCCGAGCTGGCGCGCCGGGCCACCGACCCGGACTGGGTGGCGGCGATGGAGTACCTGCAGAGCCGGGACCTGGTCGAAAGCGGAAGGTGACCGGCCGCGATCGGTCCTAACTTCGGTGCCATGACCGAAGGCGCGCCGTCCACCCGTTCCGCATCGACATCCCGGAGGTCGCGCTGGCCGACCTCCGGGCAAGGCTCACCGCGGCGAAGTGGCCCGACGAGTTGCCCGGCACCGGCTGGACCTACGGCGTGCCGTTGGCGCGGCTGAAGGAACTCGCCGAGTACTGGCGCACGACCTACGACTGGCGCCGGCACGAGCGGGCGCTCAACCGCTTCGCCCAGTTCACCACCACGATCGACGGCCAGCGCGTGCACTTCTTCCACGTCCGTTCCCGGGAACCCGGCGCCGTCCCGCTGCTGCTCACCCACGGCTGGCCCGCCTCGGGTGCCGAGTTCGCCGAGCTGCTCGGCCCGCTGACCGACCCCCGTGCCCACGGCGGCGACCCGGCGGACGCCTTCCACGTGGTGGTGCCCTCGATCCCCGGTTACGGCTTTTCCGGGCCCACCACCGAAACCGGCTGGGACGTCACCCGGATCGCGCGGGCGTGGGCGGAGCTCATGCGCCGCCTCGGCTACCACCGCTACGGCGCGCAGGGCGGGGACTGGGGTGCCCGGATCGCCCCGGAACTCGCCCGCCTCGACGGCGACCGCATGATCGGGCTGCACCTCAACGCCTTCGTCGCCTTCCCCGGCCACGACCTCGACGGCCTCACCGAGGCCGAACTGGCCATTGTGGACGATCTGAACAACTGGTCGGGCGAACGTTCCGGCTACGCCCAGATCCAGGGCACCCGGCCGCAGACCCTCGCCTACGGCCTGGTCGACTCACCGACCGGCTTGCTCGCCTGGGACACCGAATGGTTCGACGCCTACGGCGACGACGTCGGCGGCATCGATCCCGATCGGATCCTCACCACCGTCAGCATCACCTGGCTCACCGGCACCGCCGGTTCGTCGGCGCGCCTCTACCGCGAAGGCGCCGCGAACTGGGAACAGAAGATCTCCTTCAGCCCGGTCCCCACCGGCATCGCGGTCTTCCCAGGCGACGCCACCATCCGCCGCTTCGCCGAACGCGAGCACAACGTGGTGCACTGGTCCACATTCGACCGAGGCGGGCACTTCGCCGCGCTGCAGGTACCGGACCTGCTCACCGGTGACATCCGCGCCTTCTTCCGCCAGCTGCGCTGACAACCGAGTGCGCCAACAACCGGGAGCGCCGACGAGCGGGGCGTCATCTGTCGGGGGCGTTGATGACAGGGCGCGCCGACCAGTGGGAGCCGGGAGCGCGGAAGACCGACAGCGTGGAAGACCGGGCCCTGCCGACTAGCGGGTGCGCTCGAACCAGCGCACCGGCCACTTCACGCCGTAGACCTCCCGCACCGTCGGCATGTCCGCCAACGGCCGGAATCCGGCCTTCTCGGCGACCCGCTGCGAACCGAGGTTGTCCGCGTGGGTGTACAGCCGGAGCTCGCTGATCGGCCAGTGGGCCAGTGCGCGGTCGCACAGTTCCCGCAGGCCCGCGGTCGCCACCCCGCGGCCGCGGGCCTCGGCGGTGACCCAGTAGCTGACCACCGCCGTGCCGCCGTTGCGCAGGGCGGCGAGATTGGCCAGGCGCTCCCCGGAAACCGCGTCCACCGCGACAAAACCGAGTTCGTCGTCGGTGCCGTTGAGCCGGTCGAGTGCTTCGAGGAACTGCTCGGCGGTCAGCGTGGGCGGTTCGGTGGTGAAGCGGCGGATGTCCGGATCGGCGATCTGCCGGACGTACCAGTCCGCGTCGTCGGCTGTCCACTCTCGCAGGATGATTTCGGCAGGCACCAGCGCTCCGCTCGGTTTTTCACTAGGGTGGGCAGGCGATGACCCTAGTACTGCCAGGGCGGCTTCAAGCCTGTTTTGTGGTGGAAGCGGAAAAATTCGCCTGGTGGGGGGTTGACAATCCAGGGGCGAGTGCGTCTTCGGCCGGGTTGCCCGCCGGAGAACCGGCGAACCTGCGCCTCGCCCTACCGGTCGGCGGGCAGGTGGTCCCCGCCGAGGTGCCCGCGGTCCTGGTCGAGCCGGAACCGGCGATCGCCGCGCTGGCCGGGTGGTCGCCGCGACCCGAGGCCGGTGCGTCGGTGCACGCGTGGGCCCGCATCGCCGCCGCCCTCCGCGAGGGCTCCACAGTGGACGAACCACGGCTGCCGACCGCCGGGCACGCGGCACTCGGCCTGGACGGCACCACCATCTGGTCGGCAGGCGCCGCGATCGACGCGGCCCGACGCAGCGTCACCGGCCACCCCAAAGACGGCATCGCCCTGCGCCCGTACCAGCGCGCCGGGGTCGCGTGGCTCCAGGCCGCCGACGGCGGCGGCGTGCTCGCCGACGAGATGGGCCTCGGTAAGACCGTGCAGGCCATCGCCCTGCTCGCCGCCCGCGCCGACGGGCCGCACCTGGTGGTCTGCCCGACCTCGCTGCTGGGCAACTGGGCCCGCGAACTCGAGCGCTTCGCACCCGGCCTCACCTCGGTCACGCTGACCAGCTACGGCAAACTGCGCGCCAACGCCGAACAGTTCGCCGCGACCCCGTGGGACGTGGTGGTGCTCGACGAGGCGCAGCAGATCAAGAACCCCGACTCGCAGACCGCGCGCGCCGCGCGCACCCTCGAAGCCCGCCTGCGCGTGGCGATGACCGGTACCCCGGTGGAGAACCGGCTCGACGAACTCTGGTCGCTGCTCGCGTTCACCAATCCCGGGCTGCTCGGCAGCCGCGCGCGGTTCCGCCGCCGGTTCGCCACCGCGGTCGAGCAACGCCGCTCCGACGCCGCCGCGGTGCGGCTGCACGAGATCGTCGGCCCGCACATCCTGCGCCGCCGCAAGCGCGAGGTCGCCCCCGAACTGCCGCCCAAGCTGGAAACCACCGTGGTCTGCCGGATGACCGCCGAACAGGAAAGGCTCTACCGCGCGGCGATGGATGGCGCCTTCCGCGACGGGTTCGGCTCCGGCATCGAGCGGCGCGGCCGGATCCTGGCCCTGCTCACCCGGCTCAAGCAGCTGTGCAATCACCCCGAACCGCGCGCCGAACGCCTCGACGGCCGCTCGGGCAAGCTCGACCGCGTCACCGAGATGCTCGCCGAGATCATGGACAACGGCGAGCGCGCGCTGGTGTTCACCCAGTACCGCGAAACCGGGGAGATGCTGTCCGGGCACCTCCGCGCGCCGTTCCTGCATGGAGGGTTGTCGATCGCCGCGCGGGAGGAGCTGATCCGCGCGTTCCAGGAAGACGACGACGCGCCGCCGGTGCTGATCCTGAGCCTGCGCGCGGCCGGGTTCGGCCTCAACCTGACCCGCGCCACGCACGTGGTCCACTTCGACCGGTGGTGGAACCCCGCGGTCGAGGACCAGGCCAGCGACCGCGCGCACCGCATCGGCCAGACCCGCGCGGTCACCGTGCACACCCTGCTCACCGAACGCACGCTGGAGGAGACGATCGCCGAACTGCACGCCGGCAAGCGCGACCTGGCCGGTATCGCCACCGGGGAAACCCGCACCATCGAGAACGACCTGGCCAAGCTCTCCGACGAACGGCTGCGCGAGGTGCTCGAACCGGGAGGCCGCCGATGAGCTTCGGCACCACGGTCTGGGGTCGCGACTGGGTCCGCCTGGCCGAGCCCACCTCGGTGACGCGACCGGATTCGCGCCTGCCCAAGGCCCGTTCGCTGGCCCGGCGCGAGCAGGTCCACGACGTCGAACTCGCACCGGGCACGGTGACCGCCGCGGTCGACGGGTACCGGGTGCGCATCAGCGTGCCGCAGTGGGATCCCGGCACCCTCGACGTGGCCCGCACCCACCTGCGCGGTGACGACCTCCCTGACGCTGTGCACGCCGACCTGCCCGGCATGACCGGGGTCGCCTCGGACTGCGACTGCAGCCAGCGCAAGAACCCGTGCGTGCACGCGCTGGCCACGTTCTACGAAGTCGCCCGTCGGCTGGACGAACGGCCCCGCCTGGCCATCCTGCTGCGCGGCCTCACCCACACCCCGGCGGCGACCGCCACCCGCATCCCGCTCGCCCTGCTCAACCCCACCACCTTCTACGGCGACTGACCGCAACACCCGCACGCCCCGACTCGGCCAAGACGGGACGCAAAACCCCGCGAACCGCGCCCCCGGCTCTGCCAAGATCGTTGCGGTGCGCATCCTGTTCACCTTCGCCGGGGGTACCGGCCACTTCAACCCGCTCGTGCCGATCGCCCGCGCGGCCGAAACCGCCGGGCACGCGGTGGCGTTCGCGGGGCAGGCGGTGATGGTCGAGACGGTGGAAGCCGCGGGGTTCACCGCGTACGACACCGGCGGGGACACCTTCGGCGCCCGCGAGCGCATGCCGCTGGTCGCGACGGACATCGAACGCGAGGAGCTGGCCCTGCGCGAGGGCTACGCCCGGCGGGTCGCGGGGGAGCGCTGCCCGCGGCTCATCGAGGCGTGCCAGGACTTCCGGGCCGACCTCGTGGTGTGCGACGAAGCCGACTTCGGGGCTGTCGTCGCGGCCGAAAGCCTGGGCCTGCCCCACGCCACGGTGCTGGTGATCGCCGCCGGCTCGCTCATCCGGCCCGGCCTGGTCGGCGAACCCCTCAACGAACTGCGGGCGCGCCACGGCCTCCCACCGGATCCCGAGATGGCCATGCTGGGCAGGCACCTCGTGCTCTCCCCGTTCCCGCCCAGCTACCGCGACCCGGACTTCCCGCTGCCGCCCACCGCGCACTCGCTCACTCTCGACCCCGTCCGGCCCACCGCGGCCCCGGACCGCACCCCCACGCTCACCCTCGACCCGGTCGAACCCACTGCGGTCACGGACGGCACCCCCACGCTCTACTTCACCCTCGGCACCGTGTTCAACACCGAATCCGGCGACCTCTTCCACCGCGTGCTCACCGGACTCCGCGAGCTGCCGCTGAACGTGGTGATGACCGTCGGCCCGCACATCGACCCGGCGGAATTCGGGCCCCAGCCGCATTCCGTGCGCATCGAGCAGTACGTGCCGCAGGCGACACTGCTGCCCCGGTGCACCGCGGTGGTGTCACACGGCGGTTCCGGCAGCGTGCTCGGCGCGCTCGCCCACGGCCTGCCGATGGTGCTGCTGCCGATGGGCGCCGACCAGCCCCACAACGCCGAACGCTGCGCCGACCTCGGCGTGGCCAAGGTGCTCGACGCACTGGAGGCGACCCCGGCCGAAATCGCCGACGCCACCCAGGAAGTCCTACAGGACAAGGGATACCGCGAAGCCGCCGTCCGGATGCGGGACGAGATCGCCACCCTGCCGGACGCCGGCCACGCGGTCCGCCTGCTCGAAGCGCTGGTTCAGTAGTAACCCTCGACGGGCACGCGGGCCTCGTCGAACAGCGCCGGGCCGTCCTGCGGCACCGCCGGGAAATCGCCGCCCGGCTTGAGCCCGATCAGCTGCTCGGTCGACAACGCGAACACCACCCGCCCCAGCCCCGACCGCGCGATGGCGCCGGTGCACATGCCGCACGGCTGGCAGCTGGTGTACATCGTGGTCGCCGCCGCGGTCTCGGCGTCGAGGTTCCGCGCCGCCCACCGCGCCAGCTTCAGCTCCGGGTGCGCGGTGATGTCGTCGTCGGTGAGGGAGGTGTTGTGGTCCTGGGCGAGCACGGTGCCGTCCGGCCCGGCCAGCAGCGAACCGAACGGCGGGTTCCCGCCCGCGCGGGCCTTGGCGGCCAGCGCGATCGCCTGGCGCAGCAGATTCTCGTCGGTCATCGGGTCAACTCCCAGTGGTCGGCCACCGCGGCGAGCGCGTGCCAGGCGGTCTGCGGGTGGCGGGTCTCCTCAGGATCACCGCCGAACGGGTCGAGCACCACCGTTTCAGCCCCCAGTTGAGTCAAGGCGTCGAGATCGCCGACGATCTGCTCGATGGTGCCCTCGCCGGCCAGTCGCTCCGAGCCGGTGATCGGCGCGTCGGTCAGGCGCAGGATGATCCGCGGCGCGAACGCGGGTGCCGGGCGGCCTTCGGCCTCAGCGGCCGAGCGCAGCCTGCCCAGCCCGTCGCGCAGCCACGGCACGGTGTTGCGCAGCGGGTGCCACGCGTCGCCGAGCCGGGCGGCCCGCCGGATCCCGGCGTCGCTGTTGCCGCCGATCCAGATCGGGATCTGCTCGGTGCGGTAGTCGTCCTTGTTCTCCCAGGCCGCGCGCATCGCGCGCAGGTACTCGTCGGTGAGTTTCCCGCGCCGGTCGAAGCGCACCCCCAGCGCCTCGAACTCCTGCCGCGCCCAGCCCACCGCCATGCCCAGCACCAGGCGCCCGCCGCAGAACTCGTTGAGGTTGGCCGCCATCCGCGCGGTGAGCAGCGGGTGGCGGTACGGCGCCAGCAGCACCGTGGTGCCCAGCCGCAACCCGGTCTGCCCGGCCAGCCACGACAACGTGGTGAACGGCTCGTAGAACGGCGGCGGGTACTGCTCGGCCACGTCGGGCGTGATCACCACGTGGTCGGAGACCATCAGCAGGTCGTAGCCGAGCCCTTCGACCACCTGCGCCCAGCCGCGGAGCCTGCCCGGGTCGGTGCCCGGGCCGAAATTGGGAACGTTGACACCTATCTGCACAGCTCAAGGCTAGGAGCGCGGACCCCCGCCGGGGAAGGGACACTTCCCGGTCCTTCGCCGCACCGGCCGTGGATCTGCCGGTATCTTCAGCCGATGACCGAGAATCTCGATGCGACCGACTGGGCCATCCTGGTCGAGGTCCAGCGGGACGGCCGCATCCCGCTGACCGAGCTGGGCAAGCGGGTCAGCCTCAGCGCCTCGGCCACCACCGAACGGGTCAAGCGCCTCGAGGCGGCGGGCGTGATCACCGGCTACCGCGCCACCGTCGACCTCGGCAAGGCCGGCTACCCGGTGCTGGCCGTGGTCCGGCTCAAGTACCCGGGCAGCAGGCACGGCCCGCTGCACAAGCTGCTCGGCGAGCGCCTGGAGATCCTCGAATGCCTGCGCACCACCGGCGACGACTGCTACACGCTCAAGGTCGCCGCCGGGTCGATGGCGCACCTGGAGCACCTGGTGGACGATCTGGCGCAGTTCGGCAGCACCACCACGAACGTGGTCTACAGCCAGACCCTGCCCTTCCGCGGACCCCAGGAACCACCGGCTGTCGATCCGGGGTGATCCCGTTCGTGTAGGGGGTGAGAACCGAGCCCGAGGAGGCACCCGTGAAGCAGTACCTGCTCAACATCCAGCAGCCCGTCGGCGACCCGCCGCCGCCCGCGGAGCTGGAGCCGATCATGCGCGAGCTGAACAAGGTCAACGACGAGATGCGCGCGGCCGGGGCGTGGGTGTTCGCCGGCGGGCTGCACGACCCGTCGGCGTCGTCGGTGGTGCGTGCCGAGGACGGCCGGGTGATCGTCACCGACGGCCCCTACGTCGAGGGCAAGGAGTTCGTCGGCGGCTTCACCGTGATCCGCGCCGCCGATCTGGACGAGGCGCTGACCTGGGCCGGGAAGGTGACCAGGGCGCTCGGCCTGCCGATCGAGGTCCGCCCGTTCTACGAAGTGGCTTGATGCGTCAGCGGATCGAACGCGTCTTCCGCGAGGAGTACGGCCGCGCCGTCGCCGTCCTGACCCGCGTCTTCGGTGATCTCGACGTCGCCGAGGAAGCGGTCCAGGACGCGTTCGGCGAGGCCGTGCGCCGCTGGCCGGAAGCCGGACTCCCGCCGAGCCCGGCGGGCTGGATCATCACCACCGCGCGCAACCGCGCCATCGACCGCCTCCGGCGCGAAGCCACCCGCGAGGACCGCCACGCCGAGGCCGCGCTGCTGCACGCCGCGAGCGAACCGCCGGAGGAGGGCGCCGTGCACGACGACCGGCTCCGCCTGCTCTTCACCTGCTGCCACCCGGCACTGGCCGTGCCCGCGCAGGTCGCGCTCACCCTGCGGCTGCTCGGCGGGCTGACCACCGCCGAGATCGCGCACGCCTTCCTGGTGCCCGAGCCGACCATGGCCCAGCGCCTGGTCCGGGCCAAGGGCAAGATCCGCAAGGCGGGCATCCCGTACCGGGTGCCCCACGAGGCCGACCTGCCCGGCCGGGTGCGGGCCGTGCTCACCGTGGTCTACCTGATCTTCAACGAGGGGTACGCCGCCAGTTCCGGCGACCGGCTGGTGCGCGAGGACCTGTGCGCCGAAGCCGTCCGGCTGGGCAGGCTGCTGGCCCGGCTGATGCCGGACGAGCCCGAGGTGCTGGGCCTGCTCGCGCTGATGCTGCTGACCGAGTCCCGGCGGCGGGCACGCACCACCGCCGACGGTGAGCTGGTGCTGCTGGCCGACCAGGACCGCGGCGACTGGGACCGCGCGCTCATCGGCGAGGGGCAGGACCTGGTGCGCCGGTGCCTGCGCCGCAACCAGCCCGGTCCGTACCAGATCCAGGCCGCGATCAACGCCGTGCACAGCGACGCGCCGACGGCCGCGGCCACCGACTGGGCCCAGCTCGTCCAGCTCTACGATCAGCTGCTCGCCGTGAGCCCGGGCACGGTGGTGGCGCTGAACCGGGCGATCGCGGTGGCCGAGCGGTCCGGCCCGGCCCCCGCACTGTCGCTTGTGGACGAACTGGACCTCGGCTCCTACTACCTGTTCCACGCCGTGCGGGCCGAACTGCTCGGCCGCCTCGGCCGGACCGGCGAAGCGGCCGAGGCCTACGACGCGGCGATCGCGCTGGCGGGCAACGCCGCCGAACGCCGCCTGCTGAGGGGGAAGCGGGCCGCCCTCAGCTGAGCAGCCCGGCCTCGTGCAGGTGGTCGAACACCAGGCGCCCGACCGGCGAGAGGCGGTCGCGGTCGGCGTAGGTCAGCCAGCCGATCTCCTCGATCTCCTGGCTGGCGCGCAGTGTGCCCTCGTAGTCGGCGGTGTAGCAGGCCATCCGCACCTCGACGCCGTCGGCCTTGCCGTGTGCCTGCGCGCTGAAGGTGCCTACCTCGGCGACCGTGCCGGGCACGATGGTGACCGTCAGCTCCTCCTCGACCTCGCGCACGAGCGTCTGCAGATCGGTCTCGCCGGGATCGCGCTTGCCGCCGGGCAGGTAGTAGGTGTCCTTGCCGTGCGAGCGGGCACCCAGGATCTTGCCGTCGCGCAGGTGGATCCACGCGATCTTGTCGATGGTCATCGAGCTCCAGCCTTGTCTTCGAGATAGCGCCGTTCGGGCTCGCTGAGCGTGCGCGCCGCGGCGAGACGGTAGTGCTCGCGCGCGGCGTCGTGCGCACCGGCCAGGTCGAGCAGGTGCGCGCGGACCGCGGCGAGCCGGTGGTGCTCGGCCAGCGCGGGTTCGGCTTCGGCCTCGGCGAGCTTGGCCAGCGCTTCCTGCGGCCCGTGGACCATGGCGAACGCGACGAGCCGGTTGAGCGTGACCATCGGACCGGGCGCGAGGGTGTGCAGCAGGCCGTACAGGGTGAGGATCTGCTTCCAGTCGGTGTCCTCGGCACGCGTGGCTTCCCCGTGCACGGCGGCGATCGCGGCCTGCAACTGGTACGGCCCGATCGGCGCGGACGCGAGCGCGGTGGTGATCAGCTCGGTGCCCTCGGCGAGCAGTTCGACCGACCAGAGCGTGCGGTCCTGCTCGGCGAGCGGGACGAGCGCGCCGTCTTCGCGGGTGCGTGCGGGACGGCGGGCGTCGGTGAGCAGCATCAGCGCCAGCAGCCCGGCGACCTCACCGTCCTCGGGCAGGCTCGTGTGCAACTGGCGGGTCAGCCGGATCGCCTCGGCGGTCAGGTCGACGCGGTGCAGTTCGGTGCCGGAGCTGGCGGTGTGGCCCTCGGTGAAGACCAGGTACAGCGCACCGAGCACGGAGGCCAGCCGCTCGGCCTGCTCGGCCTCGGGCGGCATCGCGAACGACGCGCCCTTCAGCTTCTGCTTGGCGCGGCTGATGCGCTGGCCCACGGTGGCTTCCGGGACCAGGAACCCGCGCGCGATCTCGCCCGTGGTGAGCCCGCCGACCGCCCGCAGCGTCAGCGCCACCTGCGAGGCCGGGGTCAGCGAGGGGTGGCAGCAGAGGAACAGCAACGTGAGCGTGTCGTCGACGTCGGGTACCTCGGCCGGTACCCAGGCGGCCGCCGTCTCCTCCTCGCGACGGCGGCGCGCGGTCTCGCTGCGCCACTGCTCGGTCCGGCGGCGGGAGGCGACGGTGATCAGCCAGCCCTTCGGATTGGCGGGCACGCCCTGCTCCGGCCACTGCAGCGCGGCCGCGAGCAGCGCCTCCTGCACGGCGTCCTCGCAGGCGCCGAAGTCGCCGTGGTGGCGGACCAGCGCGGCCAGCACCTGCGGCGCCAGCTCGCGCAGCAGGTCCTCGTTCACGGGGTCAGCACCGGGCGCACCTCGACCAGGCCGAACGCGGCTTCCGGCACCCTGGCGGCAATCTCCACCGCACGCCGCTCGTCGGCGCATTCGACCAGGTAGAACCCGGCCAGCTGCTCCTTGACCTCGGCGAACGGCCCGTCGGTGGTGGTCGTTTTACCGTCGTGCGCGAGCACCCGCGTGGCGCGGCCCTGCTCGACCGGTTCGGTGACGATCAGCTCGCCCGAGGCGGCCAGTTCGTGGTTGAGCTGGGCGTACGCTTCCCAGCCGCCCGAGCGCTGCTCGGCGGAGAACGACGCCCACAGCTCCCGCGACTCCGGATTGCTGTAGATCAGGATCAAGTACTTCACGCGGCGATTCTGGCAGAGCCTCACGGGCTGGTCCGGGACCGCGAGCGCGGGTCGTCGACGAGCGTGCCGGAGTGCAGGACGCCGTTCATCGCCCGATCCCGCCACTGCGCGGTCGAGTCGTACAGGACGGCGTCGGTGTCGACCTCGGAGATCAGCACGCCCGCGCGGTTGCGGGGTAGGGCCGGTCCGGCAACTCGGCGGCCGGGATGTTGCCCGCGTGGTAGGAGTGGAACACCAGCTGGACGCCGTCGCGGCGGTATTCGCGGTACAGCTCGGGGAAGCGGTACTCGTAGCAGATCAGCGCCCCGCAGCGGACGCCGTCGACGGTGAACACGGCCGGGTGGTCGCCGGGGGAGTAGTGCTCGAGGTCGACCGAGGCGCAGAACCGCTTGTCGTACCGGTCGACCAGTTCGCCCGTGTCGTCGATGACGTACAGGCTGTTGTGCGGTTTGTGGTCGCCGGTCAGCCGGTGCGCGGAGCCCAGCACCACCCACATCCGCAGCTCGCGGGCCAGCTCCATGACCGCGCGAACGGCGTCCTCCAGGGCAGCCCAGTCGAATCCTTTGTGGCTCTCGAAGTCGGCGACCGCGTAACCGGACAACGCGCACTCGGGGAAATGCGCCACCCGCGCCCCACGCCCACCCGCGATGCGCGACTGGCGCCGGACGTACCGCAGGTTGTGAGCGATGTCCGCGGTCACCGGGAACTGGCAGGTCGCCACCGTCAGCTTCGGCACGCTATTCCTCCTTGAGCAGCCGCGCGCCGAGCATGGCGTGGATGACCTCCGGCGACAGCGCCATCAGGTGCCCCGCCCAGGCATCGCGGGTGAAGCGTTCGAAGGGCGACGGGCGCACGTAACCGTTCCCTCCCGCGGTTTCCAGGCCGAGCGCGGCGATCTCCCTGGCGACCCCGTTGGCCAGTACCTTCGCCACCATCGACGACTCCAGGAACGCCGGGTCCAGCAGGTCCGCGTGCAGCGCCATCTTCTGCGCGTAGGCCCGCGCGGCCTCCAGCCGGACGTGCGCCTCGGCGATCTTGACCTGCACGGTTTCCTTGTCCGCCAGCGCGATCCCGTGCGGTGGCAGGGTGCGCCGCCGGGCGAAGGCGATCGTCTCGGCCAGTGCCGCGTCGGCCAGGCCGAGCGACAGGAACGCCAGCCCCGCCGCGATGTGGTTGGGGCGCGGACCGTCCCCGGGCGGGCACCGGTGCTCGGCGCGCAGGAGCGTGCCGGTGAACTCCAGCTGCTGGCTGCGGCTCGCGCGCAGGCCCATCGAGTCCCACAGCGGGTTGAACGCGACCGTGTCGTCACGGGGCACGCCGAAGAAGGCGGGCTCCCCGTCGATGAGCACGTTGACCAGGAAGTGATCAGCGATCTCACACCCGGACGCGAAGCGCTTCGCGCCGGAGAACAGGAAGCCGCCCTCGACCGGCGACGCGGTCTGCGACGGGAACAGGAACCGGTTGCCGCCGGTCGGTTCCGACAGCGCGTTGGCGAACCGCCGCCCGGCGATCAGCTCGCCGGCGTAGTACCGCGCCATCTCCGGCGCCGACAGCTGCGCCAGCCCGACCCCCGCGCCGATGTGCATCACCCAGATGCACGCCGTCGACGGGCACGCACCGCTCAGCACGCGCACGATCTCGCCATAGGCGCGGTAACTGAGGTCCTGCCCACCGAGTTCGCCCGGCAGCAACGCCGCGTCCAACCCCGACGCGTGCAGCGCCTCCAGGTTCTCCCGCGGCAGCTCAGCCGTGAGGTCACGATCCGGCGCCGTCCGCGCGAACTCCGCCGCCAGCTCCCGCGCGACGTCGAGCCACCGCTGCTCGTGCGCGGGCGGCGACAGGGGAAAGTCGTTCATAGGCACACTGTGCCCGCTACGGCGTCGGCGGGTCCAGCAGGTAAACGGGGCTGCGGTCGCCGGTGTAGTCGGTGCGGTCGTAGCGCATCGCGGTGTCGAGGCTGGCCACCCCGAGCAGCGCCTGCACCGCCCGCGGCGGCGCGCCTTCACGCAGGGCCCGGGTCGCCACGGTCGCCCGCCCGGAGTGCGGCGACAACCGGATCGTGATCCCGGCTTCACGCGCCACCCGCGACAGGATGCGGTCGGCGTCGCGCTGGGTCAGCGCCCGGCCGCCGGTGTGCTGCGGCTGGTGCGGATGCGGGGTCGAAGCCAGGATCGGGCCGCTGAGCTTCGCCCTCGGGACGCCTTCGCGCTCGGCCCGCACCGCCCAGTACCGCTCGAACGTGGCCAGCGTGCCGGGACCGATCGGCACGTGGGCATCCTGGCCGCCCTTCTTCCGGTAGTGCAGGTTCGTGTGGTTGCCCACGCGCCGGATGTGCTCGATGCGTGCGGTGCACAACCCGGTGACACGCACCGCCAGGGTGAACAACGCGCGGATCAAGGCGGTGTCACGAAGCGCCGTCTCGGTACCCAGCCTGGTGGCGCGCTCCTCGATGAACTCCAGGAACGCGTGGTACTCCGCGTCGTCGTCGAGCACCTGCAGCGGTGAGGTCGCCGGCACCGGCGGCCGGGTCACCGCGACCATCGGATTGCGCTGGGCCCGCTCGTGCCGCAGCAGGTAGGCGTACCAGCTCGACACCGCGTCGATCCGGTGCTTCACCGTGGTGGCGCTGGGTTTCTCCAGCCTCACCGTGCCGTCGGGCGCCCGCCGCTGGGCGGTCATGGTGGCCTTCCACGCGTCCCCGTCGGCACCGTGGGCGTCGAGCGGGTCGAGCTGGTTGGCCTGGCACCAGTGCAGCCAGTCGTTCAGTTCGCGCAGGTAACCGCGCTGGGTGTGCGGCGACTTCCCGCTCAGCCAGGTCACGGTCAGCGCCCTCGGGGTGTAGCGGTCCCGCGGATCGGGCGGCGGCAGGGCGGGCAACTCGGCGATCGCCCTGATCAGGCGGCCGCGCTGCCGTTCGGCCTCCAGCAGTTCCTCACCCACCACGGCGGCCCGCTGCGACGGCGCCTGCCTGGCCAGGATCCGGGCGGCGGCGGTGGGTTCGAGCTCGGTCATCGATGCCGATCCTAGCCCGCCCGGATCGGGTAGCTTTTCGCGTGCGGGTCTCCGGTGGTCCGGGAACGGGGCGTTGCAGTGTCCACAAGCGACGAACGCGACCGGACCGTGGACGCGCTGCGGGGCGGCGCGATCGCCGGGGTGGTGCTCGGGCACTGGCTGGTGAGCGCGGTGGTCAGCGACCCGCACCGGCCCTCGGCACTGCACGGCGAGAGCCCGCTGGCCCACAGCCCGTGGCTCGCCCCGGTCACCTGGCTCCTGCAGACGCTCGGCCCGTTCTTCTTCGCGGCCGGGTACGCGGCGGGCCGCCGTGCACGGGCGGGGAAACCGCTACGCCTGACCCGGCTGGTCGTCCCGCTGGTCGCGCTGGCCGCGCTGTGGGTGCCCGCGCTGATCCTGCTCGACGCAGCCGGCGTCCCGGACAGCACCCGCGACCTGGTGCGGGCGCTGGTCACCCAGCCGCTGTGGTTCCTGCTCGTGTACCTGCTGCTGGTCGCGCTCACCCGCCCGCTGCGCGCCGCCGTGCGCCGGGGTGGACCGTGGGTGGCGCTGGTGCCGGTGGCGCTGGTCGTGGTGGTCGACCTGATCCGGCCGCACGGCCTGCCGCCCTGGCTCTCGCTGGCCGCCGCGCCCGTCGCCTGGGCCGCGCCGCACCTGCTGGGTCTCGCACTGGCCGAAGGACGATTGCCGCGGACGGCCGGTGCGGTGCTGCTGCCGGTGGGCGTGCTCGGCGGCGCCGCGTTGCTGTGGGCCGGGTACCCGGCCAGCGCGGTGGGCGTACCGGGGGACCGGTGGTCCAACCTCGCCCCGCCGTCGTTGTTCGCCCTGGCACTGGCCGCCGCGCAGATCGGTGCCTTCCTGCTGGTGCGCCCGTGGCTGGCCCCGGTGCTCCAGCACCGTCGCGTGTGGACACCGATCTCGGCGCTCAACCGCTCGGCGATGATCGTCTACTGCTGGCACCAGACGGCGTTGCTCCTGGTCAGCTTCACCGGTCTCGCGCTGGGGCGCCTGCCCGGTCTGCTCGACGAACCGTCGGGCGGGTGGGTGTGGCACCGGCTGTACTGGCTGCCGGTGTTCGCGCTGGTGCTGGCGGCCTTGACCCGCCTTTCGCGCCGCGGCTGAGCACGATCCCGGCGACCACGAGCACCGCCCCGGCCGGCTGGTTCCAGGTGATGGCCTCGCCCAGCACCACCGCGCCGAGCGCGACCCCGATGACCGGCGTCAGGTAGGTGACACTCGACGCCACCGCGGCACCCCAGGCGGCGACGATGCCGGTGTTCCAGACGTAGGCCAGCCCGGTGCCGAACACGCCCAGCCCGAGCACGCTCAGCACCACCGCTGGGGTCAGGGTCACCGGGTGCGGGTCGAGGAACGGCACGGTGGCGAGCAGGGGCACCGCGCCCAGTCCGACCTGGACGGTGGCGACGGCGATCGCCGGCAGTCCCAGCGGTGACACGAAACGGCGGAGGTAGACGAAGGCGAGACCGTAGCTGGCCGTGGCGGCGAGGCAGGCGAGCTGCGCGGTGATGCCGCCGGTGACGCCGGTGAGCTGCCACGGCGCCAGCACCACGAGCACCCCCGCCAGGCCGAGCCCGAGTCCGGCGAGCTGGCCGCGGTGCGGTCGTTCGGCGCGCAGCGCCACCAGGGTGATCAGCAGGGTCATCAGGGGAGTGGTGGCGTTGAAGATGCTGGACAGGCCGGAGTTGATCCGCTCGCCCGCCCAGGCGAACAACAGGAACGGCAGCACGCACAGGAACAGCGACACCACGCCGATGTGCGCCAGCGCCCGCGCCGACCGGGGCAGCGGCACCCGCCGCACCACGACGAGCACCAGCAGCGCGAGCGCGCCGAGCGCCATGCGCGCGGTGACCAGCTGGACCGGGGACAGCCCGGCCAGCCCGACCTTCATGAACAGGAAGCTCGATCCCCACGCCAGCGCCAGCGCGGCGAACTGCCACGGCACTCCTCTCGACGACATCTCCCGAGCACACCGCAGTAACCACCTCGCGCACCGGCGGAAATCGGACCTGGCATTCGGCTGAGAAATTTCGAGTAAACGTTTACTTGATCTTATCGTGCCGCTAATCTCGAACGCGCCAGAGGGGAGTTCCGTGCACCGGCCTGGGGAGGCCCGGTGTTTCGGAAATGATTCACGCGTCGATTCCGCGTATTTCTGCCGCACGACGGTAATTCTTTGCTGTCCGAAAACAAAGGAGTGTGCACATGGGAAACCTTCCTCGAAGAGGCCGTATCACCGGAGTTCTCTTCGCTTCGGCGCTGACCGCGTTGTGCGTGTGGGCCCCGCCCGCTTCCGCGGAGCAGCGTTACTGGTCCGCCGACCCCCGCGATTCACAGGGGCGGTATCCATCCAACTGGCACTGCGACACCAGTGCCTACCTCGACGCTTGCTTGATCAACTCGCACAACGGCACGCAGCCGGTGTACCGGTCGGTGATGATCGTGAAGAACAACACCAACGCCGGAATCCAGTTGTCGGCCGCGGTCATCAACATGTGGGCGGTGACGGGTTCGTCGAAGCAGGTCCGTGATGACGGTTGCCACAACAGCGGATTGTCGTCCTGGTACGCGGCGGCGTGTTACGGCTCTCCGGCCACCCTCTCGGCGGTGTGCTCCGCGGCGCCGGGCGCCACCCACGTCACCGCGAATGCCGCGGTGAACATCGACGGCTGGCGCGACTCGGAAGCGAGTTACCCGGTGCCGGTGAATTGCTGACCTGAATCACCTGCCCGCGACCCTCCTCGGTAAGATCTTTTTCCGACGGGGGGAGTGCTGTGGAACCATTGAGCGCCGGTGATCCGGCCGAGGTGGGTCGCTACCAGGTGATCGCCGTTCTGGGGGCCGGCGGCATGGGCCGCGTGCTGCTCGGGATCTCCCCGGACGGGCGGCTGGTCGCGGTCAAGCAGGTCCACGCCTCCTTCGCGCGCGACCACGGGTTCCGCGAGCGCTTCCGCCGCGAGGTCGCCACCTCCCGCCTGGTCTCCGGGGCCTACACCGCCGCCGTGGTCGATGCCGACCCGGACGCGCCAACCCCGTGGCTCGCCTCGGTGTTCGTGCCGGGGCCGGCACTGTCCGAAGTGGCGCCACTGCCCCCGGCCGCCGTCCGGCACCTGGCCGCGGGGCTCGCGCTGGCGCTGGGGGAGATCCACCGCACCGGCCTGGTGCACCGCGACCTCAAACCCGGCAACGTCATCCTCGCCGAGGACGGCCCGCGGGTGATCGACTTCGGCATCGCCCGCCTGGCCGAGGGCGAATCCGAGCTGACGCAGACCGGTTCGATCATCGGCTCGCCCGGGTTCATGTCCCCGGAACAGGCGCAGGGCACACCGCTGACCCCGGCCAGCGACCTGTTCTCCCTCGGCGCGCTGCTGGTGATGGCGGCGACCGGCCGCGGCCCGTTCACCGGCACCTCCACCCCGCAGACCCTCTACAACGTGGTGCACGCCGAACCCGACCTGCGCCACCTGGACCCGTGGCTGCGGCGGATCGTCGAGCCGTGCCTGGCCAAGGACCCGGCGCGCCGGCCCTCGCCCGCCGAGGTGCTGCGGGAACTCGGTCCCATCGAACCGGTCGCCAGCCCGTGGCCGCCGCGGGTGCTCCAGCTCGGCGACGCACAACGCGACCGGATCAGCGAACTGCTCAAGCCCCCGTCCCGCCGCCGCTGGTACGCCGGAATCGCCGTCGCGGCGGTGGTCCTGCTGGCGGGTGGCACGATCACCGCGCTCAGCCTGACCGGGTCCGAGTCACCGTCGGCGGCCGGTGGGCTGCCGTCGGAGCCGGTGGTCACCGCGGCGAACCCGGATCCGTTCGGCCCGGACAACCTGCGCCGCGTCGACCTGTGCCGGTTGCTCGACGGGCAGGACGTGCCCGGACTGGGCCGGCTGTCCACGAAGGACGGCTGGTTGTTCGACTCCTGCCTGCTGGACAACGCCGAAGGCCAGGGCCTGGAACTCAAGATCGGGCGCGGCCTGCTCGGCGGCGAACCGGACGGTGACCTCGAAGGTCTCCGGCTGGAGACCAAGGGCGACGCCCGCAACTGCGAGGCGGCGGTTGCCGTCAACGGGTTCCCGGAGAGCACACTCGGCGCCGAGGTGTTCTTCCCCGTGCCCGTCGCCGACGCGTGCACCGTGGCGAAGGACGGACTCGGCGCCGCCGTGCGGCAACTGCGCGCCGGTGGCCACGACCGCGACCTCCCGCCGGGCACCGTGGCCGCGCTCGATCCCTGCGCGCTGCTCGCACCCGCCGAGGCGGACCGGTTCGTCGAGCCCCTGCGCAACACCGTCTACAGAGGACTGCGCGAATGCCGGTACGAAGGCACCGGCTCCCTCGCGGTGCGGCTGGTCAACGGCATCCCGGTGTCGACGGCACCGACGCCGCGGAACAACGAGGACGGCCAGTCCGGCTGCGCACTGGCCTGGGCACACCGGCAGACCGGCGCGCGGGACGGCGAGAGCGTCGAGCTGATGGTGATCCCCGGTAGCGGTCAGGCCATGGACCAGGCGTGCCAGAAGGTCCAGCAGGCACGCCAGGTCGTGCTCCCGCGACTCCCGAAACCCTAGGAACGGCCCGTGGAACCACTGGACCCCCGCGAACCCCGCCAGCTCGGCCCCTACCGGATCATCGCCGCGCTCGGCGAGGGCGGCATGGGCCGCGTCGTGCTCGGCCTCGCGCCCGACGGCCGGCTGGTCGCGGTCAAGCAACTGCACCCGCACTTCGTGCACGACACCGGTTTCCGCGAACGGTTCCGGCGTGAGGTGACCGCTTCGCGGCTGGTCTCCGGCGCCTACACCGCGGCGGTGATGGACGCCGACCCGGAAGCCGAAACGCCTTGGCTCGCCTCGGTTTTCGTCACCGGGCCGTCGCTGCGGGAGGCGGTGGACGCGCTCGGCCCGCTGCCGGTGGGGGCCGTGCGCCGCCTAGCCGCCGGGCTGGCCGCGGCGCTGACCGAGATCCACCGCGCCGCGCTGGTCCACCGCGATCTCAAGCCCAGCAACATCCTGCTCACCGCGGACGGGCCGCGGGTGATCGACTTCGGCATCGCCAGGGCGATCGAGGACGGCCACGAACTCACCGGCACCGGCTCGATCATCGGCTCGCCCGCGTTCATGTCCCCGGAACAGGCCGGGGGCGGGCAGGTCACCGCGGCCAGCGACATGTTCTCCCTCGGTGCCGTGCTGGTCATGGCGGCCACCGGGCAGGGCCCGTTCACCGGCACGGCCGCGGCCCAGACGCTCTACAACGTCGTGCACACCGAACCGGATCTCACCACCGTGCCGGCGGAGATCCGCGTGCTGGCGGAGCCGTGCCTGGCCAAGGACCCGGCTCTCCGGCCCACACCCGAGCAGGTGCTGGACTTCCTCGGCCGGGCCCCGGCCTCAGCCGCCCCGTGGCCGCCCGCGGTCCACGCGCGGATCCAGCAGCAGGACGCGGAAGTGCGCGCAGCACTGTCCCTGCCGCTCCCGGCCTGGCGACCACCCCCGCGCCCACCCAGGATCTGGCTGCGCTGGGCCGTGGCGGGGGTCGTGGTCGCCCTGGTCGCGGCGCTCACCACCGCGATCATCGCGACGCGCGGACCGGACGACCCCGGCGTCACCGCGCTGCCGATGACCGAGGCGCTCACCCTCGACCGGCTGCGGCGCGTCGATCCGTGCCAGGTGCTCGACGGCGACTTCACCGCCGATCTCGGCACGCTGGAACCGGAATCGAACCCGATCCAGCCGAACCGCTGCTACTACTCCCGCGGCGATGGCGGCGATGGCATTGACTTCGAACTCCAGCTCGGCGACCCGGTGCCCAACGGCGATGTCGGCCAGGCCAACCGGTCCGCCGAGGGCATGGCACTGCAGCGCATGACCTTCAGCGGCGGCTGCGATTCGCTCGTTCTGCTGCCCACGCAACCGCAGCTCCACGTGATGATCTACAACGCGACCAAGGCCGGTGATCCGTGCGCCATCGCCGACAGCGCGCTTTCCGCGGCGCTGACGCGCCTGCGCACCGCCGAGGTCGACCGCCCGGCGGACCCGGCCAGCGTGCTGCCGCTGGACCCGTGCGCGCTGCCCGACGCCGCCGTGGCCGAAGGCGCGCTGAACGGCGGGAAGCCCCGGGTGAAGTCGTTGCGGACCTGCGAGTGGGTCAACGGGAGCAACACCCTGACCGTCGAGGTGAAGCGCAGCCTGTACGTCGCCACCGGGGAGACGATCGACCTGGGCGGTGGGCTGACCGGCGAGAAGTCGGAGACCGGCCCGAGCAGTTGCCGGGTGACCTGGCAGCACCGCCTGCTCCCCGACGGTGACGCCGAGTACCTCTCGGTGGGGGGCAACGGACTGGATGGCGGGAATCCCTGCGAGCAGGTGCGCACGGTGGTCGGCTCGATCCTGCCGAAACTGCCGAAACCCCAGTAGGTCAGCCGAGGTGCTCCAGGATCCGGGTCGCCGCCTCGGTGGCCATCCGGCGCAGGGCCTCGGCGGTCTGCGCGCCGACGTGCGGGGTGATCACCACCGACGGGTCACCGCGCAGCGGGTGGTCGGCGGGCAGCGGCTCGACGGTCGTGACATCGAGCCCCGCACCGGCCAGGTGTCCTTGGCGCAGCACGGAAAGCAACGCGTGCTCGTCCAGCGTGCCGCCGCGCGAGGTGTTCAGCACGACCCCGCCGGGCGGCATGGTCAGCAGTTCGCGCAGGCCGATCAGGCCGCGGGTGGCGTCGGTCAGCGGCACGTGGAGGCTGACCACCTCGGATTCGGCCAGCAGCGCCTCGAGCGTGCGGGGTTCGGCCCCGGCGGCGACGATCTGCTCGGCGGTGAGCATCGGGTCGTGGCCCAGCACGCGCATGTCGAACCCGTGCCGGGCGATGTGCGCCACCCGTGACGCGATCCGCCCGCAGCCGACGAGGCCCAGCGTGGAACCGGCGAGTTCGCGGCCGTGGATGGCGGCGCGCGCGGCGCCGTCGCCCCGGACCACCATGCCGATGCCCCGGCGGACCGCGAGCAGCAGCGCGATCGTGTGCTCGGCGACGGACTGTGTGTTGGCCGTCGGCGTGGTCGTGACGGTGATGCCGAGTTCGCGTGCCGTCTCCAGGTCCACCGTGTCGACGCCGACGCCGTGGCGGGCGACGATCCGGAGCGCGGGCGCCCGGCGCATCATGTCGCCGTCGACCCGGACCGTGCGCAGCAGGATCGCGCCGACCCGGCCGGACACCTCGTCGAACGTGGTTTCGTCGTCACCGTAACCGAGGCGGACCTCGGTGCGTTCCCGCAGCATGTCCAGCGCGTCGGTGTGCACCGGACGCGGGATCCAGACGACCGGGCGGTCAGCCACGCGGCACCAACCGCTGGTTCGCAGCGCGCCGCCGCGCCTCGCCTTCGAGCAACTTGCGCGCGGCGGCCACGACGTCACCGACCTCGGCGGCGGGCACGACGGCCACGCCGTCGTCGTCACCGAGCACCCAGTCGCCCTGGCTCACCGGCACCCCGCCGACGGCGATCGTGCCGCCGATCCGGTACGGCCCGGTCTTCCACGGCCCCGCCGGGGTGACCGCGCGGGCGAACACCGGCACGCCGAGCGCGGCCAGTTCGGTCACGTCCCTGGCCGCGCCGTCGAGCACGATGCCGCCGATCTCCAGCGCGAGCGCCTTCTGCACGACGAGTTCGCCGATCAGCGCCCTGGTCTCGTCACCACCGCCGTTGACCACGAGCACCTCACCGCGGCGGATCGTCTCGAACGCCGCGTGCAGGCCCTGGTTGTCACCCGGCCGCGTCCACACCGTGAACGCGGGCCCGGACAACACCGCTCCAGGCCACAGTGGACGGATGCGATCGGCGACGCCGAACCGGTCCATCGCGTCGGACACGGTGGCCACCGGCAGGGCGGCGGGAGCTGGGAAATCCACGATCCTCCTCGAAAAGCGGTCAGTACAGGGCGGGCGGCAGCCCGGTGCGGGCGAGGTCGTCGGCGCAACGGCGGACCGCGGCGACAAACCCGGGAATGCGGTCTTCGCCGAAACGGACAGTGGGCCCGCCGAGCGCCAGCACGACCGGGCGCGCGGGAGCCCGTGAACCGGCGGGAATGGGCACGGCGAGCCCGCTGTTGCCCGGCTCGCGTTGCCCGTGGCTGACGCTCCAGCCTTCGGCGGCGGCCTTGTCCACCCCGGCACGCAGTTTCGCGGCGTCCGAACCGGCCGCTTCGGCGATGCTCGTGAGCAGGTCCGCCCGCTCGCCGGCCGGTTCCAGGCTGAGCAGGACGTAGGCCGCCGACCCGACGTGCAACGGCAGTTCGTCGCCCGGCTGCACCACGTGCCGCAGCGTGTTCGGGCTGGGTGCCTGGCCGACGACCACCCTGGACAGTCCTTTCCGGACATACAGGCTGACCGTCTCGCCGGTTTCCGCCGCCAATTCCCGCATGCGCGCCAGCGAAGCCGCGGGCACCGTCCAGGCGGCCTCGGCGAACGCGGCGAAACCGATCAGGCTGGTGCCGACCCGGACCTGGCCGTCGGCACCGGTCTCCAGCAGCCCTTCCGCGGCCAGGGTTTCCACCAGCCGCAGCACGGTCGTCCTCGGCAACCCGGTCTCGCGCACGAGCTCGGCCACCCCCAGCGACATGTGCTCCGGCGAGAACGCCCGCAGCACCTGCCAGGCGCGGCTGACCGCGCGGATGCCGCCGCCGTCGTCCGGCTTCACCACAACCCCTCCAAGGCAGCTGTTTGCGTTCGGTTCGAGAACATGCTTACCATCAGGCGGTCATTGTTGTCCACCAGGTGGACACATTCGAGATCACAAGGGAGTGATCGTGTGCGCAGCAGACGTCTCGCGCTCGGCGTTCTCGGCGTGGTGAGCACCCTGGTGCTCACCGGGTTCGCCGCGGTGGACGCCAGCCGGTCGACCTCGGGCGCCACCCCGCGCGCGAAGCTGACGGTGATGGCACCGGCCGCGCCCGGTGGCGGCTGGGACCTCGCCGCCCGCGAGTTCCAGCAGGCCCTGCGCAGCGCGTCGATCGTGAACAACGTGCAGGTGGTCAACGTGCCCGGCGCCGGCGGCACGATCGGGCTGGGCCAGTTCACCGAGCTGGGCGCCGACCCGACGCAGCTGATGATGACCGGCACCGTGATGGAGGGCGCGATCACCACGAACGCCTCGCCGGTGGACCTGCTCGACACCACCCCGATCGCGCGGCTCGCCGACGACTACGAGGTGCTCATCGTCCCCGCCGACTCCCCTTATCGGACACTCCAGGACTTCCTGCGGGTCTGGCGGGAGAACCCGCACGCGCACCCGGTCGGCGGCGGTGGGCTCGGCGGCACCGACCACCTGCTCACCGGCCTGACCGCCCGGGCCGCGGGCATCGATCCCGCCCAGGTGAACTACCTGTCCTTCGCCGGTGGCGGCGAGGTGCTGACCTCGCTGCTGTCCAACACCGTCGAGGTCGGCGTCAGCGGCTACAACGAGTTCCGCGACCAGATCGAGGCGGGCAAGCTCCGCGCGCTCGCCCTGTCGGCGGACGCGCCGGTGCCCGGCATCGACACCCCCACCTTCCGCGAGCAGGGCGTGGACGTCTCGCTGCCCAACTGGCGCGGGCTGGTCGCCCCGCCGGGCATCACCGCCGAGCAACGCCAGGAGCTGATCACCATCGTCACCGAGATGGCGGGCACCGCCGAATGGGCCGATGCGCTGGCCCGCAACAAGTGGACCGGCACCCTGCTCACCGGCGACGAGTTCACCGCGTTCATCCGCGAGGACCAGGCCAGGGTCGACGCGATCATCGAGGAGCTGGGCCTGTGACCACCGACCACCTCCGCCGCCGCACCGGACTGGTGGTGCCGGTCCTGCTGCTGGCCACCGGGATCGCGCTCGCCGTCGGCACCCTCGCCATGGAGGTCCCGGCGAGCGCGACTTCACCGGGGCCGCGGGTGTTCCCGGCGATCGTCGCCGTGGCGTGCCTGGTGTTCGCCGTGCTGCTCGGTGCCGACGTGGTGCGCAACCCCGAAGAGGACCGGGTGCGCGGCAACCACCGCGCGCTGGCCGGGGTCGTGGGCACGCTCGTGGTGTTCATCGCCGTGCTGAACCCGCTGGGCTGGCTGCTCTCCGGCGCGGTGCTGTTCTGGGGCGTCGCGCGTTCGCTCGGCAGCCGCCGCCCGGTCCTCGACCTGTTCCTGTCGCTGGCCATCGCCTCGGTGGTTCAGCTGGCCTTCTCCGCCGGCCTCGGCCTCAACCTGCCCCCTGGTGTCCTGGCGGGAGTCTTCTGATGGAATCACTGGCCAATCTCGGCACCGGTTTCCTGACCGTGCTCACGCCGATGAACCTGCTGTGGGTGTTCGTCGGCGCCATTCTCGGCACCGCCGTCGGGGTGCTGCCCGGCCTCGGCTCGGCGATGGCGGTGGCCCTGCTGCTGCCGGTCACCTTCTCGCTGGACCCGATCGGCGCGTTCATCATGTTCTCCGGGGTGCTCTTCGGCGGGCTGTTCGGCGACTCGATCTCCGGCATCCTGATGAACACCCCGGGCAACAGCACCGCGATCGCGGGCTCGATCGAGGGCCATCGCATGGCCAAGAGCGGCCGGGCCGCGCAGGCGCTGGCGACCTCGGCGATCGGCGCGTTCGTCGGCGGGGTCGTCGCCTCGGTGCTGGTGGTGTTCTTCGCGCCCTCGCTGGCGGAGCTGGCGACGCTGTTCGGCCCGGCGGAGTACCTCGCGCTGGCGGTGTTCGCCTTCGTCGCGATCTCCGCCGTGGTCGCCGATTCCGTGCTCCGCGGGCTCGCCGCGCTGGTGATCGGGCTGGCGATCTCGCTGGTCGGCATCGACGGCACCTCCGGCGCGGCGCGGTTCACCGGCGGCCTGCCGGAACTGTTCGACGGCATCGACATCGTGGTGATCACCGTGGGCCTGCTCGCGCTCGGCGAGGTGCTGGCCGTGGCCGCCCGCCGCGGAACCCCGGAGGACCACCGGGTGATGCCGTCCACCGGGCGGTTGTGGTTGTCCCGCCGCGAATTCCGGCTCGCGCTGCCCGCGTGGCTGCGCGGCACCGCGATCGGCGTGCCGTTCGGCATCATCCCGGTCGGCGGTTCCGAGGTGCCCACCTTCCTGGCCTACGGCACCGAGCGCAGGCTCGGCTCACGGCGGCCGGATTCGATGTTCGGCAAGGGCGCCATCCAGGGCGTGGCCGGTCCCGAGGCGGCGGGCAACGCCACCGCGGGCACCGCGATGGGCGCGCTGCTCGCGCTCGGGCTGCCCACCTCGGCCACCGCGGCGATCCTGCTCGCCGCCTTCCGCCAGTACGGTTTGCAACCCGGGCCGCTGCTGTTCGAACGCGCCAGCGAGCTGGTCTGGGCGCTGCTGGCCAGCTTCTTCATCGGCATGGTCGTGCTGCTGATCCTGAACCTGCCGTTCGCGCCGCTGTGGGCGAAGCTGCTCAAGGTCCCGCAGCACTACCTCTACGCCGGGATCTCGGTGTTCGCCATGCTCGGGGTCTACGCGACCAGCAGCAAGATCCTCGACCTGGTGCTGGTGCTGGGCATCGGGGTGCTCGGTTTCCTGATGCGCCGGTACGGGCTGCCGGTGGCCCCGGTGCTGATCGCGGTGATCCTCGGCCCGCTGGCCGAAACCGAGTTCCGGCGGGCGCTGGCGGTCAGCGAAGGCGATCCGGCCGTGTTCGTGTCCAGCCCGATCGCGGTCACCCTCTACGCCGTGCTGGCGCTCGGCCTGGCCGGGTTCTTCCTGCAGCGCCGGCGGAATCGTCGACGAGAGAAAGCGGTGGCATGACCACGGAAACACGGCCGCTCACCGGCATCCGGGTGCTCGACCTGACCAACGTGCTCGCCGGGCCGTACGCGGGTTATCAGCTCGCCCTGCTCGGCGCCGACGTGATCAAGGTCGAGGTGCCCGACACCGGGGACCTGGCACGCCAGCTCGGGGCGTCGGCCGAGCTGAACCGGGCGCGGCTGGGTGCCTCGTTCCTGGCGCAGAACGCGCAGAAGCGCTCGTTGACGCTGAACCTGAAGTCCGAGCGCGGCAAGGAGGTGCTGCGGCGGCTGGTGGCGAGCGCGGACGTGCTGTGCGAGAACTTCCGCCCCGGCGTGCTCGACCGGCTCGGCTTCGGCTGGCCAGAACTGCGCCGCCTCAATCCGAGGCTGGTCTACTGCGCCATCTCGGGGTTCGGGCAGAACGGCCCGATGCGCGCGAAACCCGCCTACGACCAGATCATCCAGGGTAGCTCGGGCATGATGAGCGTGACCGGCACCCCGGACACCGCGCCGCTGCGCGCCGGTTATCCGATCGCCGACACGCTGGGCGGGCTGGCTGCCGCGTACGCGATCTCCGCGGCACTGCTGGGCCGTGAACGCACCGGCGAAGGCTGTCAGATCGACGTCTCGATGCTGGAAACCGCGGTGACCGCGATGGGCTGGGTGGTGTCGAACCACCTGATCGCCGGGCAGGCACCGCGTCCGCTCGGCAACGACAACGGCACCGCCGCGCCCTCGGGCACCTTCCGCACCGCCGACGGTGAGCTGAACATCGCGGCCAACAAGCAGGAGCAGTTCGAACTGCTGTGCCGCGTGCTCGGCCGGCCGGAACTGGCCGAAGACCCCCGGTTCGCCGAACGGGAGTCCCGCAAGGCCCATCGCGCCCAGCTGACCGCCGAACTCGAGGTCGCCCTCACCCGGCACAGCGCGGCGCACTGGGAAGAGCAGCTGAGCACGGCGGGGGTGCCGGCCGCCGCCGTGCTCAGCGTCGCCGAAATGCTGGAGAGCGCGCAGATCCGGGCGCGGGGCCTGGTGCACGAACTGCCGTTCCCCGGTGGTGCCGCCGAGGGACCGCTGCGCGTGCTCGGCCACGGCATCCACGTCGACGGCCACCCCAGCGCACCGGAGCTGCCGCCGCCCACGCTCGGCCAGCACACCGACGAGATCCTCGCCGAACTCGGCTACCACGACACCGACATCGCCCGACTGCACCAGGAGAACGCCGTATGACCGTCGCCGACACCACCGCGTGGTGGTCCACCGCGATCACCCGCACCGCACCGGGGGAGATCGAGCTGCGGGGGTACCCGATCGAGGAGCTGATCGGCAAGCTCGACTTCGTCAGCGCGATCTGGTTGCTGACGCGCGGTTCGCTGCCCACCGGTACGCAGTCGAAGCTGCTGGAGGCGGCGCTGGTGGCCAGCGTGGACCACGGCCCGCAGGCGCCGTCCATCGCCAGCGCCCGCATGGCGGCGACGTGCGGCGTCGGCCTGAACTCGGCCATGGCCAACGGGATCAACGTCCTCGGTGACGTCCACGGCGGCGCCGGGCAGCAGTGCGTCGCGTTGCTGAACGACCTCGTGGACACCGCGGCCCGCGACGAGCGCGATCTCGCCTCTATCGCGGCCGAGGTGGTGGCGGACTACCGCTCGCGCAAGGCTTTCGTGCCCGGTTTCGGCCACCGCTTCCACCCCCGCGACCCGCGCCGGGATCCGTTGCTGGCGTTGGTGGAAGAGGCCGTCGAGGCGGGCGAACTCGCCGGAGACCACCTGCGCGCGGGCCTCGCGGTGGAGGCGGCGCTGAAACCCCCGATGAACATCGACGGCATCACCGCGATCATCTACGCCGAACTCGGCATCGCGCCCGAACTGGCCCGCGGTTACTTCGTGCTGGCGCGTTCGGTCGGCATCCTGGCGCACGCCTGGGAGGAAACCGGCACCGGCCGGCGGGTCAAGGGCCCGTTGCCGCCGCCTCTGCTCGCTGACTACACCGGCGAGCAGAGGCGGGCCTACCCGTGACGGTCAGGATTCGCCGCTGATCCGGGCCGAGCCGACCGTCGCCGCGGTGATCGTCGCGGCGGCGGTCTGGGTGGAGGAGCCGGAGTTCAGGTTCGTCAGCGACGCCCGGTTGAGCGCGTGGACGACGAACTCGTAGGTGTTCACCGTGGAGGGTGAGCACGGTCCCTGGTAGCCGTAGAGGCTCGCGCTGCCGCGGTAGTAGATCTGCCTGGAGCCCATCGGGACCGAGGGCCGGTAGACGTGTTCGACGTTCTGGGGGAGCGAGGTCGCGCTCGGCGGGATGTCGTAGATGACCCAGTGGATGAGGTTCGCGTTGTCGAGGTCGCGCATGACGATCGCGTAGCTCTGGGCCGTGGCGGGCGCACCGGCCCAGGCCAGCGGCGGCGACTCGTTCTTCTTGCCGGGGTCGTGGCCACCGCCGCTGGTGCACTCGTGGACCTTGGGAATGGTCCCGCCGTTGGCGAACGCCGTGCTGGACAGGACGAACGCGCCCGGACTCGCCGCGGTGGGCGTGGCGGAGGCGATCAGCAGGGCGGCGAGCACGATCCATCTCACGGGATCTCCCTGGTCCGTCGGGCGGCTCACCCCAGCGTGGCAGACCGGACCTCGCCATGGTCCATACCAATTCCGGAAGTTGCGCCGGTATGTGATCTGCATCACAACAAGGCTCGGACGCTACGCCGACTGGCACGTCAAAAGAAAGGAGGCATTGACACCATTCCCGGCCAGGCCCTAAGGAAATAAGCATGGCCGGTGCGCACCTGCTCCTCGACGGGGTTTCCGTCGAACTCGGCGGGCGCCCGGTGCTCGACCGCGTTTCACTGGCCGTCGCGGAACGCGAATTCGTCTGCGTGATCGGGACTTCCGGCGGCGGCAAGACCACGCTGCTGCGGGCGATCGCGGGCCTGGTCGCGCTTGCCGAGGGCTCGGTTTCGCTCGCCGGGGAACCGATCTTGCGCCCCTCTCCGCGCACCGCGATGGTATTCCAGCATTTCGGTCTCTTTCCGTGGAAAACCGTTCGTACCAATGTCGAATACGGCATTCGGGCGCAGGGAAGGCCGGTCACCGGCCGGGTGGCGGAACTGCTGGACGTGATGCGCCTGAGCGAGGTGGCCGACCGTTATCCCGCGCAGCTTTCCGGCGGCATGAAGCAGCGGGTCGGCATCGCCAGGGCACTGGCCGTGGAACCCGAGGTGCTGCTGCTGGACGAGCCGTTCAGTTCGGTGGACGCGATCACCCGCGAACAACTGCAGAACGAGGTGCTCCGCCTGCCGGAGATGACCGCCCTGCTGGTCACCCACGACATCGACGAGGCAATCCTGCTGGCCGACCGGGTCGTGGTGATCTCCGGACCACCCGGCCGCGTCACCCTGGAACTGCCGATCGACCTGCCGCGCCCGCGCACCGTGATGGACATCCGGGAGCACGAGAACTACCCGAAGATCCGCCGCACGCTCTGGGAATCACTGTGACCCCGGGCCGGAAGTGGTTGCTGCGCCTGGGTTCGGTCGCGGTGCTGCTCGGCGCGTGGGAGCTGTACGGCCGCCTGCTCAACCCGATCCTGCTGTCCCGGCCCAGCGCGGTGGTGGCCGCCACCGCGGACATGATCGCCGACGGCAGCCTGCCCGCCGCCCTCGGCGACAGCCTGGTCGTGCTCGGCCTCGGGTTCGGCGCCGGCGTGGTCACCGGTGTGCTCGTGGGCTCGCTGACCGGCCGGAGCACGGTCGCCGCGACCCTGCTGGAATGGCCGGTGAACGCGCTCTACGCCACCCCGATGGTCGCGCTGATCCCGCTGGTGGTGGTGTGGTTCGGCTTCGAGCTGACCGCGAAGACCGTGGTGGTGTTCCTGTTCGTGGTCTTCCCGGTGCTCATCAACACCACCCGAGGGGTCCGCGAAACCGATCCCGCGCTGCTGGAGGTCGCCCGCTCGTTCTGCTCGGGCGAAGCGCGGATCTGGCGCGAGGTGATCCTGCCCTCGGCACTGCCGTTCGTGGTGACCGGGATCCGGCTGGCGATCGGGCGCGCGCTGATCGGCGTGGTGGTGGCCGAGTTCTACACCGCGCTGTCCGGGATGGGGAACCTGATCGCGGTCAACGCGAACTCGTTCCAGACCGCGCGGGTGTTCGTGGCCGTGGTGGTGATCGCCCTGCTCGGGGTGGCGCTCACCGCGGCGCTGGAGTGGGTCGAGCGCCGCCTGGCCCGCTGGCGTCAAGCATCCTGAAGGAGGGTCATGCCGCGCTACCTCGTTGTGCTCGCGCTCCTGCTCGCCACCTGCTCCTGCTCCTCCGATCCACCCGGTGCGCCGAGCACCATCGAGCTCGGCCTGCCGACCGGGGTCACCAGCTTCGCCAACGCCGACGTGGTGGTGGCCGACAAGCTCGGCTACTTCCGCGACGCCGGGATCTCGGTGCGGGTCAAGAACCTCAACTCCGGCGTCCCGGTGGTGCAGGGTGTCGTGGGAGGTTCGCTCGACATCGGCGCCTCCAGCATCGAGCCGGTGGTCAACGCCCACGCCCAGGGCGGCGGCCTGGTGGTCATCGGGTCCTACGCCGACCGGCTCACCGTCTCGCTGGTGACGCCCAGGGAGATCGCGACCCCGGCGGACCTGCGCGGGAAACGCCTCGGCGTGCAGCAGGTCGGCGCGTTCCGCGAGGTGATGACCCGGATGGTGCTCACCGGCGCCCAGCTGACCCCCGAGGACGTCACCTACGTGCCGACCGACGCCGACTCCTACACCAGCGCGCTGCTCCAGGGCACGATCCAGTCCGCGGTGCTGCAACAGGAACAGGTCGCCGACGCGCAGCGCCGCGACGGCGACCTGCACGTGCTCGTCGACCTCGACCGGGTCCAGCCGGACTACTTCTACGGCGCCTACTTCGTGACCAGGGCGTGGCTGGCGGAGAACCGGGACACCGCGGTGAAGTTCCTGACCGCGATCGTGCGGGCGCATCGCTACATGTACACCGACCGCGAGGGCACGCTGCCGGTGGTGGCCGAGGCGACCGGGTTCGAGCCGCAGGTGGTCGGCACGGCCTACGACGTCCTGCTCGGCCAGAAGGGCGTGTTCCCGGTGAACGACGGCCTCGACCCCGCGCGCATCACCTCGACGGTCCGCACGATGGAGCAGTTCAAGATCCTCACCGGTGCCGCGCCCGGGGACGACCTGGTCGACCGCGGCCCGATTTCCGACGTGGTCGGGACACTGGGGGAGTGGACGGGGGACGCGCGATGGCGATGATGCGCGCGGCGGTGTTGTTCGGCCCCGGCGACCTGCGGGTGGTCGACCGGCCGGTCCCCCGTCCCGGCCCCGGCGAAGTGCTGGTGAAGGTGGCGATGTGCGGGACCTGCGGCACCGACCTGAAGATCTTCGACGGCCACTTCCCGCACACACCGGAGCAGCTGGTGCCCGGCCACGAATGGACCGGCACGGTGGCTTCACTGGGCGAAGGCGTCGACGAGTTCGCCGTCGGTGACCGCGTCTGCATCGAAGCGCACGGCGGCTGCGGTCGGTGCGACAACTGCCTCACCGGCCGTTACACCGCCTGCCTCAACTACGGCGACCAGGCCAAAGGACACCGCGCGACCGGCATGACCGCCGACGGCGGCTTCGCCGAATACGCCGTGCACCACGCCGGCGCGTTGTACGCGCTGCCGCCCGGACTGTCCTTCGAGGACGGTGTGCTGATCACGACCGCCGGAACCGGGCTCTACGGCCTGGACGTCGCGGGCGGCTACATCGCCGGACAGGACGTGGTCGTGTTCGGCCCGGGCCCGGTCGGGCTGACCACGGTGCAGGCGTGCAAGGCGCTCGGGGCGAACCGGGTCGTCCTCGTCGGCACCCGGTCCTCGCGGCTCGCGCTGGGGCGGTCGCTGGGGGCCGACCACACGATCAACGCCCGCGAGACCGACCCGGTCGCCGCGATCGCGGACCTGATCGGCGGCGCCGACGTGACCATCGAGTGTTCCGGTGGTCTGGACGTCCCGCAGCAGTGCGCCGAGGTGACCCGGCGCGGCGGCAAGATCGTGGTCGTCGCCTTCTACCCGGACCGGGTCACCTTCGACCTGAGCGCGGTCGTGCGCAAGGACATCACCATCTACACCTCGCGCGGCGAGGGCGGCAACAACGTCAAGCGCGCGGTGTCCCTGGCCGCGCAGGGGAAGCTGCGCTGCGCGGAGATGGTCACCCACCGGTTCCCGCTGGAGAAGATCACCGAGGCGTTCCGGGTGGTCCGCAACCGCGAGAACGACCCGATGAAGGTGGTCGTCGTGCCCTAACTCCGGCAGAGCAGCGCGTCGGGGGTTCGGTTCGAGCCGATGCGCCCGGTGTAGGCGACGCCGGCGACGTACTCACCCGGCGCGCACTGGCCCTTGTAGTGCCCCGAGGCGAAATCCCCGCCGGGCGCGCCGGAGGGCCGGTTGTCGCCGCGGTCGAACCAGACCGTGCGGCCGGTGCGCCCCAGCGGGGTGGCGGACTTGCCGCACAGCAGGGCGGAGAAGGCCGCGCCGGTGACGCTGTAGCCGATGGCGGCGTGGTCGGGCGGGCACTGCACCTTGGTGTAGCCGGAGGCCCAGTCGGTGTCCACATAGGACTGGTCGCGGACCACGGCGTGCGTGGTGGGCACGGGGAGCGTTCCGGTGCACAGGCCGCGGTTGCCGGTGTGGGCGAGCCCGGCCAGGCGCTGACCGTCCGGGCAGACGCCCTTGCGCGCACCCGGGTTCCAGTCCGGTTCGGCCCGCATCGTGCGGGAGGGCTGGGCGTCGGCGTAGTCGAGGTTGAGCATGGACCAGCGCTCGGCCGCCGAGATCTGGCCGGTGCGGGCGGGGGCGTTCACCAGCCGCTGCCAGGCCGGGCCGCGCCAGTCGGCGCCGTCGAGCACGTCGACGCGGCCGCCGTTGGTGTCCCAGGAGAGCAACGACCAGCCGTTGCCGTTGCCGCCCTGGTGGAAGCCCACCGCGGGCCAGTAGGCGAAGTCGGTGTCGGTTTCGGCGAGGTAGGAGACGAAGTTCTCGAACCACGCGCGGGACGCCGGATCGGTGGTGTGCCTGCCTTCGCCGAACTCACTGATCCACAGGGGCGCGGTGTAGTGCTTCCCGGTCTCGGCCGAGACGAAGAACGCCTGCCGGTACAGGACGTCGCGCAGTTCCTGCGGTGAGAGGTCGCGGTAACGCGGGTCGCTGGTCTCACCGATGCCGGTCGCGCCGGAGTGGTTCGGACCGGTGTAGCCGTAGAAGTGCGCGGCGTAGACCAGTTTGCCCGAGTCGATCAGCGTGTGCGACAGCGTGCGGGCGGGTTCCAGAGTGGGCCTGCCGTGCGGGAAGCCGTCGACGGGCAGGCCGGTCCAGTTGATGCCCTCGACGACGATCAGCAGGTCCGGGTTGGCCTCGGTCAGGAGCCGTTGGGCCAGCTGCTCGCTCGCGCGCTGCCAGTCGTGGCCGTTGCCCCAGCCCCAGTTGGGGTCGTCGAGCACGTTGCGGCGGACCTCGTTGTAGAGGTCGGCGCCGACCACCCGCTTGTTCGAGGCGTAGCGGCGGGCCAGGAACAGCCAGTCGTCCTGCCACTGCTGCTCGGTCTGCGCGGTGTTCCAGCGCTCGTTGCCGTCGACGCCGCAGCACCAGCGCGAGGTGGTGGTGTGGTTGTTGAGGATGACGGCGAACCCGCGCGCGGTGAGCCGCTCGACCACGCGGTCGTAGACCCGCAACGGGGTCAGGCCGCGCAGTTCGGGATTGGCGGGCAGGTCGGGGACGGGGTTCTGGTCGTGGAGCATCGCGTTGGAGAAGGGCAGGCGCACGCTGTTGAGCCCCAGCTCCGCGAGCCCGTCGATGACGGTGTCGATCGGCACGCGGTCCAGCCCGAGCGGGGTTTGGTAGGCCCTCTCCCCGGCGTGGTGGGTGGCTGGGTCGTTGATGTCGCCCTCGCCGTTCCAGGTGCCGCTGGCTCCGTGCCAGTTGGCGGACTTGAGCTTGAAGCGGTCGCCGTTGGCGTCGACGATGTAGCGCCCGCGCGTGCTGAGCGGTGCCGCCCAGCTCGCCTCTTGGGCTTCGGCTTGGGGTTCAGGGGACAGGGGGACCAGGACGCCGGCCGCCAGTAGCGCGGTGAGCAGCGTAGTCACGAGCCTCACTCGAGGAGGCTAGCAGGCATCCTCCGGCACGGGCCCCGGATTGATCTCTCGCCAGCGGCGGCCACCTACCACAGCTTCAGCGTGTGTCCCTGCTTCCGGTGTCCCGGAGCTTCGCGGTGCCGTCACCGTGACGAAACGACCCGGTGTCATCGGACAGCGGGTAGACCGTCGCATGTGGACGGTCTACCCCTCCCCGGTCAGGCCGGTGCACCTGGCCGGGTCCGCTTGCCGTCGAGCCAGAGCGTGTCGGACTCGTCCCGGTGCGAGCCGGTGGTGCCGACGTGCTTGCCGCTGATCGTCGGGCCCTTCTTGATCACGTGCACCAGCGCCATGGCGTGCCCGCGGCCGAGGCCGTGGTCCTGCTTGAGCCACTCGACGATCACCCCCGCCTTGACGGCCGGATCGTCGAAGCCGCGTTCGGCCGCCAGTGCGACGAGTTCGCGCGGGGTCAGCCCGGTCTTGTCCTCGATCGCGTCGAGGTAGGCCTGGAAGGACATCGGGTTCTCCGTTCAGTTCGCGATGGTCAGCTGGTCGCTGTCGTCGAGGAATTCCTGCTGGATGCGGGGTGAGGCGTGGATGCACATCATCTTCAGCGGCTCCGGGCCCACCGCGCGGAAGGCGTGGGCGGTACCGGCGCTGACCACCACCACGTCGCCTTCGGTGACCGTCGCCTCGCCGTCGGCGGAACGGATGTGCGCGGTGCCCGCGAGCACCACCCAGGTCTCCGAGTACGGGTGCACGTGCGGGTCCGGCCCCTGGCCTTCGGTGTTGTGGACGTGGAAGAACGAGATCCCGGACCCGTACGCCTCGCCCTCGAACCGGGCGGTGCGCCCCCCGCCGATGCGCAGATCGTCTTCCTTGGCGATGACCAGCATTTCCTGCTCCGTTCCTGGTGTTCGGGCGTGGACACCATCCTGCGGGCGGTGCCGCGGCCGGGGCATCCGTGCTGACCACGGAACCCACCACGGAGATCGAGTACGCACGTGGTGACCAGGCGCGATCGGGCAGACTGTGGTTCGTGCCCACCCCGCCACCGGTCTCGCCGCGCGAACGCGACGTGCTGCTCGCCGTGGCGGACCGGTTGACCAACGCCGAGATCGCCGAGCGGCTGTTCGTCTCGGTGCGGACCGTGGAGAGCCACGTATCGGCGTTGCTGCGCAAGCTCGGCGCGCGGGATCGTCGCGAACTGGCCGGCCTGGCCGCCGGTTACGCGGGTGACGCCGAGGTCGCCGTGCCCGGCCTGTCCGAGCCCGCGACGAGCTTCGTCGGCCGGGGCGTCGAACTGGACACCGCGGCCCGCCTGATCGTCGAAAGCCAGGTGACCACCGTGCTGGGGCCGGGCGGCGCCGGGAAGACGCGCCTGGCCACGGCGGTCACGGCTCGCGCGGCTTCGGGTTTCCCCGGTGGCGCCGCCTTCGTCAAGCTGGTCCCCGCGCGCCCCGGGTACGTCCTCGAAACGATCGCCGCCGGGCTCGGCGTGGAACCGGCGCCGCAGCAACGCCTGCTGGACGTGGTGGCCGACCGGCTGCGAGGACGGGCGCTGCTGGTGCTGGACAACTGCGAGCACGTCGTCGACGACATCGCGGACGTGCTCGCGGACCTGGTGGCGGCGAACCCCCGGTTGAGCGTGCTGGTCACCAGCCGCGAACGTCTCGGCGTGCCGGGGGAGACGGTGCTGCAGCTGGGCCCGTTGCGCGAGGTCGGTGAGGCAGTCGCGCTGTTCACCGATCGGGCGCGGGCCGTCGATCCGGGCTTCGAGTCCGATCCGGCCGAACTGGCTGACCTGTGCCACAGGCTGGGTGGCTCGCCGTTGCAGATCGAACTGGCCGCCGCTCGGGTCGCCTCGCTCGGTGTCTCCGGGCTGCTGGCCGGGTTGGCCGACGATCCGCTGCGCATGCTCTCCGCGGGCCGCGGCGACCGTCGCCACCGCTCGCTGCGGGCGGTGGTGGAGTGGAGCTACCGGCTGCTCACCGACGAAGAACGCCTGCTGCTGATGAGGGTGTCGCGGTTCGCCGACCGGTTCGACCTGGGTGATGCCGCCGCGCTGTGCCCGGATCTTCCCGTCGGCGCGGTGGCCGACCTGCTCGGGCGCCTGGTGGACAAGTCGCTGGCGCAGCGGGGGTGGAGCCTGCTCGACGGGGTTCGGCAGTTCGCGCGCGAGCAACTCGACGCGTCGGCCGAAGCCGGGGACGTGACCGGCCGCTACCTGACGTGGGCCGCGCTGCGTGCCCGTGACCTGACCACCCACCTCGACGGCGACTGGCGGGCGGAGTTCGACCGGCTCGCCGGCGACCTGCGAGCGTCGGCCACCCTCGAACCGCGCCCTGACCTGGTGGCCGATCTGGCTCGGTTGACCTACGCGCGTGGGTTCCTCGCCGAAGCCCGTGAGCACTGGCGGACCGCGGCTCGCTTGGCGGGCACGAGCGCCGAAGCCGCGGCCGCCCTGGACCACGCGGGCACGGCCGCGCACGTGCTCACCGGCGGCGCCCGCGACCACTACGACCTCCTGCGCGAAGCCGCCCGGCTGACCGCGGACGACGACGCGGCCTCGGCGGGTTGCCTGGCGGACGCGGTGGTGGTCGCCACCCGGTTCCGGGGCGCGGGATTCGTCGCGCGGCCGGTGCCCCGCGACGAACTGGCCGGGCTGCTCGCCGAAGCCGAGCGGCTGGCGAGCGCTTCGGCTTCGGCGGAAACGCGGGTCGCGGTCGCTCGCGCCTGGCTGTCCGGCCCGACGGTGCAGGCGGTGACCATGCCCGCGGCCGAAGCGGCGGTCGACGCCGCGACGGCGTTCGGTGATCCGCTGCTGGTCAGCGCGGCGCTGGACGCCCAGTGCACCGCGGCCGCGGGAGCCGGGGACCCCGGCCACGCGTACCGGGTCACCCTGCGGCGCCTGGACCTGGTCGATGAGTTCGACCGCACGTTCCCGCAGGCCGCGCTGGAGGTCGTCGACACGTTCCGGGCCGCGGTGGCCTACGCCGTGGCGACCGGGGAGATCGCGGACGCCGTGCGGATCGGCAGACGCGCCGAGACCGATCCGACGCTGTCGCGGCACACGTGCTGGGGTTCGGGCAGCGTGGTTGCGCCGCTCGCGCTGGCCGGCCACTTCGCCGAGGCGCTGGCGCGGGCTGAATCGATGTGGGAGAGCGCGCTGTCCTTCCGGCAGGAGAACAACAGCACGCTGGGGGTTCCGCTGCTGGGCGCCGCGCTGGCCGCCGGTCTCACCGGGGACGTGGATGCGATGGCGACCTGGCGCCGGCGGGCCACCCGTTTCGCGGGCTCGTTGTCCGATTCGCCGAATCTCGCGCCGCTCGACGCTTTCGTGCGGGCGAGGGTGGCCCTGCACGCTGGCAGCGAGGACCTACCCGCACTGCTCGAGGAAGCGGGCGGGAGCTTTGCGCCGGGCCGATTCGACGGTTACGCGGCCGGGGTGGCCGCGGAAATCGCCGTGATCACCGGCCACCCCGATGCGGACGCGTACCTACGCCGAGCCGACCGCCACGCGCCCGAAAACCGCTGGGTGGCGGCGATCGTGACCCGAGCCGGCGCCCTGCGGGACGCTGATCCCTCCCAGCTCAAAACCGCGGCGGCCGCCTTCGCCGATATTGGCGCTGACTTCGAAGCCGCTTCAACGGTGGGGCAGCTCAGCTAGCTGCTCCGCTCTCCAGCTAGCTGCTCCGCTCTCTAGATCGCGGCTCCTTCATCGGAGCTCCGCCGGGCCGCTGGGTGCGGCCTCAATGTCGCCCCCACGGAACGCCTCCGGTCCTGAGGGCAGGCAATCCCCAGCGCGGGGTTGAGCTGATCGCCCACCCCGTCACCCTCCGCCACCCCGTCCACCCCACCGCTCCATCGGCCTCATCGCCCTCGCCTCTCGTCGCTCGGATCGCGCTTCGTCGCCCGAGTGGCTGATAACAGCGATTATCACCCACGGCCCACCTGGACTATTGTGAGTCGAACTGGATAGGATTAGGGCTAACTGAAACAAGGAACAGTCAGAAATATGAGGTAAAAGTGCAGGTCAGTGCGGAGCAACGCGAAGAAGAGGGCCTGACAGATGTGAGTTCTTATTAAGTTGTCAGTGACATTTCGGGCATATTATCACCCGTCTGACGGTGCGCTGCGACGTCGAAGTTGACGCTGTTCTTGCAGGTAGCGTAGCAAGTTGACCTCGCGGGTTCGATCCCTGGAGCCTTGACGTGTCTCACATTCTGAGAAGTTGTCCGCGTGACATTGCGGAGTTCTTTGCCCATTTTTATGGCGCGGTAAAGCTATAGAGTGGGGATTCAGGAATAGGGAATGAATATTCTCGATACGTCTCCTGGGGGTGCATGGTTCGACCTCTGGCGCATCCGTGAGGCGTGATATCCGGCAAAGTCGCAAGCGTCCAGTGGTGTCATTAGTGGGGGTGTTTCTTGCTGTGTCTAAATTCGTCGTTTGGTGTAAATGCTTGATATATGGCGGCGTTGTTTTGCGCGGGCGCTTCGGGGGATGTGTTGTGGTGCGTCCGGGAGGGGTTATCTGCTGCCGAGGGTGGTGTAGGTGTTGTTGGTGATTTCCTCGTCGAGGGTGTCGCGGCCCGCGGTGGCGGCGTGTTGGAGGGCGGTGAGGGTGAAGGCGGCCCAGTCGCGCCAGCTGCCGTGGGCGTGGCGGGCGTCGATGGAGGCGAGTAGCCGGGTGTCGGCGTGGGCGTAGAGCTGGTGATAGGCGCGCATGAGGTCGGGGACCTCGGCGGTGGGTAGCGGGCGGAAGAGGCGGCTGCGGAAGACGCGGGACCTGAGCATGGGTTCTCGGCGGATGGTTTGCCAGCAGCCGTCGCCGCCGACGAACAGGATCGCGAGTTTGGTGCCGGAGTCGTCGTAGAGGGAGCGGATGACGTCCATGGCGTAGACGCTGAGTTTCTGGGCTTCGTCGATGACGAGGAGGTGGGGGGTGGAGAGCAGGTGTTCGAGGATGTCGTCGTGGAGTGTGTAGCGGGTGCGGCTTTCGGGCGTGGGTGTGCGCAGGATGCGGCGGGCGAGGCTGAGTGCGACTCGCAGTGGGGTGCAGGTGTGGGGCAGGGCGACTTCGACGATGCTGAGTCGTTCGGTGGTGTTGCGGAGGTCGTGGCGGAGGCGTTCGAGCGCGGCTTGGACGGCGAAGGTTTTACCCAGGCCGGCGTCGCCGTGCACGACGGCGAGCGCGTTGTGTTCGACGATGTCGCGGACGTCGTGGTCGACGAGTTGGAACGTGGGTGTGGGAAGGGTGTTCGCGCCGGGCAGGTCGAGATGGTGCCGGGGCATCAGGTGTTCCTTCGGGCTCAGGTTTGGCGGGGTAGGCGTGGTGTGGGCGGCTGATAGTCCGGCGGCGGCCCGGCGAGTTCGAGGGTGGGGCGGATGCCCAGCAGGCTCATCGAGCCCGCGCTGGTGGTGGCGGCCGGGGCCGGTGGTTCGGGCGCGGTGTGCGGTATCCGCAGCGTCTGGTCTGCCGCCGGGCCGGTAGTCGGTGTGGTGTGTGCGTGGGTGACCGGTTCCGCGCGTAGACGTAGGCGGGCGCGGGCCTGGCGCTTCTCGCGGGTGAGTTGTCGGCCGCGCTCATTCCAGCGGTCGTGGTACTGCTGGCGCTGCTGCTCGTCTTTGACATCGGCGGGGAAGCCGGTGGCCAGCCATTGCTGGTCGCGGTAGATCTCGATGAACCGGTGATCATGGGGTGCGTGGCGGATGTCGTAGCGCGTGCCGACCTCGCCTTGGAGATCTTCGGCGACGTAGCGGACGCCGTGCAGCGCGAACCCTCGGGTGGTCAGCGTGCGGTCTTTCGAGACGAGTAGCAGATCCCGGAGCAGGTCGGCCGACACGGTGGTCAGTGCTGTCCGGTCGGCGCGCCATCGCTGCAGGGGAGTGAGGCCGAGCAGGCCGCGGTGGCGGTGGTTGTGGTTGAACCACAGCACCCAGTTCTGGAACGTGGTGCAGAAGGCGGCGAAGGACAGGACGGCGGGAAAGGCCGGGGCGGTCGCGGCGCCGGTGGTTGTGATGGCGACATCGGCGGTGAGGAGCGGGCGATGTCGCAGGTCGGGTTCGAGATCGTGCAGCTGGCCCTGTTTGTTCCGGGGTCCGCCGGTGTAGCCGGGCAGCTGGACCAGGAGCAGTTGGGAGATCGTGTGGTGCCAGCGTTCGATGAACGCCTTGCCGCGGCCTTCGTAGGTCTCCACCTGCCGGAGGCGGATGTCCAGGCTCGCCAGCGCTCGCCCGATAGCCTCGGCGGTGAACTCCTTGCCGTGGTCGCATTCGATGATCGCCGGGACACCGCCGTGGTCGCCGGTGTCCGGGTCGCGGATCAGGGCGTCGCGCAGCGCGCACAGCACGGTCCCGCTGTCGGGCCTGGTCGCTTTCGACAGTGCCCACCCGAGCACGACGCGGCTGTGGACATCGACGAAGGTGGTGAGCCAGGGACGGACGAGTTGGCCGCGGCGGGGACAGACCAGAATGTCGAGCTGGGTGTGGTCGGCCTGCCAGATCTGGTTGCGGTGCTCGACGGTGCGCTGCAGATAGGCGCGGTGGGCGCGGCGAGCTTGTTCCCCGTGTCGCCAGAAGGCCCGTTCGGCCTGGTCCAACTCGCGGCGGAAGGCGGCATAGAAGGCGCCCGGGGACACCGGTTGCGCGTCACGCCACCCGGCACGCAGATGCGAGGGGATGTCCACACCCGCGCAGGTGCTCTCGCCGGCCAGCACGGCGCAGCGTGCACGGTAGGCGGAGGCGACACTGCCGTGGTGGTCCTGGAACGCCTGCCGGTCGGCAGTGGTCAGCTGGTAGCGGCGGGCAGAGCGGGGCCGGCTGTGCCCGGGGCCGCGCTGCAGCCACCGGTAGATGGTGCGGATGGAGACCCCGAGCTCGAAGGCCATACGTTCGACCGCCGGTGCGAGCGGCTCACCCTGCGCGCGCACCGTGACCAGGCGGTCGACGACCCGCGCACGTTCCTCGGGGCCCACGTGCCGGCGGGCGAGGCGGGTGCTGCGGGCAGCCGCGGGTTGTGGCCAGGCCGCCTGCTCGGCGGCGTCGGAAATCAGCATGCCGGGTACCTCCGGGAGGGCCCACTGGCCGACGCTGCCGGTGTGGCGGCCAGTGCACTGAGCACACCGCTGGGGGCCGTGCGGGTCAACCCCGCTGACCTGATTGTCGTACCGGCCGCAGGGCCGATTCGCCCCGACCGGTGAGAGCTGGGAGCCGATGCCGCGGCAGGCCGCAGGGGGCGTGCGCGAGGCGTAGTCTGCCCGGCATGTCGGTGACAATCGCAGCTGGTCAGCAGCCCGACCCGCAAGACATCCGTCAGGTCGTGGGCCGTCATGTCCTGCTGCGACAGCACGGAGTTGACCAGTTGCGCGGGTCGTGCCCGTTCTGCGGCTCGTCCGCGTTCCGGGTGCGGCCGCCGCACGGGACCTTTCACTGCTTCGGCTGCGGTGAAGGCGGCGACGGCGCCACTTTCACCGCCAGGATCGGCCGGGTGTAGGCCTTCGGTCAGGTCACGACGGGCATGCCGAGGCCGCTGGCCAGTCGGCTGCCGGTCACGCATTCGGTCTGGCTGACCAGCTTGCGGGCTGCGACGTGGACGCGTGCTTGGAGATGGCGGCGAATTTCGACCAGCCGCGGCGGCGATTGCGCGCCCAGGCGAAGACTCGGGCAGCGGAGGCAGGCTCAGCGCGGTGATCAGACTCGCTCGTGGGGTGGACGGACTGGCGCCCGTCACCCCGCAGTGCTATCCCGAGGTAGGTGGCTATCCCGAGGTAGGCGGGTCCGCCCCACGCGGGCGCGGGGTGCTTAGTAGAACTGCAGCGAATGGGTGACCTCCAGGGTCGGGTATGCGGCCTGCCCGTCGGTGGCCACCAGGCCCGCGTCCAGCAGTTGTTGCAGGTGCTGGGCGGGGATGCCGGCGGGGTCGTGGTGCTGGCACAGGTGCCAGAGGCTGGCGGCCAGGTCGGCGTCGGTCAGGCGGAAGCGTGAGTGCGGTGTCGGGTCGGCTGGGCCGGGCGGCGGCGGGAGGCAGGCGTGGTCGGGGCCCAGCAGGACGCGGCCGTCGCCGCTGAGATAGAGCCGCAGACCGGGCGGTTGATACCGGATGACGTCCTGGATCGCGGTGAAGATGGCGGCGTCGTCGCAGCCCAGGCGCTGTTCGAGGTCCTGCGGGTAGAGCCCGGTGGGCAGGCTGGTGAACACGACGGCGATCAGGGCTGCCCGCAGCGCTGCCGGGGTGTCGGGGGTTTCGGTGGAGGTCGGGCCGAGGAGCGCGGCGTGCACGCTCTGTGGGCTGATGCCGAGGTAGCTGGCCAGTTCGGAGAGATCGCCGAGCTTGAGATCGCGCAGGAGACGGACGAAGTCCCAGCCGGACATCGCGCTCAACGCCTGCGGGGTTGTCGTGAGCAGCCTGGCCAGTATTCGCGGGGAGTGGCGGCCATCGCGCAGGGCGTCTTCGATCGTGTGCATCGCGGTGCCCATGCACTGGTGCGGTGCGCAGCGCGGGCAGTCGTCGGCGGACGGGGAGGTCACGGCGCGGTGTCCGGGGTCGGGACGGCGGTGGGCACGCGGGGAAGGGCGGTGATGCTCAGGTGGCGCCTGCTCAGCCAGGAATCGAGGATGTCCGCGTGCGGTGTGGTGGGCCAGCCCGGGTCCAGGAGCTGGCGGAGGACATCGGCCAGCCGCTGGTCCAGGTAGCGAGACCGTATGTGCAGGGCCTGGGTTTGCTTGGGCAGCAGCATGTCGGTGTCGGCGATGCCGTAGATGTCGTGGTGATCCCGGGCGCACCGGTAGGCGCCGAGCACGGGCAGGGTCCAGTCAGGCAATTGCACCACCGCGTGAGTCCCGGCCACGGCCGGCGGGTACGCGAAGCCCAGGACCGTATCGCTGTAGCCGTCGAGGACGAGCTGGTCGCGCCGCAGGCCCAACAGGTGGTCAGCGGGCATGTCGAGCAGGCCACCGAGGGTGATTCTCGCGGCGAGCAGGGGATCTGCGGTCTGCCGCAGCGCAGGCAGGCAATGTCGCGGTAGCAGCGTCTCCGGCACCGAGGTGGCGTGCTCGTGCGGGGCGGTCAGCGGCGTCCATCGCACCAGGACGCGGCCGTGGGTGAACAGCGCGGCCTGCGCGGCACGCACCCGGATGATTCGGGCTGGGCCGGGTGGCGCCTCGTCGGTGAGCAGCGCGTACAGCGCCGTCAGGGCGGCGATGGTGCGCTTGTCGTCGCTGCGCCTGCGCAGCGCCCACTCGATCGTTCGGGCGGCGGCGAGGTATTCGCCGGCGAACGTTGCCCAGTGTTGTTCCGGTAACCGCCGGCAGGCGGCGCGGAAGGTGGTGAACTCGTCATCGGGCAGGGCCGGGAGCGTGGCGAGCTCGGCAACGGACCGGTCGGCGTCGGAGACCGCACGCCTGCCGGGTGTGACAGGCGCGAGCCCCTCCAGACGCGCGGGTGTGGTCCGCAACCAGGGCTGGGGAACCCAGTCGGCGGTGGTCACGACCAGCACCAGCTGCGCGCGCAGGTGATCGCACCAGCGCTGGGCCCGGCGCAGCGCGGCGGCCGAGAGCGGGTGCGGGCAGTCCAGGACGAGTGCTCGGGTTCGCAGTCCGCAGAGTCGATAGGTGACCAGGTCGGGCAGTTGCTGTTCCTCGACATGCTGTTCATCCAGGTCCTCGGCGCTTACTCCGAGCGCGCGCAGCACATCGTGGGCCAGGTGGGCCGCGGTGACCGAGGCTGGGCTCAGGCGTACCAGCACCGAGCCGCCTTGACGGCCGCTGTTCGCGGCGAGCCGGGTCAGGACCTGCGGGTCGTCGCCGTAGTTGAGCAGCACCCAGGGCACTGCCTGGGGTGGCTGGTCGGTGCGCGGTGAGGCGTGCCGCGTGTCAGTCGTCGCCATGCCCGAGCCGGGCGTAGACCTGGTGCACCAGCGGGGGGTCGAGCACCGTGCGGTCGCCGGCCTGGGCCAGTTGCAGTGCCGCCGAGGTGAAGGAGACCCACTTGCGCCAGTAGCCGTGGGCGAAGGACGTGTCCACCTCGGTCAGCAACCCCGGGTCGGCGTCGCGGTAGAGCCAGTGGAACTCCCGCATCAGCGTGGGAACGTCCTCCGGTGGCAGGGGCAGGAAGTTGCGGCGGCTATGCAGCCGCGACATCAGCATCGGCTCCCGGGAGACGACCTTCCAGCAGCCGTCGCCCCCGACCAGCAGCAGCGACAGCACGGTGTCCTTATCGTCGTAGAGGTAGCGCAGGACCTCCATGGCGTGCGAACTCAGCCGCTGCGCCTCGTCGACCACGAGCAGATACGGCGTGAAGGCCAGCGCTCGCAGAATCCGGGTCTGCAACTGGAACCGGGTCGCGGTCTTCGGGATGGACGCCCAAGGCTCCAAAGCGGTCGCGATGTCGCGGGCGACACTGGACAACGTGGGGGTATGAGCAAAGCTCAACGTGACGATCGTCGGCGGTGGCCGGCGGCCGTTGTGGTTGTGCAGGTAGCGTTGCAGCGCCAGCATCACGGCGAATGTCTTGCCGGTACCGGCGGCGCCGTAGACCACGCCCAGTGCCTGGTGGGCGATGACGTCGTGGATGACCTCCTCCACCGAGTGCACCACCGGGGTGACGAGCGTGGTCGCGCCGTCGAGGTCCAAGAAGTGTGTCGGCTCCACAGGGTGCCTCCCGGCCGGGCGCCACTGCCCACACGGGCGCAAAACCCATGCTGTGGCACGGATATGCGGCGACCGGCGACAGCTCAGGTAGTGCGGACTCCGGTCGCGCCTGCCGTCTTCTACTGCAACGAGCACACAACGTCAGTGCCATCGGAGTCAAGGTCGTTACACCGATTGGCCCCCGGAGCCCGCTCTGTCATCCAAGGTGAGGCCGGTGAGCCGCCTGCGTGAGATCGCCGCCCCTGGCAGTGGCCGTAATCCGGCGCCGGCCCCCCGGGGAGCCGAGCTTGCGGACCTCCTCGCGCCGCCTCACGCTGCGCCTGGGACCACACCGCTGCAGAACCAGCGGATCGCGAGGCTCAGTGTCCTCGGCACGGCGAACCACCTCCGCTACCGCTTCCGCGGTCAGATCGGAATCTCCCCAGCGACTGAAAGGCCAGCCTTCCCCCGACACGACCGGAGGACATCTTCCATTCCCCTCGTGGCCGGCATCCACACGGCCGTGAAGTCGTCACAACCTTGAGGCAGGTGCGGCGTCGCCGATACGTGCCGCGCGGGATGGACAGCCGCTGTTGGCGGCTCAGCCGTGCCGATGGCCAAGGTCGTTCGTCCAACGAGTTGGGTACCTGGCCGTCATCTTGTGACGTCATCGACATCGTGCTGCGTGGGCCCGGTAGCCAGGTCCGTGCCGGTCTGGTCGACGGCGCTGCGTGCGGGACCGAGGCACCATCGACGACGATCACGCTGGTGGCCTCGTCAGCCTGCACATAGTGATCACGAACCGGGCACGTCACCTTGCCCGGGCACGGAATAGGTGCGGCCAGATTGTCCACGCATAACCGGCCGACTCGCGTGCGTGTGCCGTCGATTCGCAGGCCCTTCACCCGGGCCGACGGCCATTTCCCGCGACGTCCACGTGGATAGGCGGGCGCTCTGAGTACGTGTTCGTCCCCGGCGAGGTCTTCGTTGCCCGCGACCTGACGATCAGCGCAGCGCGGTGGCCGGCGCCAGGGGATAGCTCTCGTCGACAAGGCCCTGTCCGCGGCCACGAAGGCGCCCGTTCGATGCCTGGGAACTGCTGACGGCCATCGTCACGTCGACTATGACAGTGGTCGTTGGGTTCACGTTCGGGTTCGCCGGGCGCCAGGAAGCGCTGCGGGTACGGACGGCGGTAACGACAGTCGCGTCGGCCTGGCGCTGCCGGACGGCCCGAACGCGGTGAGCGAGGAGAAGAAGCACGCGAGGAACCGGTTTCGTTGCGACTTTTCGCAAGTAGCCAGCAGCTGGCGCGGCGTTGTTGTAACTGGGTGGACGCCGCCGCCCAGACTTGTCGATGGCATCGCCGAAACCGGCGGCGCACACGGAGTTTGTCGGCCCGGGTGGTAGCGCGGGTTGCGAAGGGGCCGAGATACGACTTTCGTTGTTCCAGATTCACGGTCAAGACGGGCAATCAGTGATTGCCTCTGATGTGTAACCTTTTTCTTCCGGGCTCCGACCACAGCAGGCACGACGTTCGGGAGGGCTCTAGTGACAGGTTCTTCGATACTAGTCGAAACGGTCGAGGTCGGCGCGGGCGGGAACCGCCAGATCAGCCAGCGGCTGAAGACGTCCGAGCTGCTGTCCGAGCGCCTTGATGACATCGAAGCAGCGGTCGGTGAAGCCGTTGATATCGTGCAGGCGTCGATGGCCAACGCGTCAACTCGTTCCGGGTGGAACGTAACTAAAATTGAAGCGGGTTTCGGGGTCAAGCTGAAAGCAGAAGCGGGTGTCATCTTGACTCGCATAGGCGGCGAGGCGTCTTTCGACCTCAAGATCACGGTTGAGTCACGTCGAGCCTGTCGGTGAGAGGCAGGTCAGCAAGTCAATATTCGGCCGAGTTGTGTGTCACGCGGCAGTCGGCGAAACAAAAACTCAGATCGGCGCGGAAACTGCCAATCCCGCAACCTGCGACTTGACTGATCGCGCATGCTGCGACGTGTCCGGCCGAGGGAAAACCGGACACCATCGGTCTCGACGGTGAAAGTGGCCCAAACTACCCGTCTTGAAAACCTGGCCAGAGTTCAGTTCCTTGACTGTGCCGACCTTCGCCGGAGGGGTGCAGCAACCTGGGGCCGGTGTTCAGGTGCGGGTGGCATACCAGGCGTCGGCGACGAGATCGACCGCACTGCGGGCCGGGTCGCGGGCGGCGTGGTCATAGACGCCGCTGGTGGTGTCGATGCTGGCGTGGCCGACATCGGCCTGCACGTGTTCCAGCGAGGCGCCCGCCTCGACCGCGGCAGTCACGTAGAAGTGGCGCAGCGCGTGCGGGTGCATCACCTCTGCGACGTCGGCTAGTTCTGAGCCGGCGCTCGCGGTGATCCGGCGCAGCAACTGCCAGATCGCCTGCCGGGCGAAGCGGCGGCCGGTGCGGGTCACCAGGAGCGGGGCGCCCGAGGGCTGGCCGCGGCTGGCGCCCGCCACGACCGCGGAGCCCGTCCCGTCCGCGCGCAGCGCGAGGTACTCCAGCAGGGCGTTTTCCGCTGGCACGCTTAGGTACACGACGCGGGTCTTGCCACCCTTGCCGTGCACGCGCAACGCCCGCCGGCCCCGGGTGACGTGCAGATCGGCATCATTCAGCCCGCACAGTTCGCTGACCCGCAGGCCGAGGGTGAACAGGGTGACGATCGCGGCGGCGCGGGCGGTGTCGCACGCGCTGGCGCCACGCCGTGGCGCGGCGGCGGCCTGGTGCAGGGCCGCGACCTGCCGGGTGGTCAGGGTGACCGTCGCCGACGTGCTCGCCGCGGCGGCGGTGAGCCCCAGCCTGCGCCGGTCCAGTGCCGCCGGATTCGCCGCCACGAGGCCCGCATCGGCCAGCGACGCGTACATCGTCTTCACCGTGGCGAGCATCCTGTCGCGCGTGGACGGTGCGGCGCCCGCTTCGGCCAGATCCTGCAGCCACGTCTTGACCTGCGCGGATGTCGCCGCCGTCGGATCCACACCGCGGGATGCGCACCAGCGCAGCCAATGCCACTCGCGCAACCGGCCACGCCCCGCCGGCGGCGGCCCCGTGCGCCCGTTCGGCGTGGACACGGGTTTTGTCGTCACGGTCTCGGCGTACTCGGCCAGTGCCTGCGCCCAACGGTCTTCGCCCGCTGCGGCCCAGGTTTCGATGGCGGCGGCCGTGACCGGCAGACCGAGCCCTTCGGCGTAGGTGCGGCGGGTCTGCTGGTTGCCGTATCCGCTCAGCCACTCGGTGATGCCCGCGAGCAGCTCGGCCGGATCCGCGACCCCCGGCCAGACCTGCACGTCACTCGTGATCTCGCCGCGACGGTCCTCGGGCGGATCCTCCGCGCCGCTGGGGCCCTGCAGGAGTTTCATGGCAGTACGTCATCTGCGCGCTCTGCGGCGCGCTCGTGGATCTGGACCGTCACGAGGACCACCTCGTCATCGCAGGCGAGTCGATGGTCGGCGTTTGGTGAATGCGCGACCCGGCTCGTGGGTCAGCTGATAATCGCACGGAACTCCGGGGTTGTGAGGACCTGAAGGACGTGTGGGCGATCGGCGAAGACCTCGGTGGCGCCGGGGGCGTCAGAGTAGCGGATCATCGCGTGGACGACGTCGGCGAAAGGCTGTTCGACGATCACTCGTTCGAGCGCTGTCCGCGCTGTGGAGTCGCCCTCGTCATAGAGGTCGCGCCATCGGTGCAGGAGCGCGCTCATGCTCTCGTAGGCCGCTTGCCGTCCTCGGGTGAGCAGATCGCGGTTGAGAGCACAGATCTCGATGGTGACGCGCCCACGTTCGGTGGTGGGGTGGTAGAGGCCGATACTAAGCGCCAGCGTGAGGTGATCAAGAGGGTCGTCGACGGTGGGGTCCAGCAGCAACGGGGTGCCGTCGTCGGCGGTGGGGAAGGCCTCGCGTTTGTGGTGGCTGTTGCAGACACTGCAGGCGAGGAGGTGGTTGGTCCAGGTGAATGTGCGTAGCGGCGACCTGGCCAGCGGGTCGTGATGGTCGATGTCGGCGCCCTGGTTGTCGCCGCAGTACATGCACCGGGCTCGACCCGCGGCGAAGCGCGTCAACGCCGCCTTCAGCGGCGTCCGGATAGACCGGCGGGCCTTCCACAGGTCGCGGGCCCTGGTGACCCGGGTCGCGTGGGTGCGTTTAGCGCGGATCAGTCCGGTTGCGTCGCTGAGGCGCTGGTGGAGCTTGTCGTCCAGCCCGCCGCGGTAGAGCCGGATCATGCGCCCGTTGAGCGCTGCACGCTGGTGTCGATCTCACGAACTCTGGTGACCGGGGAGCTGGTCAGCAAATCCTTGAGCATTCCGTATCGGATCCGCTGCCCCCTGCTGGCATCCCCGGAGAGCACGGCGACCTCGAGTTCCACGAGTTCTTTCCGCAGCTCCTGTGCTTGGTCGGAATAGGCGGTATCGAGGCCGAACAGTTCGGAGAGAACAGCGTCATCGCCGGTCCCGTACACCACCCGCTCCCACAGGTCGGTTTCGACAGGACGTGGAGGTTTCCGTTCGTTGGGGGCGGGCATGGTGATCAGCCCACCCGGGTCGGCCGCTTGACAGACATAAGGGCTGTGGGTGGTCACGATGAACTGGATGGCGGGGAAATGCCGTTTGAGCCAGGTGCCGATCCGCTTCTGCCACGAGACATGCAGGTGCGCGTCGACCTCGTCGATGATGACCACACCCGGCGTGAAGATCGCCGGGTGGTCGCCGTCGTATCCGACCGGCAGGTCGCCGAACGCGTCGTTGAGCTGCTTGAGCAGGTCGGTGACGAGTGCCACCACGGTCCGGTACCCGTCGCTCATCTCTCGAAGGGGGAATTCGTGTCCGCGGTGCTCGACCCAGAGGCCTTCGGAATCGACCTTGGTGATGCGGTAGCCATCCGGGAGCAGACCGTCCTGGAGAATCCACAGCGCGGCCTGTTTGAGGTTCATCGCCCCTGGCCGGTCTTCGAGAGATCGCAGGTGCTGCTCGATCAGCCAGCTGACGCCCTCGGCAAGTGAGGCATCCTCGTGGAACAAGCTCGCCATTCTGCCAACCGGGCCGGCGGTCAGCATCAGCCGCTGGCTATCGCTGGTTCCTCCCACCAACCGCCGGAACGGGCCGTAGGCAGCGCAGAACCAGCCGACCGGGTTGTCCTGCCAGGGGCCTCGGCGCGCCGGTCCACCGGACTTTCCGAAGAAGTACCCCGATAGCGACGGCTGGGCAGGGCGGCGTCCGACGTGCGCCTCGTTCGGCGCAGTCCAGCTCAAGCCCGCAGAGAAGGTCTTCGCCGGAGGTCGTCCTGACGTGAACCGGTCGGCCCCGGGCTCGTAGGCCAGCGTCACCTCCGCTACAGCATGTTCGGCGCCCGCGGACATCCAGTTGTCGAAGTCGGAGACCAGGTTACGGGCTACTGCGGGCCCGCCGATCGCCAAGGCAATGCCGCGCAGCAATGACGTCTTCCCGGAGCCGTTGCGCCCGGCCAGCACCGTCCAGCCAGCGTAGTTTCCATCTGGCCGACGCAGATCCAGATCGACGACCCGCTCGTCATGGAAGCCTTTCACGTTGTCCATGCGAACCCGCGATATGTACATCCGGTGCGGCCTCCCGATGGCTCCGTGCGCGACACGACCTCGTCAACAGTGCGCGAGGCCTGCGACACCTCGCAGGCCTCGCAGCGCACTCTAGCTGTGCTCTCTGCCTAAGCTCTTGCAGAACACGCGGATGATCACGGTTAGCCTCGGCGTCGCCGGGATGACGCTTCGACCGCAGCCCGCGTCCGCGCGTGGCGGGTACTCGGCCGCCGTGGTGGTGCATCCGGGAACAGACGGCACAGTGATCTTTACCCAGTGGCTGGCTTTGACTCGCAACGCCTTCACGGGCACCAGGCGGAAGCCCGTCGGGGTCGGTCGTAAGGCACGCATCCCAGGTCGATGGCGCAACCCGAAATCCCGTGTTCAAACACCGGCAGCGGACGGCCTTGGCCGCAGCGGGTCTGGCATTTCCCGGTGGTGCCGGTTGCCTGGAGTTCGGCGTCAGGCGGCCGAGAGGGCAGGGGTGTACAGAGACGGCGCGGTCGCGCGGCGGAGCGAGAGTAGGGGTGGGGTGAACTGCATGCGGCGGCGGACACGATCGGCATGGATCACGCCGTTGCCGCCGTAAGCGCGCAGTTGCCGCCACAGCCGCATCCCGATCAGGATGACGGATTCCCACTCGCTGGCGGTGCGTGCGCAGACCTCGAAGGGCGCGGTCATCTCGAGGATGCGCTCCAGCAGGCAGGACTCGACGCGGGTGTGTCCGCGCAGGTAGTCGCGGCGGGCGGCGTAGGCGAAGACCATCGCCGCGATGCCCTCCTCGATGACCACGGCGCGTCCGCCGTCCTCGTTTTCGTCCAGGTCGGGTGCGCCGCGGCGTTTGCGGCCGAGCAGGGCCCGGGTGACCGGGGACCAGCCGAGCAAGGTCGCGTAGCTGAGGTGGAACACGTCGTGCAGCCGGTAGTAGTCCTCGCGTGACGCGGCGTCGGTCAGCGGGTCGCCCACGGCCGCGCCGTCGGCGAGGACAACCGTGATCGGGCGGCCGTCGCGCGGGCGGTACGACGTACCGAAGTCGTAGCTGATGCGCTCGGGTAGCTGCTCGAGGGAGGGTGAAGCAAGCAGGGACGCCGGGCACACAGCCTCGGGCGATGCCGCCGGCATGGCACCCGAGGCTGTGTGTAGCTCGGGCGTCTTCGCGGTGTTGGCCGTGGTCGGGCGGGGGGTGTGGGACTGGGTGGCGGCGCGGCGGCGGGGGAGGCTTGCGGGCGTGTGCTGCGTGCTGTTGTTCATCGTGTTCTCCAAGAACGAGGTGGAGAGGAAACGAGGCTGCAGCGGTCTTCGAAGGGTGGCACGACCGCCGTTGTCGGCTCAGCCTACACGAGCTTGTCTGGTTTTCCGGAGAGGGTTGTCGTATGATGACACAGGCGGTTGTCGGAAATCCTCACACGAAGAGGTGACAGGTGTGGATCCCCACGCAGAGCTGCGAGACGAGGTCGAGCAGTTCATCATCGAGCGGCTTGCCGAGGAGAAGCGCTGCGATCCGGTGCAACTACGCGAAGACCTCAGCGCGCTCGGCGCGCACATGCCGTATGACTCGATCCAGCTGGTCGAAGTGATGACGAAGGTCGAAGCGAGGTTCGGTGTCCGGCTGCGGACCGACCTGCCGACCGCGCGTGACATGCGATCCGTGCGCAGTTTCGCCGAACGGGTCTGCGATGAGCTCGACGCCACAGCCTCACAGCCGGCGGCCACCACCCCCGCCGCGCCCCCGGCGGGCGACGCCCCGGGAGGGGACCACCATGCTTGAGTTCTCGCAGCGCCCGCGCGCACGCGCGGGCAGACCACACCACCCCGGGACACCGATGCGGATTGCGGCATCGCCACGCAACCAGGAGCAACGATCATGACCGAGCACCCCGACAACGACGCGGACAAAAAGGCCCAGCGGGAACTGGCCGAACGGCTGAGGATCAGCCGGGAGTACGCCGGCCTGTCACAGCGGACCGTCGCGGCCAACACCGGGATCCCTCGCTCGGCCATCTCCGATATCGAACGGGGAGCGCGCAGAGTCGACAGTCTCGAACTGAAAAAGCTGGCCGTCGTCTACAACCAGAGCGTTGAGTACCTACTCGGACAGGACGCCGAAGCCCGCGCCGACGATCCTTCGCTGACGCTGCTCACCCGCGCCCACGCAGGGCTGACGACCGGAGACCAGGAGAAGGTCCTCGCCTTCGCCCAGTTCCTCCGATTTGGACAATCCAGCACAGGCACGGGTGCATCCACCGAGGGCACGGCAGCTGAGGCGCACTCGCAGGACGGTAAACCGCAGCCATGACGCGGTGGTCGGTCGCCCATCGGCAGGCTCACATGGCTGCCGTCCATGCCCTGAACGACGCCGGCCTGCCCGGCGACCGCCGTACCGATCTCGGCGTGCTCATCCGACACGCGAGGTTGAAGGCACTCGCCGACAGCGAGGGCGAGCGGCTCTTCGGTATCTACTTCCCGCCCGGCGCCGATCGTCCCGGCGGAATATGGATCAACGCGGCGATGTCGCCGGTCACCCAGCGGCACACGGTCGCGCACGAACTCGGGCACCATGCCTTCGCCCACGGACTCAGCTGCGATACCACCATCGCCTCGCTGTCTGGCTCGCTGGCCACCTCGACGCTGACCGAATCCCTGGCCGAGGCCTTCGCCGCGTGGGCGCTCATGCCCCGTGCCGCACTCGTACGCGCGCTTGCCACGCTCAGCGTCGTGCCCGAACACGTTCGACCCGAAGATGTATATCGAGTCGCGCTCCTGCTGGGAACCACCTACAAGGGCACCGCCCGCCAACTCGGCGTCGCCCGCATCATCGGCACCGGCCAGGCCGCAGCCCTCAGTCGCGCCGTCCCGGGAAAGATCAAGAGGACACTCGACGACCCCGCCGCGCCGCCACGACGGGCCGAGACCGACGTGTGGCGGATCGACCTAATGGCCGCAGCGCGCGAGCTCACCCTTCACCACGGCGACCGCATCCTGCTGCCCGCCACTGCCGACCAGGCCGCGGAAACCCTGCTTGCCGGAGATGCCGCGGACTTCGTCCACCAGAGCGACAACGCCATCACGCTCACCGCCCGCGCCAGCCTGGACCGAAACGACATCCCCAGGCGACACGCGGTGAGCCTGCCCCGCAGCGACGAGATCATCAGCATCGGTGTCGAATCCGGGCCGGTTCGAGCTGCCGCGACAGAAGTACCGCGCGACGTCACCAACGCGGGTCACGATGATCTCGACCGGATCCTGGCAGAGCAACAAGCGAACCGGAACGCCCTTCGCTAAATCTCACCAGAGGAGGACACATGCGCGTAGCTGGGACCGTCATCCACGGCCGGGATTGTGGCCAGGCATGGGCGGGGGCCTTGGAACTGCTGCTGGCCGAACCGGACCGCAAACTGCTTCATCTCATCGTCCAGATCGACGAACCCGGCGTGGAAGATCCCCTGGTGCGTGGCCAGGTCGACGCGTTGCTCGCCCAGCGGAAACTCGACCCGGTGGCCACCGTCGTCAACACGGTGTTTCCCGCCTCCCTGGCAGCGGCTTCAGACAGTCCGCAACACCTCGCTGACCGGTATCGGTCGATGTATCGGCGGATCCGGCGCGAGCATCCCGCCAATCGCAGCGGCACCTACTTCGGGCGCCTGGTCGAACATCCCACCGACGGTTCTCCCGTCGACCAGCTCAACCGCATGATCAATAGGCTCCGCAGCTACGGCCACAAACGGGCCAGCGCCGCCACCGTCTACGAAGGCTCCCTGTCCATCGCAGTGCCTGAACCCCGCACGGGCGAAACCGACGAGCTAACACTCGGTACCGCCGAGACCAGCGAGGACGGCACTCGCGGCTTGAGCGCGCCGTTCTATAGCCCGCGGACCGACTCGATGCCCTTGGGATTCCCGTGCCTGGCGCACATTTCCTTCCAGCACACCGGTGATCGGCTCCACGCGATTGCCCACTACCGCAGCCAGTACCTCGTGCAACGCGGCTACGGGAACTACCTCGCCCTGGGCCTGCTGCAGCGCTACATCGCCGAATCGGCCGGCTACCGAACGGGAACGTTGACCGTGACCACCGGCCAAGCCGAAGCCGACGGGACAAAAGGTGACATCCAACGAACACTCGACGCATTGACCCAGCTGCCCCTGTTCGGCAGCAAACCCAAGCCCTCGGAGCAACCAGCACCGCTGAGCCGGCAGCGGCGGCCGGCTCAGCATCGGGAGGAGCCCGGGCAGCGGCCCCTGCTGCCGGATCAGCCTTGAACTCTGGCGGCGCCCACGGCAGCGCGCTTCAGCTGGGACCGCACGCGCTCGGTGATACCCCACTTCGGTGGGAACCACGGATCCGGCATCGGCTCGCTCGCGCGGCGGTACTGCTGTTTGATCCGCATTCGGCCGGAGATCCCGGCGATCTGCGGATGCGCCACCCTCGCGTACTTGTCGACCTCGCAGAACAGGTTCTGGCAGTCGATCAGGTGCAGCCTCCGTCCACCGAGAAAATCGAACCGCAGACCCAGGCGGGCGAAGTGCTCCTCCTGGGTGTCGGTCATGTAGGAGATCACCGTGTCCTCGATGCCCCGCGCGCCGGCACCGAAGCACTTGCGGATCCCGTCCCGCGCACCCGGGCCGGCGACCACGAACTGGTTCTCCGAGAAGTCCAGCGCCGACGAATAGTTCAGGTCGATCGCGAACTGGAACGCCAGGAAGTCTCCGATGCCCGGGTACTGGCGCAGCAGAGCGAACACCTGCGCCAGACCGTCGGCGGCCTGCATCCGGCCGACAAGCCCCTCGCGGATCATGGTCTCGGCCAGCAAGAGGTGATCGTGGTGTTTCCGTGCACCGCCCAGCCGAGGCGGAGGGATCACATAGGCGGGGGAGTAGAGCCGCCGGCCAGCTGCCCACGCCGCGTCCAGCACTGCTCGCGCCAGCTCCGGGCGCCACCGTGACCAGGTGATCGAGCCGAACTCCGATTCGAGCAGTCGCCAAGTATCGATCTTGTTGAAGAACTTGAACAACAGCACGCGGAACGCCACATCCTGCGGATCCTGCGAACCACCGTAGGCGACCTCGCTGATGCAGAACTGCGACACACGATCGGCGGCCCGGTAACAGTTGGTGAACCGGTGCTCAGCCAGAATCGGATCTCCCGCCGGTGTTTCCACGGAGTCGAAGCGCGCGAAGTACACCGCCTGCCGGGCTGCCGCGAACCGCCAGTACGTGTCGAACACCGCGGTGGGCCGCAGTCGCCGTCCACCGATCACGACGTCCCGAATGGACTCACCGGCCGCAGCGTGACCCTCAGAAACGCCACTTGTCATAGCGGAAACTTAGTCGTTCCCACGAAACAGTGGTGGACTTTCCTCGGCGCGTCCCAGTCCGCGGCTGATCTATCGCCTGGCGGATGATTTCTCCGCGGGCTGGCCGCAGGGCTCAACTCAGTGGGTGCGGGCGGGCCGAGATGGCCCCGTGAGGACCCCGGCCCACATCTCGCTGATCGTCACCGTGACGAAACGAGGTGACCAATATCCCCCAAACTGTGTTCCTGTTACTCGCCGTCACAGGAACACAGTTTTGGAGCTGCCGGAAGCCTGACCTGAAGCGGCCGTCGGCGAACGCGTTGCGCAACCATTGCTCACTAAGAGTCAAATTTCAGGCGCTCATGAACTTAGCTACAAAACCCACGTTCTGTAGCTAAGTTCACTTATCGTTGTCAAAATCAAAACCGAGGTTATCGATTATAAAACCGATAACGTACACTGCTCACGTGACTGAGAACGCGGGATCGACTGCTGAAGATCGGGGCCCTGAGCAGGCACGATGCGGGTTCCGGCGGTGCCGGCAGCCGTTACCCCCGCCGGGGCCGCGCGGGGGACGGCCCTATGAGTTCTGCCCGGACCGGACGTGGCCGGGCGGAAAGACCTGCAAGCAGCTGGCGGCCGCCGAGCAAGCGCTGCGGGAAGCCCTGGGCGAGGACGCTGTGCCGGCGGCCGCGCTGAGCGACGCGGGGGAGGCCTTCAGTACCGCGGCCGCCGCGGTGACGGGCCCTCTGCGCACGTTGAGCGACACGCTCGACGCCGTCACCGCCCACCTGCAGGACGAGGTCGCCGTTGCCGTGGATCAGGCCGAGGCCGCCCGGCAGGCAGCGGCGCAGGCTGCCCAGGAACGTGACATCGCCCTGGAACGAGCTGCCGAGGCCAGCCAAGCCGCAGAGGCCGCGGCAGCGACGGTCCGGGAAGCAGAGCAGGCGCAGGCCGTGGCCGAGGCCACCGCAGACGAGGCAATCGAGGCCCGCTCGGCCGCGCAACTGGCTCAGGCGAAAGCGGAATCAGCCACCGCGGTGATTACCAAACGGGCAGAAGAAGCCACCGAGCAGGCCGCGGCGCAGCAGGCCCGTGTCGACGAGCTGACCGCCACGCTCTCCTCGCGCGGTGAGGAACTCGCGACGCGAACCGCCGAACGAGACGCCGCGCGGATCGCCCTGCGCGACGCGCAAGAGCAATCCAAGACCTGGGAGCGGCTGCTGGAAACGCAGAAGAACGACCTGACCGCAGAGCTGGAAGCGGTCCAGAAACAGCTCCGAAAGCAGGAAGCCAGCTACCACGACTTCCGCACCAAGCACGAGACACACCAGACCGAGTCCCGCACACACCTGGCCGCTAGCCAGGCCGAGCTGAGCGCCACGCGCGGGCAACTCGACACCACCCAGCTCCAGCTCGCCCAATCGCAGGCCCAGCACGATCAGGTCACCAGGCTGCTCTCCCGCGTCCGGCAACGTGCCCTCGCCGCGACGGCGGAACCACCGACCCCACTGCGCGACGACCTGCTGAGCATCCTGCTCACCGATGACACCCCAACGACCGACACCGATCCCGGCGCAGCACACAACTGACAGACCGCCGACGCCCTGAGCCGCTCAAAGAGGGACAACTCCAGCTCGTCGGCGCGGGAGTCGAAACGGCCCGAGGTATGGAATGCCGCAACAGGCGCAATGCGTGGTACAGCCGCGCGACGGGCCCGGGACGGCGAGCACGAGACCGCTGGTCCGGTCGCGCGGGTGCGGGCCCGGCCAGGCCGGGACAGGCGCACCCATCCGTGACCGCTACGGGCGCCGCAGTAGCGGGGCCGGATAGGTGGCGCGCAGCGCCGGTCGAGGTCTCAAGGACCAGCGGCTCATCCAGAGCTGGCCAGAGTCCAGACGGGGTGATCGAACAGGCCGGCAAGAGACCACTGGCCGGAGTTTGAGCCGGGTCACGGCCTGACCAGCGACAACGGCAGTTTGCCGGGACTGTGTGTCATCGTGGGTGAATGCAAGGCGGTGTGCCTGAAGCCCGCGTAGTCGACGGCTTGCTCGTTATGCCGCGCGGCGTGCCGGTGGTGTGGCTTCCGCGGGATGGCAAGGTCGTCGCGAAGATTCCCGCGCGGAAGGGCAATCGGCGCTGGCTGCATAAGACCGTGCGCATCCGTTCTCCCCGCCTCGTGGATGACCGGTGGCTCTTGCCGCGTAACTGCCTGGTCAGGTTGGTGACGGCGGCGATCGACCGGTACGGCTTCATCGCGGTGTGCCGGGACATGTCGATGCTGTCGCGGTGCAACCGGGCGTGCCTGGAGGCGACAGGGTTCGAGTGCGACTGCTCATGCCTGGGCGCCCACCACGGAACGGATTCCGCCGGCTGGTTCGAGCGCGCCGGGGACGCGATGGTCACCGACCTCGGTGAGAGCAAGCGCACCGTGATTGTCTACGGCGCGAAAACCGACGATGCTGCACCAGCGATCTACCGCGGAGAGCTACGTGGCCAGCTCTATCGGCCTGACCCGGTCGGCCGCCGAGGCTGGCCCCTCGCCAGTCGATTCACGTGCGCGTGCTGTATGAGCATGCGGGCTCGCGTGTGGGACCACTGCCACACGCATGGCTGTGTGCGTGCACCGCTGTGCAACACCTGCAACACCCGCCACTGGGGCGGCTGGACACCCGAGCGCGGCCGGGCCGTACCCAGTTCCAACTTCGACACCAGCTACTACGCCTGGTGCCCCCGGTACGACGACGAGCAAGCGACACCATGCAGCGCCTAGCGGAACGCCGATTCACGCGCGACCGGTGGGGAGGTCGCGGCCGGGTCGCGGGCGAGCCAGGTGATGGCAAGGTGGGCGCGTCGCTGGTCACGCTCATGGGCCTTGAGCCGTTCTCCTGCGCTGGGGTGTCGACCGAGACCCTCAGGTCCTCGTTGATCAGCCCCACGGTGCCGACCGCGACAACCGACGGCTCCCCGTGTCGCCGGTAACCGGGGCACGTTCCCAGGACAGTGCCCCGGTCGGCGGAGTCCCGTGTCCCAGTGCGAGTGGTGCGCGGTGATGCGCCTCGAATGGGCACCTGGACAGAATCGTGAGGATGCGGGTGTGGGAGTTCGGGGTGCTGGCTCGGGGTCAGTTGCGGGATGATGGCGCCGCCGAGAGCCCTGGCGACGAAGCGAGCAGCGTCGGAGCCGCGCCACGGCCGATCTCGCGAGCGTCAGGACCAATGCCGTGCAAGCATTGCCCCACTCGAAAGTTTCGCCTCGCCGCGGGCGGTAACCACCCAGCAGGAGAGGCTGCGTCGTGGAGAGCTGAATTGCCGATCATCACCACCTCGGGCTCGGCCGGGCCATTCTGGGCCGCCAGGGCAGCGCTGCGGGCCGAGTCCTGAGTCCTTGCGTGTGAGTTGCTCGTTCTTATGGACGACGGTGTTGTTCAGCTGCCCAGTCACCGAGCGTCGGCTGGACAGTTTTCTCGTCTGATTCGAAGATCTCGGGAGTTTGGTGGTCGATCAGGTATGGCGGCGCTTTGCGTTCGTCGTCGGGTTCAGCCTTGCGGTTTCCGCCGGGTGCCGTTGGTGCCATGGGGTCGCCGGTGCGGCCTGCGCCGGCGCGCACTTCGTTGCTCCGGGCGCTCGTTTCCGCGGGGGAGTTGAGCAGGCGCGGGGTCGCGCCGGTTGATTTGCCGCCGCTTCCAGGGGGCGCTGAGGGCGGGGGGACTGGAGCGGGCCCGGGTTTGCTCGTGGTGGTGCGGGGAGATGAGGTGGTGGCTGGCGGCGGTGGCGCAGGTCCGACCATCACCGGCGGCGGCATTGTGGGAGGCAACGACCTTCCTGGCGTGGCGTTGGGGAGGTGGGAGTTGCCCGGGGTGATCGGCGGTGTTCCGTGGCCGGTGTCCATCGCGGCGGCCGCGGTTGCGTCGGTTGCCGGTGTTATCACTCCGGTAGCAGGGGCGCCAGGACTGGGCACAGTCTGGGCTGGGCTGGGCAGGGATGGTTGTTGAGCCGGTTCTGCCCAGTTCGCTGCCGGGGCGGATTTCGTCGATGTGCCTGGATGGGGCTGAGCGGTGTGACCAGCTGGCTTGTCGAATTGGTTATCGACGGCCACGGGCGCAGGTTCGTCGTGCGGGAGGGCTGGTAGAAGTGGGAACTCGGTCGTTGACGAGGTTTGCACCAGTTGCTGGTCGAACTCGGTCATCGTTTTCGCAGCTTTGAGACGGTTGTTCTCTGCGGCCACGATCTCGTTATACTGGTGAGTCGGGGTCCCGCCCTGTTCGAGGATGATGTTGATGTCATCGGGGGACATTTTGGTCACCGGTATTCCGGCCATGATGTGCTGGGTGTTGCTCAGCGCATTAATCTGTTCTTGCTGTTGTTTCCCGCACAACGCGGCGGCGCGGGAAATGCTCTGCGCCCACGTAGCAACGCTGGTCAGATACGCGCGAGCCTGGTCGCCTCCATGGCCAACCCATGCGGATTCGCCGTATTCGACGCTGGCAGTAATCGCGTTGGTCACTTTATCCTGAAGTTGCTCGAACGCGAACTTCGCGTTCCACCAGCACTCGGCGGACAAGATCATCTTTTCGATGCTTACATTCGATCCGATGACGTGATTCATGAACTCGTGATCATAGACCTCCCAGGGCGTTGTGGGCGCCGTGCCGGTGGAACGGATTACCACTCCGTCGATTACCTGCCTGGGCGTTCCGGCGTTGCCTACGTCCCATATGCGAAGGACCTTCAGCGCGAAGAGTTGTCTGTCCGCCCAGTCATCCTCGTCTTTATGGAACGCGACTGCGGCGGCGTTGCTCGCTGTGTCGAAGTCGGACTGTGTAAGTGGTCCAGCGAAGTAGGGGGTTCCTGGGTCGGCAGAGTGGAGGTAGAACGAACTGGTTGGGTCGTAAAGGGGGTGCTCCGGGTCAGATGTTTGATTGATGAGGTCGACGATTTCGCCGTCGCCGAGGCCGTCTTCCATGAGATCAATCACCCCTCGGTGTCGGCGATTTGCTTGGCGTTCGCCTGTTCAAGCGTTTGGTACCGTAGTGCGGCGCGTTTGATGATGTCGGCAAGGTCGGCAAACCCCTGACGCGTATGATTGAGTTGCTTGTGAAGGCCGACGTCGTCGGTCATGGTGTTGTGCATGTTGTTTGCGGCCCAGTGAGCTGTCGGCGAGTTGCTCAGCTTGGGGTAATCCCATGCCATTTCCACGTCCACCGTGACGTTGCAGAGGGCGTCGATGGATTCCGTGATCGCAGCGAGAATTTGCTGGGCGTGCTCGTCAGAGACACCAAATGTGTGGAGAGGACTGCCAGCGGCGGAGCTATTGGGTTCGGAGTGCATCGTTTCCTCGGAATGACTATCTGGCGTGGGCGAAACACGCGAGGATGAGACGGCGTTTTCAGTACACCTGTCGCACGGCGCGGGTGATCGACTCGCGCAACTCCCGGTCACCTCCTGGGCGGCAGCAGGTCGTGACGCGGCCGTCGTCGTGGTGGTGGATGCTGGTCAGATACCGGCCCTGATCACTGTCGAACCAACACAACATGTCGGCGTCACGCTTCGGCCTGGTGGCGGAGTTGGCGACGACCCGGAAGTGCCCGACACCGGTCCGCGGGAGTTGCTGGAGGTCGCGGAATCGGTCGTGTTCTGATCGGACCGGTCCGTGGAACGGGTTGTCGGGAGGCCGCACCATGGTCTGGACGGGCAGGTTGTCGAACGCGCTGGTCTCGTCGTCGTCGTGTCGTGCACGTTCGGCTCGGCGGGCAGCATAAGCCGACTGCTGTGGCGCAGAGGCGTGCTCAACGGTGGCCGGCGGCCCTGCCCCCGGGAGGGCCGCCGGAAGCTCGTGGCTGAGCCGATGAACCCACTCTTCGTCTGGCAGCAGCGTGAAGTGCGTACGTTGATCGCCCGAGTCTTGTCGCACGATGAGCGCTTGCGAGCCGTCGGTCAACCCCAGCGACGCGAACCCGTCCTCGCCGTATTTTCCTGCTATGCCGACCGCGACTCGGTGCTGCTTGAACAGGTCGAACGCTGCGCAGACATGAGTGTTTATCCGGCCTCGGACGGACAGTCGCCTCGTGGCGAGTTGCTGCTCGGCGACGCGTGCGGTGTGCGCCAATCGCGCCGGGTTGAGATCGACGCCCGGGAAGGACAGGGGGTAATGGCGAATCTCGACGTTTTGCACTAATGCAAGGATGCGGGCTTCGAGTCCATCGACGATCGTGAATTCAAACGTCACCGACACCCAGGTCCCCCACCGGTTGCGCAATCACCTGGTGACGCAGCTTACGCCCTCCCTATCCGCAGTAGTTCTCGGTCCACTCGATCGGGTGAGCTTCTCGAGAAATGAGCGATGTCTGGTGGAGGCGTGTTCTGCCTGGTCGCATCGTCTTCGGAGTGGGTCCAGGCGGCCGCAAGGGACGCGTCCGGGTGGCGCGCACGGATCAACTGAATCCTGGGTGTGATCGTCCTTCTGTCGCAAGAAGAATGATCAACCAGGGGCTTCGATCATGATCAATAGGCGTCGGTCCTTCCACTTCAGCCGTTCAAACCCAAGCTGGTCTCGTGCTTCGGAAGTCGCTAGCGGCCGTGCGAGGCCAGGTGTTGCGCTGACCTGCGGTTTACCGCCTGGCGAACCGCTGTGAACAGCGAACCGGACTGCTCGTGCATAGTTAGGGTCAGGGGTTCCAGTCCCTTGGCTGTTCCGGTGAATGGCGTTCTTCCGGTGTCGGGAAACATGGCTGGTATTCACTTGTTTCGGCTAATCCGGTTCAGGGCAAACCCGGGTAGGGTCCTCGCATGAACCTGGAACTTCCCGACGATCTGTTCCGTGGCGACCCCGTCGAGATCGAGCGCGGCTTGGACGACTGGGTGGCCGGGTTCGAGCGCAACGCGGCTCGCTATCAGGAACTGCAGCACCGAGTTGATGACGTCCGGGTGTCCGCGAGCAGCCCCAGCGGAGTCGTCACGGTCACGGTGGACGCGAACGGCTCGGTCGTCGATGCAACGTTCACCGAGCGCGTCCATCGCACGTCGCCGCAGGAGCTTGGAGCTCAGCTGATGGGGGCCATCAACCGCGCGAAGGCCGAGATCGCCGGCCGGGTGCGTGAGGTCGCCGACGACACGCTCGGTGCGGACGCCGGCGCGAGCGCGGACCGGATCGTGCGCTACTACCACGAGCGATTCCCTTCGGCTGGGGAGTCAACGGAGGCGTCACCGCGGGTCGACCGCCGGGTGGCCGATGACGAGGAGGGGGACTTCGGTGGAGGTTCGATCTACGACCGGAGGCGATGACCGGATTGTGGTGGGACCGTGACCGGCTTCGAGGTGATGGGCGGCGATCTGCGCGCCCACGCCGCGAAGGCGGAGGCCCACGGGGCGAAGATCGGCCAGGCGGTCGATGCGGCCGGGCAGGTGATGAGCGACGACGCCTACGGACTCATCTGCCAGTTCCTTCCCCCGCTGTTCAACGAGCTGGAGCAGACAGCGAGCGCCGCGCTGAAGGCGGCCCAAGACGGGCTGGGGGAGACCGCGGAGAATCTGCGAACGGCCGCGGACCGGTATGAGAGCCAGGATGGTGAAGCGAAGCTGACGATCGCCGGCTTCGTCGGAGAGCTGGAGTGACCGACAATCCGCTGGTGGCGCCGGTCGACGACTCGACCGAGTGGCACACCGGGATCGGTATCGCCGAGTCGATCAGCGATCTGGTGCAGGGAATCGAGAGCGGGAACTGGGTCGATATCGGCCTCGGCGCGGTCACCACGGGCCTGGAGGCCCTGAGTGTCGTGTTGGACCCCATCGGCTCGGTGGCGTCCAACCTGGTCTCGTTCATCATCGAGCACGTAGAACCGCTGCAGGACGCGCTGGACAAGCTCGCCGGCAACGCGGACGTGGTCGCCTCGCAAGCACAGACCTGGCAGAACATCGCCAAGGCGGTTCGGGAAGAGGGCACCGCGTACGGCACCGAAGCCACGACCGACACCGAAAGCTGGGTCGGCAAGGCGGGCGACGCCTATCGGGCCCGCGCCACGACCACGGCCACCCTGATCGGTGCCGCGGCACAAGCGGCCGACGGTCTCGGCAGCGCGGTGCGGATGGCGGGCGTGGTGGTCGGCGTCGTTCGGGAGACGGTTCGGGACCTGATCGCCGACCTGGTCGGGCGCCTGGTGGTGTGGGCCGCCGAGGCCCTGACAATCGTGGGCGCTCCCGCGGCCGCGGCGCAGGCGGCCACTGCCGCGGCCAAGTGGTCGGCTCGGATCGCCCAGATCATCAAAAAGCTGGTGCGCACGCTGCAGAACCTGGTTCCCCTGCTGCGCAAGCTCAAAGAGCTACTCGACCAGATCCGCAAGAAGATGGACGACCTGCGCAAGGGCAGCGGCGGCGGGAACAAGCCCCCGAACGAGCCCACGAAACCGACCGGCCACGGAGGCGACCACACCGAACCTTCCGGGCAACCCGATCCGAACGCCGAGCCCGAGGGGCACCCGACTCGGATTCGGGAACAGGACGACGCCGAGACCAAGCGATCCTTGCAGCGGGAGAACGAATCGGCGACCACCCTGGCGAAGGCGGGGTACAAGGTCGAGCAGAACCCGGACGTCCCGGGGGACAAGAACCCGGACTACAAGATCGAAGGCGAGGTCTTTGACAACTACGCGCCCAAGACGGCCAACGCGCGCAACATCGCCTCGGAAATCCAGGGCAAGATCGACAAGGAGCAGACCGAACGGGTGGTGCTCAACCTGGCCGACAGCAACGTCGATCCCGAGAAGCTGCGCGCTCAGTTGCGTGACTGGCCCATCGAAGGCCTCAAGGAGATCAAGGTGATCGACAAGAATGGCAACGTGGTTAACTTCTATCCCTGACGCCTCAGGCAGCAAGGACGACTCAGATGGCCCTATCGTACAGCCTCGAACTGGCGACGCGATCCTCGAGCGAGGCCGTCGCCCGCGAGATTCGTGACGTGGCACGGGAACTGGGGGTGTTCGGCCCGGAAGTCACCGCGGAGAAGGTGCTCGAACAGGGTGTGGCCACCACGATCGGCACCTGGATCCGCGTGGTCGGGACCAAACCCCGGCCCTGGAACCCGGTGAGCGCGGACCTCGGTTTCACGCCTACCGTGTCGATCGCCTTCCAGCTCGATAAAGAACGTGACATCAGCCGGCAGCAGGACGATGTGATCCGGTTGGTGTCCGGCCTGTTCACCCGAGTCAGCGGCGACGCTGTCCTCCATCACCAGTTCGAGGTGATCTGGCTGCTGCGCCGCGACGGTGTGTTGATGGTGAGCGAGCAGCAGGACATCTGGCCGCCGCGTCGCCTGGCTGCCCTGTCGCAGCCCTTCCAGCGCCAGACCCACGCCTTCGCCGAAGTGTGACCTGCCGACGGAGTCCTGGTTGGCGCCGGAACCAGTTCCGGCAGTGCATGCACTGAGGCCGCTGTCCCCTTGCGGTGCCGGCCCATTGTCGGACGCAGCCGAACGAGGAGGCACCAGCGGAGGTTATACAGGCTACGGCCGGCCCTTCTCCGGTGTTGAGCATCCGCTCGAGAGAAGCAATGCCGACGATAGCGACCAGACCGCTCGGCGCCCGATCGCACGAGTCGAAACAGTCGATTATCGGTGGCATCGGCCTCGCGGTGCTCACGGTCGGTGCGCTGGCCGTTTTCACGACCACGGGCTCACCCCCGCGGGCCAGTGCCGACAACCCCGACCAGAGCCAGTTCGTCGACATCACCACCGTCGAACCGAACGTGAACGAGCCGGACGCCCAGCAGGACGCCTCCACCGGCACCTTCACCGTCGACTGCGGCCGCAACGAGAACGGGCACTTCAACCCGGACAACTTCATCGCCCAGCCCGGTGTCCGCAACGGCGCCCAGCACCTGCACGACTACGTCGGCAACCTGTCCACCGACGCCAACTCGACTGACCAGAGCCCGCGGGGTGATGGCTAGGCTGGCGGCGACACGCGCAGGTGGTTGCCCGCGCGGGCGTGTGCCGGACCGTCGGGCTCGGGTTGATCCAGTCGGCGCGCTTGCTTCGGGGAAGTGACCAGCACGGCGGCAGCGCCTGAATGGGAATCGCGACTGGTTCGCCCGTCGCGCCGTCCGCGGCATCCTCGACCAGGCGATCCAGTACTTGCGGGGCGCGGCACGCGCACGGTCGGGGCGCGGCGACGGTCACCGACTTCGGCCTCGACGCCGCCGGGTGCAGGGAGTCGCCCGGACGGCGTTCCTCTGTGGCTCAGGCGCCTGCCGGCACGCGTTCGCAGATGTCTGGTGCGGTCGTGGGCGTGGCGTGCGGTCGCCTCGGCGTCAGCTGGCTGCCTGCGGTGTCGGCTGTTTTGCCACCGTGGGCACGCTGGTGCGCGAGACGCCCGGCGTGCGGACGGCGCCGTTCGGTGAACCCGTCAGGCCCCTGGATGAGCGCCGTACGCAGGTCTGCCGTGTTGAGCCCGCGCAGTCGCAGGTGGTGTTCTGCGGCGTAACCGCGGTCGAGCAGGTGGTGCACCGCCTCCGGGTCATCGTCGATGAAGGCCGCGAGGTAGCCGCGCCGGACTCGTTCGTTGACGATGCGGCAGTGCGCTTGTTTGATCACCGCCGCCGCGGGGGCGGAGGTGTCCCGGTAGAACAGTGCGGCCCCGGCGGGAAACTGGTGCTCGGACAACCAGTGGCGGGTGGCGGGCACGGCGAAGTAGGGCCGGGTCGTCGAATAGACCACGGTGAAACCGGCTTCCACGGCGGCGTTCGCCAGGTGCCACCCGGTTGTCAGCACGGCCGCATCACCGCAGTGGGAGAAAAACTCCTGCCACGCCTTCCGCCGCGGGCCTGGCGCCCGCAGTACGCCCGCGTGGGCGGACATGTCGGCCAGCACACCGTCGATATCGAACACCGCAACGCCGCCGTGGCTCATGCCCGCGGACTCTACGACCAACTGGTACCCGCGCAGGTCTGCGACATTCACCCGTCCCGGGCATCTTGCCCGCCAGCGGCCGGGGGAGTGCGATGTCCCCAGGCTCGAACGTGAGCTACTCAGCGCCGCCGACGCTGGCCTCATCCACGCGCGCCAGGATCCGCCGGGCGTGGGCTCGGGCGAACAGGTACTCGGGTGCCGTCGGATCGACGGGGCGGCGGGCGAGCAGTTGCGCGGCGACGTGCGCGCGGCGGGCGAACCACGCACGGACGCCAGGCATCAGCCGATCCAGCACCGGCGTGGGCAGCGCTGCCAGCGACGCGACGTCGACCCGCTCACGGGCCGCGATGCGCCGGATCAGATACTGCTCGTCGAGCGGGCGCTGAGCGAATCGCGAGGTCGGCATAGGAGCACGATAACCGGTCAGACATGACCCTGCTGCTGCGCCGCTGCCCCGATCTGGATGGCTCCACCGCGCCGGAGCAGGCCGGAGTCGGGAGTGCCCGGGTGGTAGCTCGCACGTCCGCGGCGGCTTTCTGCAGGGGTTCTGTACCCCGTGGCTCGGAGCGCAGAACCCCTGCGAGGTTACTTGGCGGGTTCGTCTCGCTGCAGCGGCTCCGTGCGGAGCGTGGGCAGCCACTGTGACGGCAGCGCGCCTTCAACGGCAAAGATGGCGGCGAGGTCCGCGGGCGTGAGAGAGGCGGGGTCGCGTGTCCGCGCGGTACGCCACGCCCGGACCAACCGGTCGAATAGGTCGACGACACTGTCCGGCCGAATCACATACACATGGCTCTCAGCGACGGCGTGCGCGCTGGCGTGGATCCGGCTCTGCGGAGTTACCAGGAGCGCGGCAGAGTCACCGGGCGCGGTTTCGGCGCGCTGGCTGGCGGTGAAGCGCAGATGCCCTCCCGCCTGCCGGGCGGCCTCGGCACCGAGTTCACCATCCTCTTTGGCTTCGCTCTTGGCCTCCCAGGTCAGCCAGGTGGTGTTACCGAAGATCCAGACCGCGTCCGGTGCGGCGGTGTTGTTGCCGTTGCCCTCGCTCGGCGCGGCGCCGGCGAGCTGGCCGAGGAAGACCAGGGCGGCTTCGTAGGGTTTGTGGGGCGTGTCCAGCAGCGCGGCGCGGGCCTGCTCGATGTCTGTATCGAACACCGTCGGCTTGGCCAGCCGTACCGCGTTGGCGAGCACCCCGGTCATCGCCTGTTCGTCCGCGTTTTCGGCCGCGTGTGCGTCGTCGAGCAGCAGCAGTTGCGCGTCGCCGATCCCTGAGTTGGTGTTGAACACGTGGCTGTAGACGCTGACCGCGATCGCGTTTGCCGCGGTGTAGCGGGCCCGGTCGGCCCTGTTCCAGTTCCGGACTTTACCGATCAGCAGCACGTTGGGGATGTCGTACTCGGTGAGCTTGTCCGCGGTCTGCCGGGCCAGTTGACGGGTCGGGCACAGGTAGGCGACCCGTTCACGGAACGCGCGGCGCCGGTAGTCGCCGATGAGCCCGCCGACGAGTGTTTTGCCCGCGCCCGTCGGGAGTTCGATCGCGACGTCACCGTCGCCGGTGTGGTTTTTGTGCCAGTCCTGCAGCACGGTTCCCTGGTGAAACCACAGGGAATCAGGGCCGTTGTTGGTCTCGGCGAGTTTGCGGTAGAGCTGGACGGGATCGCGCGGGATGGCGGCGGTGCTGCTCGAGCGTTTGAACGCCATAGGGTTTGTCGTCCTTCAGGGTTTGCAGAGCCGGTCGCCTGCGACCAGACCAGAGCGGTGGCAGGTACGTCAACATATTGGAGGCAGCCGTGCGCGTGTCGGGAACTGCTTCGCCGCTAACCCGGTTCAGCTGAACCGCTGCGTAATCGTCGAGAGCTGTTCTGCGTTCAAAGTCGGACAGCCGCGTCTTTTGTTACTGGGAGCGCCCCTGCCCGCCACCGAGTTCCTGCGAGCCGCGTGCGTTGTCTAGGCTGCCGTGCCATGGACCCCGGTGATTGGGCTGGATGGGTGGCGGCGGGTGTGGCGTCGGCGGCGGCTGGTGTGGCGTGCTGGCAGGCGCGCGAAGCACGCTTGGCCCGGCAGGCGGCCCAAACGCAGGCCTGTGAGGCAGGTAAAGCCCGCCGGGCTACCGAGGAGCAAGCGCGGGTGGCCGGAGAGCAACTGGACTTGCTCCGCGCTGATCGTGACCGCCGGGACGCGCCTGAGTTCGCCATTGTCATCGAGGACTCACATGAGCAGAAGGGGCATTTCTCGATCCGGGTCGTCATCCACCTGGTGACCGGGCCCCTGCTGAAGGACGTGACGGTCGCGATCACCGGCGAGTACGTGTCCTCGACCACGCTCACCCTGTCCGGATTGCGCACGGGGAGTTCGGAAACAATGTGCGTAGCTTGCGAGGACGGCTACGTCGGGTCGGTCGTCGACATCGACCTCATCAGCCGGGAACAGGACGGGGAACGCACGTGGCGCCACCATGAGCGGCTCACGATTCCTGAGCCGCCACCGCGTCCCCGGGTGAGGTTTCTCAGCTGAACGTACGGCTGTGGGCCGGACCGCGTCACGGGCGCCTGCCGTCGGGACCTTGCCGCGATCGGCTGCGGGCTGTGGCGCTGGCGATTGTCGTGCGGTGGGACGGCTAGCATCGATCGATGCCGATCATGTGGTCACGAATTCATGCCGAATTGGGTGTGTCACCAACGCCGCTGACTCACGACATGGTGATCCGGGCGATCGCAGTGGAGATGGCAGAGACCGACGACCTCGACTGGAAACAGGCGCTACCGCCGGAGGTCGAGAAGAAGAGGCTCGAGGTTGCCAAGGACGTCGCCGCGATGGCGAACACCCTGGGCGGTCTCATCGTCTATGGCGTGCGGGAAGACAACGAGAAGGCCGTCGAGCTGACGGGAGTCCCCAACGGTGAGCGGGACCGCCAGGCGCTGCGCTCGTTCGTCAACGGGCGCGTGCGGCCTCTGGTCGACGGCCTCGTGATCGAGGCGCTCGATGGCGAGGACGGGGCACCTGGCGTGATCGCCGTGTTCGTGCCGCCCAGCGCGGACGCACCGCACGTCATCGGGGAGAAGAACGCGCTCGGCGTTCCGTATCGCTACGGAACGGACACACACTGGATGTCGGAGAGCCAACTCGAGCGTGCTTATCGTGATCGCTTCTCCCGCCGGGCCGACGACCGGACGGCGCTACGCGAACTGATCAGCGGCCTGGTGCCGGAGATCGCTGTGGAAGAAGGAGCGTGGGTGGCGGTGTCGACCCGGCCAGTCGCATCGTTGCCACTGTTGCAGGGGCGTGCGCGGCGGGAAGACGCGACCGCGTCGTTGACGGGCGCTCTGCACCTGGCCGCCGAGGTATTCGCGCAGGACCAGGGCCGGATACCGCTGCTGAGACACCTGCCGATCGATGCAGTGAACAATCCGCGAACCGGCCTGAGGCGCTGGGTCATCCGGTCGAATCATCACTCGACAGATCCCCACGAGCGAGTCGACTGGGCGTTGGTGGAGTTGCATCACGACGGGTCCATCGCGATGGTGATCGGGTTGGCCTGGTACCTGCGCGGGGCGCAGCTACCCCACAGCGATGCCGAGGTCGTGCAGGTGCCGTACCGGCTCGTCGACTCCGCGGTCGCGGAGGCGGTCGCGCTGGCGGCCACGCATGTCCGCAGGCTCGGGGGAGTCGGGACAATCTTGGCTCGTGCGGTCCTGCTCCGGGACGAGACTGCGGCCCGGGCACCGCTGGTGGCCATCGACAACGAGCTTGCGGGCGGCATGAGCCCAACTGTTCCATCGTGTTGGGGGTTCACGGGCTGTGCGAGAGCCCGTCGGCGTGGAGGCCGCCTTCGCCGCGCAAGACGATGCCGCCGCGCTGCGCCGGGTCGCCCGCCAGCTTGCCGACGATCTCGATCAGCAGTTCGGGATGACCGGTTCCAGCATCCCCGACCACTAATCCCCGTGCGCGGCATCGCCGTGGCTCAAGGCAGCACCGGATGGCGGCCGGGTCTCGACGCCGCTCTCGCGGGGTGGCTGAGCTGCGGGGGCGGGTCGCAGTCGGCTCAGGATCGCCCGTTCGCCGCGGTACAACCGGGAGGGCGGCCTACTGCCAGGGGAGAGGCCGTGGCGGTCGGTCGTGGAGGCCCGCCGGGCCGAACGCAGAGCGCCGCAACCCGCGAACTGGGCATTGTGTGCGCAAAAATAAAGTGGAGGTGCTAGATTGATCACTTATCAGTAAGTTCCGAGGTGGGCGGGAGGGGCGATGACCGACCAAGAGAGACCGTCACGCTGGGCCGTGGAGCAGTTCGGTGCCGACGCCGCCGAGGTGCTGCGCCATGTGGTCGTTGGGCTGCAACAAGGGCAGCGCACGGCCCGCACGGTGCACGCGGCCGCGCTCGCGGCCGGCGCGCGGGACAACCACGCCTACGGAGCGATGTGGACGGCGCGGTATCACCGGTTCGCCGAGCAGTTCGAGCGAGCGGGCCTGCCGGGCTCTCAGGTGCTCAAGCCCAAGGGCGCCCCTTACAGCCTGGCCGTGGTCCATGATCGCGTGCTGATCCCGTTCCGGCACGCCACCACGCTGAGCGTGCCGATCACCCAGGCAAAACTGCGCACCATGATCCCGCGCCGGGTCTCCCGTGAGCATGGTGTCGAGCCCGCGCCGACGCTGTTCGATGTCCCGCCCGCCCCCGATCCGGAACTGGCCGAGGAGGAGGCGATGGCCGCGGCGATCGCCGCGGCACAGGCCGAGCGCCTGACCGTGGTCTACGTCGCCTACGTGGCCAACGCCGACAGCGATGACATTCTGGCCGCCTGGTGGGGCATTCCCGCCTCGCTGGACGACGACGGCACCCTGGTGTGGTCGCCTGAACAGTTGGACCTGAGCATCGCCGCGCCCGCCGGCGGCGCGGGCCCCGCCCTGCCCGGCACCGCGACCGTTCCCGGGTTCGCCCAGGGCGCGGAACCGCCTCTGCGGTTCGGCTCCCGTCCGGCGCCGGTGCAGCACCCCGCGTCCGAACCCGAACCACCCGCTTCCGAGACCGTGAACGGCGATGACTGACCACACCACCCCAAGCCCGTTCACCACCAGCACCACCGCGCGCCGGCCAGGCGCCCCGCAACCGTCTCCCGCGGCCGTGCACGAGGCGTTCGACCCCGCGCGCCTGACCCAGGCCCGCATGCTGGCCGCCATGACCAAACGCCACCTGGCCGACCTGCTCGGCGTGACTCCGGCCGCGGTCAGCCAGTATGAGATGGGCGCCACCACACCCCGCACCGATCTGCTGCCCCGCCTGGCCGAGGCCCTCGCGGTGCCGCTGGCGTTCTTCCTGGCCGGGCGCCCCTACGCGCGCCTGGACCCCTCCGCGGCGCACTTTCGCAGCCTGCGCTCGACTCGCGCCTACCAGCGCGCCAAAGCGATCGCGCTCACCGAACAAGCGTGGGAACTGACCTACGCGCTGGAAAAACGCATCCAGCTGCCCCCGGTCGACCTGCCCGGATTCGCCGGGGGAGAGGTCCATCCGGGCACCGAACTGTCCGCGGAACCCGCCGCCGCGGCGCGCGAGCTGCGCAGCGCCTGGGGCCTGGGCAGCGGCCCGATCACCCACCTCGTCCGGCGGCTGGAAGCCCAGGGCATCGTCGTGTTCACCCCGCAACGCGACGATGACCTGCGCACGGTCGACGCGTTTTCCACCTCGCGGCTGCCGCGCCCGGTGATCGTGCTGACCCCCAACCGTACCGACGATGTCTACCGGCACCGCTTCAGCGCGGCGCACGAACTCGGCCACCTCATCCTGCACGGCGAGGCCAACCCCGGAGACCTCGACCAGGAACGCGAAGCCGACAAGTTCGCCGCCGAGTTCCTCACTCCCCGCGCCAGTATCGGCCCCGACCTGCCCGCCCGCGCCGATCTGCCCGCCCTGGCCCGGTTGCGCGAAACCTGGGGTGTGTCGGTGCATTCGCTGCTGTATCGCTGCCGCGAACTCGGCATGCTGTCCGACTCCGCGGCCAGCCGCGCCTACCAGCGCCTGCACGCCCTGCGCGAGCAACCCGGCTTCGCCCCCGAACCGCTGACCGGCTACCCCGGCGAACAACCCGCCCTGCTGCGGCAAGCCTTCACCCTCGCCGGCGATACCGGCCTGACCATCACCCAGTTGGCCCGCGAACTCGCCTGGACCGTCCCCCAGGTCCGCCGCGTGCTCGGCCACGACGACCAGCGACCCGTGCTGCGACTGCTCACCCAGGCATGAGCAACGGCACCACCAAGCAGACCAACCCGCTCCGATACCCCCGTGATACAGGTCGATGGGTAACCAGGCCGTTCCCGGCATCTGATGTTTGGCCAGGGCTCGGTAAAAGCTGGCCTGGTGGAAGTTTCGTCCGTTGCGTTTGCGATCGGGTCGTCGACCGGGCACGACTGGTCGAAGAGGTCGATGTGCTCGCCCGCGCCAGCGGTGGGGTCCAGGGGTGGGCGACCCGCTGGTGCCCGCCGAGTAGGACGCGCTTCGGCCCGGCAACGCCCTCTGGTGCTTGACGTCGCCGAACCCGAGCGGGCCGAGACCCGCCCCGAGCTGGGTCCGAAGGCGCTCTTCTGCCTTGTGCCTGAAAACGATGACCGGGCTGTGACCGTCGGGGAGGGGGACGATAAGGGGCTCGCCCGGTCGTGGCGTAGTTCGTGCGACCGGACGAGAATAAGTTGATGGTTGCCGAATCCGCTCGTGCCGCGTTCGCGAAGGCCGCCCGGCGGCAGGCCCTGTCCGCGGATGCGTTCGCTGGCGAGATGAGGGAAGCCTTCCGCGGTACAGTGCACGAGGACGCTGCCAAGCAGCTGGCGAAGAAGGTGGCCGGTACCGCCGAAGACGCAGCGCTGGCCGCCCGGCGAGGCCGGCGCGCCGGGGAGTTCGAGGCGGAGAGCAAGCTCGCCCGGACGCGTGCCGAAGACTTCGTTCAGCAGCACCTGCGCGGCCTATAGACCCCGGCGAACGGGGATTAACCGGGGTGTTGGATTGCTTGAATTAGGCGGGCCACTTCCTGCGCAATTTTATGCCTCGTGCCAATCGTATGCAATTTTCAGTGAATTGTCATTACGCGAGACGATCGTTGTCATTGCTACGAGACGTCACACCGGGATCCGAGCCCGTTCCCCCGTCCGCCGTACTGGTCGGACCGGGTATCCCGGCCGAGGAGGCCGGGTCCGAGCAGTGTGAGACCTGCGGCAGGGCGCTTCCCCGCGCCGAGTCGAAGGCCGGGCAGCCCCTGCGGTTCTGCTACGAGCGGCACACCCGGTGGCGGGTCCCCGACACCAAGGGCGGCACCAAGCTGATGAAGTGCCGCGACGTCGCCGCCGCCTGGCAGGTCGAGGGCGCCACCCGCGGCCGCGCCGACGCGCCCGGCCCGCCGATCGACCTGCTCGGTCTCGGCGAGCAGGTCACCGCGTTCGGGACGACGGCCGCCGAGCTGCTCGCCCCGGCCCAAGCGCTCGCCGAGCTGGCCACCCGGATCCAGTCCGCGCTCGCCGGCGACGTCGCCGCCGGCCGCCGTGCCGTCGAGCGCATGCAGGCCGCGGTGCGGGACATGCGGGGCCAGGTCACCGCCGCCGAGGCGAAGACCGCCGCGGCGGAGCGGGCCGCCGAGGAGGCGCGGACGAAGGAAACCGCCGCGGTGGCAGCCGCCGCCGAGGCCGAGCGCACCGCGACCGAGGCCACCCGCGAGCGGGACGAGGCCCGCGGTGAACTGCTGGCCGAGCAGAAACGCCGCGCCGGGGCCGAGGAGCTGCGCGCCGCTGCCCTTAGCGCCAAGGACCTGGCCGAGAGCGAGAATGCGAGCCTGGCCGCCACGGTCACCCAGCTGCAGACGCGGGTCGAGGAAGTGGAGACGGCCGCCGGCGAAGCCGCCCGGGAGCACCGTGAGGAGATCGGCCGCCTCCACCAGCAGCGCACCGAGGCCCTGGCCACCGCGCAGGCCCACCACGACCAGCAGCTGGCCGACCGCGGCCGGCAGCTGGCCCAGCAGCTCCAGCAGGAACGCGAACGGCTCGCCGGCGACCTCGAGCGCGTCACCATCGCGCATGCCGCCGAGCGCGACCGGCTCACCACCGAGCACGCTGCCGAGCGCGACCGGCTCACCGCAGAGCTAGCCACCGTCCGCGCAGAAGCGGCAACCACCGCGACTACCCACACCGCGGCCATCGCCCAGCTCAACCGCGAACTCGGCGCCGCCGGCGCCGCCAGTCAGACCGCGATCACCGCCCTGACCGGCCTGCGCACCCGCCTGGCCGCCCTGCTCGACGACCCACCCGACGACCTCACCGCGCGGATCGCCCGCCTGCTCGACACCTGATCGTCGTCCCCACTGCCCGACTTCCCGGACAGGAGAAACCGTTGCCGTTGCAGGGAAAGTGAGGGCGCCACCAGCGGTCCGGCCTCGCCCGATTTCGGGAGCGCGTCGGCGGCCAAACGCGGGCGGAACCCGCGCTGGCCGTATGTGCCGATCATCAACTACGCGCCGCAGTCCCCAACGGGACGCCGCACCGAGCAGGCGCCCAAGCGGGCCTTCGCCAGCCGTGACGAGGCGAGAGCGTGCGCCCAGCAGGTCATCGACCAGCGGCGGCAGCGTCACGAACGGAAGCTCACGACCCCGCGCCTGCGGGCCTACCGCGACGCCTGTGGCCACCCCCGCGAGATCACCGACTGCACCGTCACCGACGGCGAGCGCACCGGGCAGGTGGTGAAGTCCGCCAACACCGTAGTCCCGGCGGGCGACGGAACGGCCGGCGTCCGGGCGCGCCTGCTGATCGAGTGGCCCGGGAGCGGACAGACCTGGAGCGATTCGACCGAGGTGCGGCTGGTATCCCGCTGACCAGCGCCGGCGACGACGGCCCGCCGCGCGGCTCGAGTTCCGGCAAGGTGCGCGCGTTGGGGCCGCGTGGAGGAGTTGCGCGCGGACCGGCTGGTCACCGCCCGACAACGCCGCGCGGTGCCGCCGTCGAACCGTACCGCAGCGAGCACCTGCGGGGTGAACTACCGCAGGTAGCCGCACGACCCGTCCAACGCGGCCAGGAGCCCGTGATCGCGCGGCAGCCGCGGCGCGGCCTGTGCCACCGCCGACCGCAGGCGAGGCCAGCCGACCTGCTCGCCCCGGCCCAGGCACTCGCCGAGCGGGCCGAGTAGGTCCAGCGGCGCTCGGCGGCGACGTCACCGCCGCCCACCAGACCGCGATCACCGCCCTGGCCGCCCTGCTCGACGACCTATCCGACGACTTCACCGAGCGGCTCGCGCGCCTGCTCGGCACCCCCTGACCATCGCCTAGGGCACATCGTCGAAGAAGCCCGCGAACATGCCGATCACAGCCGGATCGCCACGACCCAGAACTATGGGCATGCCGATCCCGACCACAGCCCTGCTGCCACCGTCGCGGCCCGCAACTGCGTACTGCCTCGTGGCGGGCTGACGCGGGTGCGTACCAGTCGCCGAGATCGCCGCGTGGCGAATCCAGCAGCGGCAGATTGCCGGCGGCGGGCGCTGCCGACCGTACACGCCGCTCTCGCCAGGTTTGAGGTGACGTTCGTCGATCCGCCCACCTCCCGACCAACCCAGGGTTGTCCGGGCTACAGCGGTGGTATCCGGCACGAGCCAACCGGCACCAGGACCGGAACCGTTGACCAGGCCAGCCATCGCTTCGCCGCTGACCAGAACGCTGGAGGCATCCGACGTCTACTGCAGTGTGGCGAGCCATTCGGTCACCGTTGCCGCGGAGTCCGGATCACCTGCCTTTTCGAATGCCGACACCGCTGCCTGCCCCGCGGCCTTCGCCTCCACCAGCTGGCCCGTCTCGAAAAACGCGTTCCCGAGGTTCGTCAGCGCCCAGCCTTCGCTGTGGCGGTCCCCGGTCTCCTGGAAGACTGCGGCGGCCTGCTGATGGGCGGTGATCGCCTCGTCGAACCGACCCACCTTCCGCAGCGCGAGCCCGAGGTTGTCCAGCGCGGTTCCCTCGCCGTGAAGGTCCTTCAGTTCCCGGCAGATGGCCAGATCCTGCCGATGGGCGGTGATCGCCTCGTCGAACCGACCCACCTTCCGCAGCGCGAGCCCGAGGTTGTTCAGCGCGGTTCCCTCGCTGTAGTGGTCCTCCCATCCTCGGTAGATGGCGGCGGCCTGCTCGTGTGCGGCAATCGCCTCGTCGAACCGACCCACCTTCCGCAGCGCGAGCCCGAGGTTGTTCAGCGCGGCGCCTTCGCTGCCCCGGTTCCCAAGTTCCCGGAAGATGGCGGCGGCCTGCTCGTGTGCGGCAATCGCCTCGTCGAACCGACCCACCGCTCGCAACGCAGACCCGAGGTTGTTCAGCGCGGCGCCTTCGCCGCCCCGGTTCCCACGTTCCCGGCAGATCGCCAGACCTTGGTTTTGGGCAGCGATCGCCTCGTCGAACCGACCTACCTCCTGCAGCGCGAGCCCGAGGTTGTTCAGCGCGGCGCCCTTGCCGCGCCAGTTACCCAAGTCCTGGAAGATGGCGGCGGCCTGCTCGAGGACGGCAATCGCTTCCTCGAACCGCCGACCCACCTGCAACGCAATCCCAAGCCCGATCCAAGCGTCGGCGAGCGCCCGGGAAGTGTTGATGTGCTGCGCGGCGTTGAGGGCGTGTTCGCTGACGGCGACCCAATCGGCGACATGACGCCGCAAGTTCAGGTATGCGCCCAGTTTGGCAGCGAGGTGACTGACGAGGTCGTGGTGGCCAGCACCGAGAGCCAGGGCGACAGCACTGGTGAGGTTGGCGCGTTCGCAATCGAACCAGTTCAGCGCCTCGGCACGGCTGGAGAAGGTGTCCAGCACCTCCGTGCCTGGTAGAGCGCGCAGGTGAACATCCGCAGCTTTGGCCACGCTGTCATAGTGTTCTAACAACCGCCGTGTCGCCGGGAGACGGTGCTGGTCGGGGAGGTGGGTGCGGGCGTGCTGGCGGACCAGGTCGTGCATCCGCCACCGCCCACCGGCGTGCTGGAGCAGGTGCGCGTGGCGCAGTGCCCGCAGCCGCGGCTTGACCTGTGCTTCGGAGACGTCGGCGAGGGCGGCGGCGGTAGCGGTGGATAGGTCGGGGCCCGGATTGATCGGGAGCAGGCTGAGCAGTTCGGCGGCCTGAGGGTCGTGCTCGACGAGCCGATGCCAGGACAACTCCAGCACCGCGGCCACCGACCGATCCGCATGCCGCAGCGATTCCAGCAACTGGGGAGCTTGCGCGAGTTCGTCGGCGAGCTCGGCCGCCGTCATCGATGGCTCGTCGGCGAGGACTGCGGCCGTGATCTCCAGCGCCAGGGGCAGGTAGCCACACCAGTCGGCCAGCCGCACCAGTCCCGCACCGTCATCCGCCCGGGGGTCGGTGGGGTTGTTGTGGTGCAGGAGTTGGGTGAACAGGTCGACCGCGTCGGTCATCGGCAGGGTGTCGAGGTCGAGGTGGCGGGTGTGGCCGGGCAGGGTGAGGGTGTCGCGGGTGGTCACCGCCGCCACGTGCGGTGCGGGCGGCAATAGGGCAGCGACCTGGTCGGCGTCCCCGGCGTTGTCCAGCACCAGCAACAGACGGCGCCCTTGTTGTCCCCATCCGTGCAGCAGGGCGTGGTAGGCGGTGAGCTGCTCGGGCACCGTGGCCGGGACCTGTTCGTCAGGCAGCCCCAGCAGCCGCAGTAGCGAGCTCACCACGTCGCGAGAGCCCACCCGCTTAGCGGGGTCGGGGTCGTAGCCGTTGAGGTTGAGCACCACCGCAGTCGCCACCAGCCCCTGCCCGACTGCGCGGGCGGCGGCACGGGTGACCAGCGCGGTCTTACCCACCCCGCCCATCCCGGCCGACACCATCACCGCGCCGGCGCCCCGATCACCGAATGCGGTCAACAGCGCCTCGATCTGCTCGGCGCGGCCAACGAACACCGCCTTTTCGTCCACCTGCACGGCCACCGGCGCCACCGCCGGCCCTTCAGGTGCACCGGTCCGGGCGATGACGGTCATATTGCCCATAGCCTGGTAGATCCGGGCGTGGCCGCTGGCGTTTGCAGCCAGCGACCCGCCGCCAGCGCTGCCGGTTGAGGCATTCGCGCTGGGGTCGTGTTCCGGTTCCGGGGTCATCGGTCGTTGATGGTCATGTCGCCCCCGGCCTGATAGATCTGGGGTCGTCCGTGGCCTCCAGCCGCATCGACACATCCCTCGCGACCGGCGAACCCGCCGGAGCATCGTCTTCGCGCAACGCCGCGGGTGGCGAACCGGCGCGCAGGCGCCGGGCCTGCACCGTGCTCACACTGGACACGCCCAGGCCCAGCACGCTGGCGGCCGCGCCGATCACACTGGCGATCTTGTCCGCGGCCTCCAGCTCGGCCACCGCCACCAGCACACCCGCCTCCGCGACGACCAGCCCGCCAACCAGGATCGCGAGCACAACCCACAGCCGGTCACGCCACCGCGTCATCGTGACCTCCCCTCGGACCTCCGGCGCGCACTCACACCTTTACCTAACGTGATCGGCACCGCCAGCGTTTCACCAGCGCACTTCGGACAGACGGAAGCAGCGGGGACGGAGCCATCCCGGACCCGGCCCTGGCTGGGGCTGCACCATCCCGGCACGTTTTCGCTATCGCGTCGGCCGCCGACCGGAGCTGTGAAGGCCCCAAGCTCTACTGCAATGTGCCGAGCCGTTCCGTCACGGCTGCCACGGAGTGTGAGTCGCCTGCCTCCTCGAATGCTGGCAGCGCCTTGGTCCAAGCCTCCGCCGCTTCCACCAGCCGCCCCGCCTCGCAGAACGCGTTTCCGAGGTTTCGCAACGCGATTCCTTCATGGCGGCGTTCGCCGGCTTCCCGGAACAGCGCGGCGGCCCGCTGTTGGACGGTAATCGCGTAGTCGATGTGCCACACCTGCCGCAGCGCATTCCCGAGGTTGTTCAGCGCCGAGCCTTCGTCCTGGCGATCAGCGGTCTCCCGGAACAGCGCAGCGGCCTGCTCGTGCGCGGTGATCGCTTCATCGAAGCGCCGCACCTTCTGCAGCGCGATCCCGAGGTTGTTCAGCGCCCGGCCTTCGCTGTGGGGATCCCTGGTTTCCCGGAACAGTGCTGCGGCCTGCTGGTGGACGCTAGTCGCTTCATCGAAGCGCCGCCCTTCCCACAGCGCGAGCCCGAGGTCGCTCAGCGCGTCCCCTTCGCCGTGGGGATCGGCGGTCTCCCGGAAGATCGCGGCGGCCTGCTGCAGGTGGGTAATCGCCTCGTCGAAGCGGCCCACCTCCCGCAGCACGTTCCCGAGGCTGGTCAGCGCCTGGCCTTCGCCGTGGCGATCGGCGGTCTCCCGGAAGATCGCGGCGGCCTGCTGCAGGTGGGTAATCGCCTCGTCGAACCGGCGCACCTCCCGCAGCACGTTCCCGAGGTTGCCCAGCGCCTGGCCTTCGCCGTGGCGATCGGCGGTCTCCCGGAAGATCGCGGCGGCCTGCTGCAGGTGGGTGATTGCCTCGTCGAAGCGCCGCACCTCCCGCAGCGCGGCCCCGAGGTTGTTCGAGGCGATGGCGAGTGTGCGGGAGGTGTTGAGGTGCTGGGCTGCGGCAAGAGCGTGTTCGCTGACAGTGACCCAGTCGGCGAGGTGGCGCCGCCAGCTCAGGTACTCGCTCAGTGCGGCGGCGAGGTGGGTGGTGAGGTGGTGGTGGCCGGTGTCGAGGGCGAGGGCGACGGCGCTGGTGAGGTTGGCGCGTTCGGTGTCGAACCAGTTCAGTGCCTCGGCGCGGCCGGGGAAGGTGTCCGGTACCGAGTCGTCGGGTAGGGCGCGCAGGTGAGCGTCTGCGGCGTCGGCGAGCCGGTCGTAGTGTTCGAGCAACCGCCGCACCGCGGGATTGCGCTGCTGGTCGGTGAGGTGGGTGCGGGCGTGCTGACGGACCAGGTCATGCATGCGCCACCGCCCCCCGATCAGCTGCAGCAGATGAGCATGGCGCAGCACCCGCAAGCGAGGCTTGACCTGCGCTTCGCCGATTCCAACGAGGGCAGCGGCGGCACCGGTCGACAGGTCAGGGCCGGGGTCGATCGGGAGCAAGCTGAGCAGTTCGGCGGCCTCGGGATGACGTTCGCTGAGCCGGTGCCAGGACAGTTCCAGCACCGCAGCGACCGATCGGTCCGCGCGCTGCAGCGAGTCCAGGGGTTGGGGGGCCGCGGTGAGTTCGCCGGCGAAGTCGGCCGCTGACGTTGACGGTTCGTCGGCGAGGACGGCGGCGGCGATCTCCAGCGCTAGCGGCAGGCGGTCGCACTGGTCGGCCAGCCGCACCAGCGCCGCACCGTCATCCGCCCGGGGGTCGTTGGGGTGGCTGTGGTGCAGGAGTTGGGTGAGCAGGTCGACCGCGTCGGTCATCGGCAGGGTGTCGAGGTCGAGGTGGCGGGTGCGGCCGGGCAGGGTGAGGGTGTCGCGGGTGGTCACCACCGCCACGTGCGGTGCTGGCGGCAGCAGGGCGGTGACCTGATCGGCGTCCCCGGCGTTGTCCAGCACCAGCAGCAAACGCCGCCCTTGCCGCTCCCAGGCAGCGAGCAGGGCGCGGTAGGCGGCCAACTGCTCAGGCACAGTGGCCGGGACCTGCTCGTCGGGCAACCCCAGCAACCGCAGCAACGGCCCGAGCACGTCACGAGGTTTCACCCGCTGGGCGGGGTCGGGGTCGTAACCGTTGAGGTTGAGCACCACCGCAGTCGTCACCAGCCCCTGCTCGACCGCGCGGGCGGCGGCGCGTGTGACCAGCGCGGTCTTGCCCACCCCACCCATCCCCGCCGACACCACTACCGCGCTGGTGTCCCGGTGCTCGCCAAACGCGGTCAGCAACTCCTCGAGCTGCTCGTCGCGGCCGACGAACACCGCGTCCTCATCCACCTGTACGGCAACCGGCGCCACTGCCGGCCCTGCAGGTGCACCGGTCCGGGCGATGACGGTCATATCGCCCATAGCCTGATAGATCCGGGCGTGGCCGCTGGCGTTTGCGACCAGCGACCCGCCACCAGTGCTGCTGGTTGAAGCGTTCGCGCTGGGGTCGTGTCCCAGGGCCGAGATCATCGGTCGTTGATGGTCATGTCGCCCCCGGCCTGATAGATCCGGGCGTCGTCGGTGGCTTCCGCGTGCATCGACACGTCCCTCACACCCGGCGAAGCCGCCGGAGCATCGGGTTCACCCTCGGCCAGGGCCGCGCGCGGCGGCCCCGGGCGCAGGCGTCGGGCCTGCACCGCGCTCGCCCCGGACACGACCAGGCCCAGGACACCGGCGGCCGCGCCGATGACACTGGCGATCTTGTCCGCGTTCTCCAACTCGGCCACCGCCACCAGCACACCCGCACCAGCCACCACCAGCCCCACAACCAAGATCACGAGCACAACCCACAGCCGATCACGCCACCGCGTCGTCATCGCGACCTCCCCTTGGTCCTACTGTCCGAGCTCACACTTCTTACGTCTACTGCAGTGTGCTGAGCCATTCGGTCACCGTTGCTGCGGATTCCGGGTCACCCGCCTCTTCGAAGGCCGACACCGCTGCCTGCCCCGCGGCCTGCGCCTCCACCAGCTGGCCCGTCTCGGCAAACGCGTTCCCGAGGTTGGTCAGCGCCTGGCCTTCGCCGTGGCGGTCGCCGGTCTCTCGGAAGATCGCGGCGGCCTGTTGATGGTGGGTGATCGCTTCGTCGAACCGCCGCACCTCCCGCAACGCGATCCCGAGGTTGCCCAGCGCCTGGCCTTCGCCGTGGCGGTCGCCGGTCTCTCGGAAGATCGCGGCGGCCTGTTGATGGTGGGTGATCGCTTCGTCGAACCGCCGCACCTCCCGCAACGCGATCCCGAGGTTGCCCAGCGCCTGGCCTTCGCGGTGGCGGTCGCCGGTCTCTCGATAGATCGCGGCGGCCTGTTGATGGTGGGTGATTGCCTCGTCGAACCGCCGCACCTCCTGCAGCGCGTTCCCGAGGTTGTTCAGCGCCAGGCCTTCGCGGTGGCGGTCGCCGGTCTCTCGATAGATCGCGGCGGCCTGTTGATGGTGGGTGATTGCCTCGTCGAACCGCCGCACCTCCCGCAGCGCGTACCCGAGGTTGTTCAGCGCCTGGCCTTCGCGGTGGCGGTCGCCGGTCTCTCGGCAGATGGCCAGATCCTGTTCGTGGGCGGTGATCGCTTCGTCGAACCGCCGCACCGCCCGCAACGCAAGGCCGAGGTTGTTCAGCGCGGTTGCCACGTCGTGGCGGTCCCCAGTCTCCCGGAAGATGGCCAGATCCCGTTCATGGGCGGTGATCGCTTCGTCGAACCGCCGCACCTCCCGCAACGCGACCCCGAGGTTGTTCAGCGCCTGGCCTTCGCCGTGGCGGTCCCCGATCTCCCGATAGATCGCGGCGGCCTGTTGGTGGTGGGTGATTGCCTCGTCGAACCGCCGCACCTCCCGCAACGCGACCCCGAGGTTGTTCGAGGCGATGGCAAATATGCGGGGGGTGTTGAGGTGCTGGGCTGCGGTAATTGCGTGTTCGCTGACAGTGACCTGGTCGACGAGGTGGCGCCGCCAGCTCAGGTACACGCTCAGGGCAGCGGCGAGCTGGATGGCGAGGTCGTGGTGGCCGGTGTCAAGAGCCACGGCGACGGCGCTGGTGAGGTTGGCGCGTTCGGTGTCGAACCAGTCCAGGGCCTCGGCGCGGCCGGGGAAGGTGTCCGGTACCGAGTCGTCGGGTAGGGCGCGCAGGTGAGCGTCTGCGGCGTCGGCAAGCCGGTCGTAGTGTTCGAGCAGCCGCCGCACCGCGGGATCACGGTGCTGGTCGGTGAGGTGGGTGCGGGCATTCTGGCGGACCAGGTCGTGCATCCGCCACCGCCCGTCGGCCAGCTGCAGCAGGTGCGCGTGGCGCAGAGCCCGTAGCCGCGGCTTGACCTGCGCTTCGCTGGTGTCAGCGAGGGCAGCGGCGGTAGTGGTGGACAGGTCCGGGCCTGGGTTGATCGGGAGCAAGCTGAGCAGTTCTGCGGCCGCGGGATGACGTTCGCTGAGCCGGTGCCAGGACAACTCCAGCACTGCCGCCACCGACCGGTCCGCACGCCGCAACGACTCGAGGGTGTGCGGGGTGGCGGCGAGTTCGCCGGCGAGGTCGGCCACCGTCATCGACGGTTCGTCGGCGAGGACGGCGGCGGCGATCTCCAGCGCCAGCGGCAGGCGACCGCACTGGTCGGCCAGCCGCACCAGCGCCGCACCCTCACCCGAGCGCGGGTCTTCCGGGTCGGTGCGCTGCAAGAGCTGGGTAAGCAGGTCGATCGCGTCGGTCATGGGCAGGGTGTCGAGGTCGAGGTGACGAGTGCGGCCGGGCAGGGTCAGGGTGTCGCGGGTGGTCACCACCACTGCGTGCGGTGCCGGCGGCAGCAGCGGGGCAATCTGCTCGGAGTCGCCGGCGTTGTCCAGCACCAGCAGCAAACGACGTCCTTGCTGCTCCCACGCGCTGAGCAGGGCGTGGTAAGCCATGAGCTGCTCGGGCACCGTGGCTCGGACGTCCGCGTCAGCCAGCCCCAGCACCCGCAGCAGCGGACCGAGCACATCCCGGGGCTTCGCCCGCTGCACGGGGTCGGGGTCATAGCCGTTGAGATTGAGCACCACCGCGGCCGCCACCAGCCCCTGCTCGACCGCGCGGGCAGCGGCGCGTGTGACCAGCGCGGTCTTGCCCACCCCGCCCATCCCCGCCGACACCACCACACCAGCATCTCGATGCTCACCGAACGCCGACAGAAGCTCGTCGATCTGCTCGCCACGGCCCACGAACACCGCATCCTGATCCACCTGCACGGACACCGGAACCACCGCAGGACCTTCAGGCGCGCCGGGCCGGGCGATGATGGTCATGTCGCCCAGAGACTGGTAGACCCGGGCATGGCCCTCGGCATCCGCGACCAGCGACCCGCCACCGGAGGCCCCAACAGCGCCGTCCGCAGCTACGGGCCCGGGGTCGTTCTCGGGGTTCGGGGTCATCGGTCGTTGATGGTCATGTCGCCACCAGCCTGATAGGGCCGGGCGTCACCGGTGGCCTCCGCCCGCATCGACACGTCACTCGCACCTGGAGACGCCGCCGGAGCATCAGGTTCACCCTCGGCCAGGGCCGCGCGCGGCCACCGAATAGGTGCCGATGATCCGGTCGCCAGTGAGCTTCTGATACGCCAGCTGAGTCGCCACGGCCTGCTCTTCGCCCCAGAGGTTCTGTCCCTGTGTCAGAGCGGTGGTGAACGCGACGACAGCGGTCTTGAACTCTTCGAGCTTGGCCGGGGTGATGACCCGCATCTGCGGAACCGCGATCGCCCTCGCGTCGTACACGTCGACCGGGTGGACCATGACCGGCACCGCGGCGACGGCACCGTAGGCGTCGGTGTTCCACTGCACTGCGCCGCGCAGCTGGTCGGCGTCCTTCTTCGCGATGCCAGTGCAAGTAAGTTCGACGCCGGTCTTCAGCTCGATGACCGCGTTGCTGGTCGGGGTGAGCGTCCACAGGTTGTCCGGGCCGGTGTTGTAGAGCCGCTCCGGGCGAGTGCTGCCGAATCCCAGGTGCAGCCCGAGCTTCTCCCAGGCGGCTTCGGCCTGGTCGGTACGTTCCTCGTCCCACACGATCTCGTCGAGCACCGTGCGGACCCCGAGCACCAGCGCGGTGCTGTCGGCGTAGGTGGCGCCCAGGTACCCCGCGGCGGTGCGGGCCTGCACGGCGGCCGGGCGGGTCAGGCGGACGTTGACGGCGACGGTGGGGCGTAGCACGCCCGGGTTGTCCCGGATCGCGGCGCCGAGCTGCTGCTGCGCCAGATTGGGATCGGTGAAGTGCAGGTAGCCGGCCTTCTGCTCGCGGACCCAGCCGCGCAGCGCGGGGTCGGTGAGGCCGTTGATCGCGGTCTGCAGCCGGTCGGCGGCCTGGGAGGTCTGCCCGGCTACGGCGAGGTCGAACGCGTCGCGGGCGGCAGCCGCTTCCGGCCGGACGGCGCCGGCGTTGCGGTAGCGCACCGAGGCCAACGCGAATCGGCTGCGTTGCACCCACTGCGGGTCGCGGTCCAGACAGACCGACAGGGCACTGCGGATCCCGTCAAGGCCCTGGCCGTAGAGCTGGAGGGCGACGTCGCGACTGAGCTCCAGCTGCGCGTGGGTGGCAGGGGAGAACAGCTCCAGCCAGGCGTTGTCGTGCACGGCCATGGCCAGCCCGGCGCCGAGCAGCAGCACCGCGCAGCGATCCCCGACGTCGCGGACGCCGCGGCCCATGCCCTGTTCGATGCGCTGGGCGTCGCGGGCGCGTCGGGTGGGGCTGTCGATCAGCGCGGCGGCTTCGCGACGGTCTGCGGCCGACATCGGCCGGGGGATGCCGTCGATGACCAGCATTTCGCAGGCGGTGCCGGGCAGGTCTATGCCGTCGTACTTGTTAACCAGGACGACTAGGCCGACGTGCCGGGCGCGCAGTTCGGCGACGCCGGCTTCGAGGTCGCCGACGTAGTGGATCCGGTCGGCCAGGCCCCGCCACAGGTTGGCCTGCGCGCTACTGGGCACGAGCACCACGACGTTGACCGGCCGAGTTTCCGGGTTGCCGTCGCCGTCGCGGTCGCCGAGGGAGAACTGCTTGGCCAGCGTCCGGACGGCGTCGTCGCTGAGGTTCGGGTTGAGCTGGACCGGCGCGAGCACCAGGCGGTCGCCGAGGTCGGCAGCGCTGCCCGGCGTGACGACGTGCTCGAGGTTCTTCGGGTCGGCCTTGAGATTGGTGACCAGCACGCTGTCGTCGGACAGGGTCGCGGTGAGGTAGACCCGTCGGCGGGCGCCGACGAACGAGGGGATCTTGTCGATCGGCGGGCATGGCGGCTGGATCTCGATGCCGCGGCTGCTGACCATGACGGTGCACAGCTGCAGGCAGTCGGCGATCAGCGGCCACGCGAACTTGAACGCCTCGTCCCGCGCGGCCCCGAACGGGTAGAGGATCTTCCAGACCTCGTCGAACTTGTTCGCCCACGCCCAGAACGGCACCCGCACCGCCGCGGTGACGTCGCCTTCGGTGATGTCGAAGGTCGCCTTGCGGTTCTGCTCTTTCAAGTCGTCGGCGAACAGGTCGAACAGCGGGTAGAACGCCTCGTGCCCGATCGGGATTGTCAGCCGGAACTGCCCCTCGGTCGTGGCGAGCGCGGCGTGCGCGTCGTCGACGACCACGACACCGAGGTCGAGCGGGGTGCGCTGGCCGCCGGCGATGCCAAAGACGGACTGGCCGTTGATGAGTTTGTGGAAGGTGGTGATCAGGATGGCGCGGCCGGCCAGGAAGCTCGGGGCGTCGTGCCGCTCCGCGGTCGGCAACCCCAGCCGCGCCGCCTCCTCGCGCACCCGCGCCGCGAGGTAGGTGTCGGGGGCGAGGTATACGGCCTTCCCTATGCCCTCGTTGAGGGTGCTCTGCGCGATCAGCAGGCCCACCACGGTCTTGCCGCCGCCGGTGTTCTGCTTGATCACCACGTCGCGGTCGTCCTTGCGGGCGAACCAGCCCTCCAGCACCTCGCCCTGTTCCTGGCGCAGGTAGGAGAACGGCTTGTTCGGCAGCGCCGCGAAGATGTCCCGCGGCTGCACGAGCAGCTGCTGGCCGGTCGAGCCGATCCTATTCCAGTCCAACGGCACGAGAGCGTCCTTTCGCCTGCACAAGACGTCGACAGTACCGTGCGTTTAGGCCTTATCGTGATGCCTGGGGCGTAGCGTTTCCAGGTGTTCCGGCTCTCGTGGCGATTTTGGTGGTGGTGACGGCGTGGTAGCCGAGGGCGTCGGCGATCACGGGGGCGGGCATGGTGAGCACGTGGTGTTCGATGGGCCGCGCGAGCACGGGAGTGGGGACGGCACGGGGTTGAGGTCGAGACCGGCTGCCGCCGGGCGCCGTGCCCGGCAGGCGGCCACGCCGGGAGTACGCCCCGCAGCAACACCCGGGTCAGCGCTCGAACGATCATCAAGCTCGGAACTGAATTTCGTCGGTCCAGGTCAAGGAAGTCGCGCACGTGGCGTTGTCCTGTCGTGTCGCAGTAATGTTGATCGTTTCCGTCAATCCGTGCAACGGAACATGCAGCCGATCGGCCGTCGCCAAGCCGAGCACGCCGGTAGCGACGATTACGCCGTCTGCCTGAATGGTCCACGCGATCATCGCGTCGCAACCCTGCGCGAGGGCTAACTGCCCACCAAGCGTTTTGATTGCCGCTGATCGAGGGGCGGTCGCGAAGTTCGTGCTGATGGTGGAGTTGGGGGTGATTTCCTGCCAACTCCAGCTCTGGTGATCCGGCTTGCCCAAGCCCTCGTGTGGCTTCCCCTGGTTGGACACTGGTGTGCCGCTGGCCCATTCCAACGCCCCTGTCTTCTCCGGGGCCAGGAACGTCAGTAAGGCACCCAGTCCGGCCAGTCCCGCGAGCACGCCGAGAACCCACCAGAAACAACCATCAGCCTGCTTGCTGCTGAGGTGTTCATCCGCGGCGCTCGTGGTGGTTGCTGGGGCGTTCTTCTGGGCGGCGTGTGCGTCTGCCAGCCGCTGCAGCCAGGGTTCGGGTTCGTCGTCAAAGGCTTTGGCCAAGGCTTTCACGATCGCAGCGGACGGTAGCGCTCTGCCGTTGAGCGCCTTGCTGATCGCGCTCTTGCTGAAGTTCGCCTTGGCCGCCAGGTCGCTGTCCGTGGCGATCCCGGCTGCATCGCGCGCGTCACGCAAGGCCTGGGCGAACTTGACGGCCGGCCCGCCGTCCTCCGGGAGCCGCTTCTGCTGCGCGGGGCTCACCGGGTCTCTCCGCTCCGGCGAGCTGGCGAGAGGTTCTTCGTCCGCTCCGGCTCGGAGTCAGCTTCGGCCGGGCCCCCTCACTCGGCCTGGACTCCCAGGTCAGGATCGAAGGCGCCGCGCGGGTCCACGAGTTCGGCCTCAACCGGGATGCCTACGAGGCACACACCCTGCTCAACAGCTTCGGGCTCCTGGAAGCCCGTGTCGACCCGCGACGTCACGACGACGGCAAGATCCAGAACTACCAAGGACACGAGGACGAACGCCTGCACCGCTTCACCCTCGTCACCGAAGGCTTCGCACAGCCGGCACACGCGACCGTCCCGACGGCCATCGACGACGCGGTGGACTGAACCACCCGCTTATCGCCGGGTTCGTGCCGAACGAACCCGCTCGGCACGAACGTCCTCGACGCCGGTTCCCCTCCGGTGCGCGTGGGCGCGTTCGTCGACCCGGACCCACCACCACGGAAGGCCTCCGTACCGGTGCTGCGGATAGGGGACAAGGCGTCCGCGCAGAATCTCGCGGGCGATCGCATCGAGTTCGAGTGGCTGGCCGACGTCGGCCCAGCTGCCGCGCTCGGCGCCGTCCACGGTGGTGACGTGGTGTTTGCGGCAGCCGGAGATGACGGTCCAGCCGCGGCGACCGGTGCCCGGGTGGACCGGGGTGGTCACGAGCGCGCCGTGGGGCCGGTGCCAGGCGGCGTCCTCGTCACCGACCGCGATCCAGACGCACTCGACGCCCTCGCGCCGGTAGCTGCCGGAACGGTCGGCGGCCTGCTCCGGAGTTTGGCGGTCGCGCTGGATCATCCACGCGATCCGGCACCCGTCCGCGGCGGTGGACAGGACGTCGGCGACCCGGTTCTCGGCACGGTGTTCGGGCTCGGTGTGCCAGCCGCCGGCGCGGCTGCTCCGGGTGAGCGCGGCCGCCAGGTCGAGGTACTCGGCGCTGTCGTCGGCGAACGGGCACCGGGTTGCGGCCGGGTGGGCGAAGTACCTGTTCCCACGCGCTGTGACCGCCGCCCGTAGATCGGCGGGGCAGAAGCGGCAGCGCAAGCGGGCGTCGCCGTGGGCCATGTTCTCGAAGGACAGACCGATGCCGAGGTCGGGCAGCGTCAGGTCGACGACCTGGTCGTCCGGTCCATACGATGCGGTGAGCGCCACGCCGGTCAGTATCCTCGCGGTGGCGTGGAAGCTGTGCTGGGCGCTGGGAGGTGCCCAGGCGGGTGATCACACGGTGGCGGGCGGCGGGCCGCTGCACCGTGTGGGCGCGTGCTTCGGCGGCGAGGTCGCTCTGCTGGTCCGGGGTGAGGGTGATGGCGGTGCAGTCGAGCAGCCGAATCTGCTGGGTCGTGGCTGACGCTCGCCGGCTGCATGATCGGGCCGTCCTCGGGCAGCGATGGGCGAGCCCGCACCGGCCGCGACAGCGGGTCGGAGGCGGTAGCCGCCGAGGCAACCCTCGGGCTGGCGTCGGAGAGCAGCCGGCTGACGCTGCTGCCACCGGCCTGAGCTGGCCGCACCGCGGCGCGAGGCCTTCACCCAGCTCGGGCCCGGTTCGCCGCGGGCGTCGCGATGGTCGACGGCCCGATCGCCATGCTTCCGGCCGTGTTCCACCTGCTGTGGACCGGGACCCTGCGCTACCGACCTCGACGTTCGGATGGACTCGACCTCGATGGTGACGGCGGCGACCAGGTGAGCCAGCTGCTCCGCGTCGAGGACCACGTCCTCTTCGACGATGTCGAGCACCGGGTCGTCGCGTGCTGATCCGCCGCCCGTGCGATGCGCGAACTGACGGACGCGGCCGGCCGTCTCCGTAACGTGAGAGCGGCCCGCCGCGTCGTCTACCGGTTAGAGGTGGAAGGTGCGCATGAGCCAGTCGAGCAGGGCGCGGGTGATCCCGGAGACGATTCCGCCGAGGACGGTGCGGATGAGCGGGCGAGGTCGGTGGTGACGGGTGCGGGGCATGGTGTGCTCCTTCGTGGTCGAGAGGTGGTGCGCGGGGCAGGCCTGCTGGTGACCACAATGGGCGGCGGTGCTGCTCTGCCGGGTGTTTCGGGTGAAGGCGGGGTGCTCCGTACTGCTTTTCGCTGGTCGAGGTGGTTTTCCCGGGGCTTGAGCCGGGTGAATCGTGGACAGGCATCGGGGAGGGGACACCAGGGTGGGGTCGGATCCGCGGGCTCGGTTCGTCGATGAGCTCAAGCAGTTGCGCACGCTGGCCGGTGGGCCGACGCTGTCCGCGCTGCAGGAGCAGGATCCGATCTGGCTCGTGTCCCAGACCGTGTCGAAGTTGCTGACCGGGGACTTCGTCCGGGTTCCGGCGTGGGAGCGGATCGCGGCGTTCGTGAGTGCGTGTGTGCAGATCGGTGAGGCCAAGAAGCTTACGATGCCGCCGAAGGACGTGCTGCTCGATCAGTGGCGACACCGGCACGGAGGTCTCACCCGCGACCTTGAGCAGGGTGCGCCTCGTGGCTCGTGCCCACCCGCCGAGGACGACGCCGCCCCTACGCTGGGGCAGCGGCGTCGGTTCGGGTCGGTACCGCCCCGGGCAGGGGCGTTCCAGCACCGCGCGGTCGCGGCGGCGCTGACCCGCTCGGTCGAGGACGGCGGAACCGCGGTGCTCACCGGTGCCGCCACCACGACGCCGGCAGCGGTCCTGACTGGGCTGGGTGGGGTGGGCAAGACCCAGCTGGCCGCCGACCACGCCCACACTATGTGGGACCAGCGGCAGGTGAAGCTGCTGGTGTGGATCTCCGCCCGCACCCGTGAGGCCATCACCGCCGGCTACACCGAAGTCGCCGTGGAGCTGCTCGGGATGGACCCGGCCGCACCGCAGCGGGCGTGGCGTCGACTGCTGGAATGGCTGGCCGAAACCTCCGAACGGTGGCTGATCGTCCTCGACGACGTGCAGGACCCCGCTCATCTGGCTGGGTTGTGGCCGCCGCACTCGGCGGTCGGGCAGGTGGTGGTGACGACCCGCTGCCGCGACGCCGCGTTGCACGGCGACCGACGGCAAGTCCTCGACGTTGACCTGTTCACCCCCGCCGAAGCTCTGGCCTACCTGACCGAGAAACTCCCCGGCCACGCCTACACAAGCACCGAAGACCTCGCCGGGCTCGCCCAGGACCTGGAGTGTTTGCCGCTGGCGCTGGCCCAAGCCGCCGCCTACCTGAACAACAAACCCTTGCTCACCTGCGCAGACTACCGTGCACGGCTGACTGACCGGCGGGTCACGCTGGGTGACGTGTTCCCGAAAGAGCGGGAGCTGCCCGACGAGCACCGGCGGACCGTGGCCGCGACCTGGTCGTTGTCGATCGAGGCCGCCGACCAGCTCGACCCTGCCGGCCTCGCCCGGCCAGTGCTTGACCTGGCGTCGCTGCTGGACCCAGCTGGCATCCCGACCGCGGTCTTCACTACCAACGCCACCGCGCGCTACCTCGCCATCCGGCTTGAGCGCGATATCACCGCCGACGATGTGCTGGGCGGGCTGGAGGCTCTGCACAGGTTGAGTCTGCTCTCCCTCGACCCGGCTCAGCCCGACCGTGCGGTCCGCGTGCACGCCTTAGTCCAGCGTGCCGTGCGTGACGCGCTGCCCTCCGACACCGTTGGCGAGCTCGCACGAGCCGTCGCAGATGCGCTCTTGGATGCGTGGCCGGAGTTCGAGGCCGATCAGGAACTGACCCAGGCGCTGCGGTCAAACACCAGCACGCTGCAGGACACCGCCGAGGACCACCTCTGGCAACCGGAGGGACACCCGGTGCTGTCTCGCCTCGCGCACAGCCTCCGGACTGCCGGTCTGCTGCACTGGGCCCTCACAGTCACAATGCGTTCACATCACCAGGCGTCCACCCGACTCGGATCCGATCACTCCGACACCCTCGCCACCCGCAGCAACCTTGCATCCTGGCGTGGGGAAGCTGGGGACCCGGCGGGTGCATTGGCCGCCTACGAGGAACTGCTCGCCGACCGACTCCGGGTCCTGGGGCCCGACCACCCTCACACCCTCACCACCCGCAACAACCTTGCTCGGTGGCGTGGGGAAGCCGGGGACCCAGCGGGAGCCGTCACCGAAACCGAGCAACTGCTCACCGACCTGGAGCGGGTCTTCGGCCCTGACCACCCCGACACCCTCACCACCCGCAACCACCTTGCTCGGTGGCGTGGGGAAGCCGGGGACCCGGCGGGTGCATTGGCCGCCTACGAGGAACTGCTCACCGACCTGGAGCGGGTTCTCGGCCCTGACCACCCTCACACCCTCATCACCCGCAACAACCTCGCCTTCTGGCGTGGAGAAGCCGGAGACCCAGCGGGAGCCGTCACCGAAACCGGGCAACTGCTCACCGACCTGGAGCGGGTTTTCGGCCCTGACCACCCTCACACCCTCATCACCCGCACCACCCTGGCGCACTGGATTAGGATCTCGGGTGGGAACTAGACACATCCGATATGCGCCGAGAGCTTGCGGAACCGCGACGAACCTCAGCAGCCCGCAGCCAGCCCGGTCAACCCAAGAAACAGCAGGTCAAGCCTTGATCAACGCTTAGCGCTGGTTTTCGTTCCGATGTTCCTCAAACGCCGGTCTCCCGGCAGATGGCGGCGGCTTGCTGGTGGTGGGTGATCGCTTCGTCGAACCCGCTGGTCGCGGTCGGCGAGTCCGGATCCCGGTCGGCGGCCGCGCTGATCCGGTCGGCGGCGTCGCGGTCCATTGGCGTGCTCATGCCCTTCAGCCTGCCGCCGCGGAACTGAGCACCGGCGGGGCACCGATGCGCATCGGTGCCCCGCCGGGCGGCGCGCTTAGCCCGCCGCCGAGCCGTGGCCGCCGGGCGCAGGGGCGTCGCTGGTGCCCGCGTCCTCGATGGAGACACCCTCGGGCTCGGGGGCGTTGCCGGTGAGCGTGTGCATCTTCAGGATCAAGGTGGTCGCCTTGTCCGGCGCGACGCTGCTGAGGATGGCCGCAGCGGTCTTGGGTGGCATGGCCGCGAGCAGCGCAGCGGCCACGTCGACGTCCATTTCGGAGAGCACCGCCGCGGTGGGCTGGTTGTCCTGCTCGCCGGTGAGCAGGACGACGTTGCCGTATCCGCGGCGCTGCAGGTCCGGGCGCGTCCGGTTGAACTCGGCCCGGTGCCACGCGAGTTTCCATGATCCGAACCCGCACCACGGCTCGACCCGGTCGCCCTGCTCGCCGGAGGACAGCAGGGCGTACATCAAGGTGCGGAACTGGTCGTAGGTGGGCACTCTGCCCCCGGCCAGGATGCCGGCGATGGCGCTCTTGCTCAGCACCGGCAGCGACCCCATCTCGGCCGTGCGCAGGTCAGCTCGTCCGGAGCGCTGCGCCAGGACCCGGTAGGCGGGACTGCCGACCCTGATCCGCACGACCCGCAGCTGGTACTGCAGGTCGCCGAAGGTCTGCACCGTCTCCGGGCTGGGGATGTGCGCGTGCGGATCGGCCAGGTTCGGCTTGACGGGGCGCAGCTTGCCGATGCGCCTGGCGGAGTTCACCGCGCCGGGCGCGAGCACGACCTCGGGCTCGCCGAGTTTGCGGCGCACCCCGATCATTTCCTGCTGCGCCTGCCGCCAGCGCTGGAGTCCTTCGGCGAGCTCCTCGTCGCTGGCCCCGCACCCTCGCAGGAACGCCTCGGCCGCCGCCTGCGTCGGCAACTGTTTGCCGCGCGCGGCGGCCGAGAGCTGGCTGTCGGAGAAGTTAGCCTTCTTGCCCATTGTCCGGTAGGTCAGGCTGGGGTCGCGGCCCTTGAACGCGACCAGGTAGCGCGCGAAGTCCCCGACCGGCCCGGCGTCCTCGATGGGGCTCTGCTTGCGGCCCATGACAACCTGCCCGGTCAGGCCCCGGCCGGAAGGACCGGCGGGAACCCGGAGAAGGAGAGCCTGGTGCGGGAGGTCGTGGCGGCCGCGAGGCCGCTGAGGGTCACCGTGATGCCCACGGCGTAGGCGGGGTCGAACTCCAGCAGCAGCAGGGTGATGAGCAGCCCGGCGTTCAGGATGAACACCGCGAGGTAGTGGACCAGCCAGGCCCAGCTGCGGCGCGAGGTGCCACAGGCGCCCGGACGCGGGGAAGAGGAAGCACTAGACATCATCGAAAAGCCTCATTTTCAATTCTGACTTGATCATTCTGAATCTTGATCATGTGGAGCTGGGACCCGAGCGCGTCACGCTCCGATTCGCCGTCGGAAACACCGCGTGCCGCTTGCTGACCATCTTCCCCAACTGCCCCACGCGCCGCCGCACTTTTTGGCCGCGGTTTGGCCGCGCTCGGTCGGCCGCGTGTCCGACGGGGCCGGTTTTGGCCGTTGACCGGACATCAACAGCCGGTCAATCCCGAAACGGGCCAGTTCACAGGCCCGCGTCCGAGATTGTCCCGGATCGTCCAAACTTGATCGTGATCTCTTAATAAGTGACCGGGGCGAGCCGACTATTGAAAATGCACTGATTACCAACGAAGTGCAGGGAGCGCCTCCAGTTTCTGGCTGTGGTAGCTCGGACCCGACCGGCCCTGTTCGCCGCAGGACCTGGTCACCTCGCCGACCGGCGGGTTCAGTGATCAGCGGCGGACGCCGTGCGGACTCCAGGTGGTCGGAATCCATCTGGCACCGGCGGCGCCGTCGCTGACCTCCTTCACCAGCCAAGCAGCACCGCAGTGCGGTGGGAACCCCGCTGCCCTACCTAGGACGAACGCGGCCGCCTGCGGTCGTTCGATTCTGTAGGCCGCGGAGCTTCATGGTGCTTCGGTGGTTTCGCCGCCCAGGGCGCGCCGGGTAGCCCGATTCAGCCTTATCAGGGCACGGTGATCGACGTACTCGTCCGGGTCGACCTATTCGGCCGCTGGTGCCCGAGAAGGACGGGACGAGCCGGCCACGTGCGGTGTGGGGCTGCTATGCCTGGGTAGGGGCGCCGCCCTCGGGGTCGAGGTGGCCCAGCGGTACTCCGTGCGCGTCGATGCGGAAGGGGGTGTCGAGACCGTGGCGTTCCCACCGCAGCCCGTGGCTGTCCAGGAAGCGCACCACGACGGTGTACTGCGACGGCACGATCGGTGTGGCTGCGGGCACCACGCCAGCCTGATTCCTGCCTTCGCCGATGCGCGGCTCGACGACGTCGCTGCCCTTGACGGTCACCGGCGCCGTTGGCTCGCCGAACCCTCCGCGCACCGGATACAGCGGACGATGAGGTGCTCCGCAGATCTCGGTCACCTGCAGCTGAAAGATCGGTTCAGCGCTGTGGTTCGCGACCACCACCCGCGCCGAGGTGCGGTGCTCACCTGCCGCCTGCACCTCAGCCTCAACGAGTCGGGCCTGAGCCATTTCCCGATCGGCACGGTCAGCCTCCGCGACCTGCGCCGCGCGCCGCGCCGCATCGGCCGAGGCCTGCGCGGCCAGGGCTGATTCGCGTGCCAGCGGCACCATCGTCTCGGCCGCCGACGCCGAGGTTTCACCGGCAGTGGCCGAACGCTGCGCAGCGCCAGCCGAGCGCTGTGCGGCAAGGGTCGATGCCTGTGCCACGGGCAGGGCCGCCTCGGCCGTGGTCGCCGACCGCTCCGCCGCATTCGCCGAGCGGACGGACGCGCGCCACGCCAGGCCAGCGATGATCGCGGCTGCGAGCGCGATCCAATCCCCGGCCCCGAAACCGGCCAGCCACGCGAACAGCTTCACGACCTCGTTCCGAAGGGCCTCATGAATGACCTGCACCAGCAGTAGCCTGCCGTATTCCGTCCTGTCACCAGAGCCCACCCGGTGGTCGCCACGGTCGGAAGCGGGGCGAGCCGAATCCGCTGCACGAACCCGCCGCCGACGCGCAGGGCCGGGCTGGACCGCGAGCACCAGCCCAAACCCACCGACACCCGCGCCCGCACCTAGGAGCAGATCGACCTGCTGATCACCGACAAGCGCCAGTCCCCTGGAGGACCGGACGTCACCGGCCACACCGACTTCCCCGGAGCCAGAGTCCGCAGAGCTTCTGATTCATTTTCAGTAGGAAGGTACGCGCGGCCCTGGGTGAGGGCGGGCTGAAGGTCCTCATCGAAGTGATCTCCTTGGCAGCCGCGAAGATGGCCACTGGCGGCTGAGTCGCCACCGCCCCAGCTGGTCAGGTGCAGGCGCAGCCACCAGGGTGAACCGGCGGTTCGCCGGGTCTCTCCAGAACCGGGGTGCCGCGGTCCACACCAGCGGCGTCTCAACTACCTGTCACTCGTTTCATTGAGGTCGGCATCGAGCTGTTGGATGGCGGCGTGCCGCTCACCGCGGTTGGCACGCCGGGTTCGGCGGCGGTGCAGCCGCAGGCCGCCGCAGGCCAGTCCGCTGAGGCCGAGCACGCTCCCTACCACGATGCGGACGGCTCCGCTGCCGGCCGCGTTCCGGACCAGCGGTCCCAGCGCACCGGTGACCATGCCGACGATGACCACCACGGCCGTCAGCACCAGTGTCAGCGCGATCAGCACGTCCCTGCGGAAATGGCCGTCGCTGCCCCAGCAACCGAGGACGCTACTCCACGGCAATGCGGCCGGGGGCAGCTCCGGCGTGGAAGGCCACGGTGTCGGAGTCTGCACGTCGTTGACCTCGGCTCGGCGGGCTCTGTTCTCGCGGTTGTTCACGTTCGTGCTCTAGGGGGAAAGTCGCTGGCCAGCCCACGAATAATTTCCTGGAAGAAAGTCGTGGGGTGATCGAGGAACGGGGGCCTAGAAAGTTCGTGAACGGCTTCGGCACGATCCGAGGAACGAGGATCGGGGGCACGTGGAGGTGCTCTGACTGAAGTCGTCCCTACAGCGAGGAGATGCAGGTGCCAGAGGCCGGGCAGTCCGCAGGCGGTCAGCCGCTGCGGCGCCCGGGCACGCGCCTACAACCCGAGGCAGGTACCGCCGAGTTCTTCGCCTTCGTGGGCGAGGCGCTAGAGCAGTTCGACTCCTGGGGCGAGACCACCGACGCGGAGACGCAGGAGGCTGATCGTGCCCGAGCCCGCTTGGCCCGCCTCGGCGACGACGCCGAACTTTTCGAACGTCTCGCCGCGCAAAATTTCGCCGGTCCCGAGTACGAGCTGTTCCGCGCCGAACTGGCCTCTTACGCCCTTCCGGTCCTGCGCTCGTTCATCAGGCGCAAGGTGATCTATCCGATGTGCCGTCGTGCCCACCGCCCGGTAGCCGCGACCGACGCGATGCGCGAGCGCCTGGCCCACGACGTCAACGACCGGCTCGAACTGGCGCTCGAGACCGTCGCACGCGGTCTGCGGCTGTTCGAACGTTACGCCTTGCTCGGCCGGCGCTGGTCCCCGGAACACGGGGCGTCGTTGAAGACGTTCTTCGTCGGCGCGTGCGTGCGCAGCTTTTCCGCCGCGTTCCGATGCTGGGCCGCCGAGCACGAACCTCATGGCGTTCGAGTGCTGCCGATGGACACGGTCCCGGACTGCGGGGCTCATGACGATCCCGCCGAGAACATCGTGAGCATGCAGCGGGTCAACGATCACCTCAACGGAATGAAACCCCTCGTCCGCCAAGTAGCCGCACGGGTGGCACTGTTCGCCGAAACCTTCGAAGAAGCCGGCCGGGCGCACGGGCTCTCCGCCCGCGCCGTCGAAGGTCACCTATACCGGCACCGCAAGGAAGCCCACCGCCGCGGCAAGAGGAAGCGAGGCGGAGCATGACCGACAAGTTCCACCAGCACGACATCGGCGAGCAGCGTCGCCTCGAGGAAACTGTGCTCCACCTCCACAGCCTCATCGAGCGACTGGCAGCGCACAATGACCGCCTCTGGCACGACACGCCGGAGATGAAGGCGCTGGTCGTGCTGCGCAACAAGATCGCTTACCGGGGCGCGGACCAGTCGACACCAGCGGAGCTGCGCGCTGCCGTAGAGCGAATGACCGATTTTCTGCAGCTGCTCGAGAGGTCTTCGCTCGGTACCCCTGCCTCGCACCGGATCCGGCGCCTGACCTCCGCCCGCGATGTCGCCGCCATCCTCACCCGAGCTGGCCGGCCTCCTGGCGAGCCGGCGACCGCCGACCAGCTGACAGCGCCGTCACAAGCCCGCCGCGCGGCTGAAGACCCACGGAGTTTCACCGCTGAGACGGGGGAGCGCGGCGCTCCCAACGGTGACGCTGCCACCATGCCAGACCAGGAGGCGCTGCTGGCCCACCTCACCGACGCCGATCGCGAGTATCTGCTCGCGCGGGGCACGCGGCGCCCGTTCCGCGCCGACGAGGTTGTGATCGAGGAGGGCGGCGCCCCGTCCGACCATGTCCACGTGCTGGTCTCCGGCCGTGTGCGCATTTCCTCGATCGGCGAGGACGGCCACGAGGTGCTCATCGGGCTACGCGGTCCCGGCGAGATGCTGGACGACCCGGCCGCCACCACCGGGCACCCACGGACGGCGTCGGTACGCGCGATCGAACCGTGCACCGTCCTACAGCTAACCGGCGCCGAGTTCGCCGAGGCCCTGCGCACCCGGCCCGCCATCGCCATCGCCATCGCCAAGACGGTCGCCGCGCGGCTGCGTGCCGCCCAGTCAGCACGAATTGGCTACGCAGGCCGCCGCGTGGCCATGTGCCTGACCCAGCTGGCCGAGAAGCACGGCCGGACCGTGCCGGACGGCGTGATCATCGAGGCCGCGCGCTTGCAAACCGAAATCGCCGCGCAGGCCGGTGTGGCGCAGCGGACCGTCGCGCGGACGCTGAGAACGTGGCGCACGCAAGGCATCGTCGCGACCAGCCGCCGCCGGATCCTCGTGCGCAGCATGGACGAGCTGCGCGCACTCGCTCGTTCTGAGCCAAACGCGGGAGCAACACGGTGATCTCCTGAACCCATGATCCGGCGTCGTTGTCGGCGCTTCCGGCAAGACGGGACGTCTGCGCGCACTTCGTTCACCAGCTGGGGCTCGATCCCCAACTCTGGTGCGCACGGGGCGGACCGGTGCGCCGGCCCGGTTGTCGGCGCCGAGCGCGCCGTGGGTTCACCGCGGCGAATCCTGCTGGGCGGCTTCGCGGGCGATCTCGGCGTCGCACGGGGCCTGGTGGCGGGTGCCGTGGTGGCCGGAGCCAACGCACCAGTGCAGGCCGGTGAAAGTCACCCCGCCGGGCTGGTGGGCCAGCACCGCCAGGCCGCGGGCCAGAGCGGCGAAGGTCGGGGCGCAGTGCTTGCCGCCGTAGAGCAGGTCGTCGCCGTGCGCGGCGATGGTGTCGGCGAACTCGGCCGCCAAGCGCTGGTGCTCGTCGTCGGGCAGGTGCGCGACGTCGTGAAGCGCGGTCAGCACGGCGACGGGCAGCGCCGCTTCCAGCACGGGGTGGTCGGCGAACGGGTCGCGGGGTACAGGCATCGTGCGTGGGTCCTTCCGTGATGGCAGGTCGGCGTGGGCGCCGGCAGGTCACCGCGCCCACGCCGCGCTCGGGCACCTTGCTCGGGTCAGCGACGACAGATGCGGGCCAGCTGCTGCAGGCAGCGGATGCGCCCGGCCCAGTACCAGGCGATGGGCTGCTCGTCGGCGGTGCCGTAGAGCCGGATACGCAGCGGCGCGGGCCGGCCGTGCTGCGGCTTGGTCCAGGTCTGCACCCGGACCGGGCTCTCGGAGTCCGGGGACGGAACGCCGTGGCTGTCGCAGGGCCGGTCGTCGGTCAGGGTGAAGCCGTAGTTCCGCAGGACAGCGGTCGCCTCCTGCCAGTCCAGGTCGTCGGTGGCGGCGGCGTCCGTGCGCCGGGGCCACTGGAACGGCACGGCGAGCGGCCCGGGGGTGTCGCGCGCGGTGACCGCCGCCTTGACCTCGAAGGTCTCGTGCAGAGGTCCTCGGCTGCTGAGCGTGGCCGCGGCCAGGGACAGCGGGCTGGTGAACCACAGGTGCAGCACGTGCCCGCCGCAGGAGAAGATCCGCAGCCAACCACGCGGTGTGTCGGGGCTGTGGGCGGCGGCGTCGAGGTCAGCGACCGCGCCCGGCTGTTCAGCCCAGCCGTGTCGGCCCAGGTCGTAGCCGATGTCGGGGTAGGCCATGTCGCGGGCGTCCAGGTCGGTGTAGCCGTCGGCGCGGCGGGCCAGGTTCTGCGCGGTGGCCAGGGTTCCGGTGACGGCGGTCAGCACCGCGTTGGCCGTCGGTGGCGGTGCTGCGGCGAGCAGGGTCGGCAGGTCGTCGACGGCGGCCAGCAGGGTGGAGCGCAGGTGGTGCGCCGCGGTGGACAGGTCCTCGATGGCCTCCGCGCGGCCGTGTGCCAGGGCGTTGGCGGTGTCGAGGTCGGCTTGGAGCCGGTCACGATCGGGGGGCGTGGCCGAGGTGGTGGTCATGTGGGGTCTCCGGTGCTCTGGGCGGGACGCGAGCGCGCGCGCAGGAGCGCGCCACCCGCCCGCGGTCTGCTCGCGGGGACCGCGACCGCGGGCGGGTGGTGTGCTTGGCTGTGCGCGTCGCGTGCCCGTCCGGTGCGGGCGGAACCCGGACTGCGGTCTCGCCGCCGCAGTGGCTGGCAGGCCGCGGCCCTGATGCCTTCGCGGTCGGTCCCGGCAACGACGAGTTGTCCGGGACCGGCGGTGGATCACGCGGGCGGTTGGAGCGGCGGCGTCGAAGTGGCGGTCACGACCGGGTCGAAGGCTTCGGCCGCGTGGCGGGATGCGCCCCGGATGCGTTCGGCAAGCGCGTCGTGCTCCAGGCGGGCCGCGTCGGCGGGTAGCACGGCCCAGTGATCCACCGCCGAGTCGGCGTTCCAGAGTGTGTGGACCGAAGGGCGTTCCTCCAGCGCGTGCAGCTGCAACGGCTTGCCCGGAAGGACTATCAGGACCGCAGGTGTCAGGTGGTGGTAGGGGAGGTCGGCGACCGGGAGTATGGACTCCTCGGCTCCGTTGGCCAGGCCCAGCTCCATGTAGCTCGCCGAGCCGGTCGCCGGCCACCTCGGTGTCACCGAGGCTGTGACACCGTCACAGCCTCTCGCTCTGGCTGTGACACCCCGAAAACCGGTCCTGACCTGCTATATCAGGATCGTGTGACGGCAACCGGTTGTGACGGCAACCCCGTGACAACCACGCCCCACGCGGGCTCCGGACCCCCGTGCCCGAGTCGTCCGTGGGGGCCCGTGTGTGTCCGCCGCCACCGCGGCGGAAACGGGCGCCGGGAACGTTTCCGGAAGCCCGATTAACTCGAATGCACTAGTGTGCGTAAAAGTACGCCGAGAAATTACGTGCGCGACCTGCGGTTATTCGCCGTTTAACAGATGCGTGGATGGAGGTGCCCCGGCTTTGGGGGTATCTTCCCTCGCAAGGCAGAGCGCGGCCTGTTCGGCTGTCCAGCGCTGTTCACCATCTCGGCAGGGGATCGGGATGGCGGATGCGTATGCCGCCTCCGATCTGGAGGTGTTCATGGACAGTGGCGATCGCGGTTCTGCCCAGCCTTCGGACTCGTCCGGAGACGACCCCGAAGTTCCCCCGGAAACACCGGGGGAGGGGCCTGCCAGGTGGACGCGCCTTCTTGAGGGTGTGGGCAACCTGGCGTCGGCTACGACGGTGCTGGCGTGCCTGAACGGCACGGCGGCCCTGGCATGGAGTGCCGGGGCCGCCGCTGTTGCCGGATATCTGGGAGTGGTGATCATTGGCGTGGCCCACTCCCGACGTAAGTGATCAGCGCACCACGTACGTGGTGACCTGATCACCAGGGCCGGTTCCTGGCACCCAGCCAGGGGCCGGCCCGTGTCGTCTCCGAGCTCTTCCGCGCGAAACGTTAAAACACGCGGATGTCAAAGCCCGTTCGAAGACACTGTGCGACTTTTCCCCAACTCTGTCAATCACGATCTTCACTCGCCGGGGTGAACCGTTCGCTCGTGGATTGAGCGGGAAGCGCGAAAAGGCGCGGACGAATGTTACCCACTGTCGCCTTCGTCACCGGTTCGAGTGTCACGCGGGCAGGCGCACACGTACGCAAGGTGTGGAAGCCTCTACTGCGGTGAACAGGCGACCCGTTGAAAGTGGAACGTTCACACCGAGTCGGTTTGCGTGCACGGATCCAGCAGTTGACCACGCTCGCCAGAGCACCGGGCCGGACGTAGTAACGCCACTGCCGGAGCGATCAGCCACCACCACACGTAACCCATTTGGCCTAGCGGCGCCTGCCGAGTGGGTCGGAAGCCGCGGCTCGCGACATCCACGCTGCCCGGGGTACCCCGCGCGCACGGCCCCCTGAGGTCCCGGCTGAACGCGGCGGGCAGGACCGGCGCCGCGACGCTGTTCGAGGCCGGGCAGGTGGACGCCGCCGCACTGGAGAGCAAGGCGAACCAGTGGGTCACGGCTTCAGCCCATGGCGGCGCTCCAGCAGCTGGCCGGTGTAGAACTCCGCTGGTGCCCGCGGGGCCTGTGTCAAACCGGGGTGTTGGTGGTGCGGTCGATGTCGACGCCTCCTCGGCGGATCTCGTAGAGGCCCGGTTCGAGCTTGATCGAGTCCCGACGGATCCGGTGGTGCCACTCGGGTGGCCAGCTTGTCGCGTCTGACCAGCGCAGGCCCGCCAGGGGGATCCCGCGGAGGTCCATCTGGCTGAGGTCGGCACCGCTGACGTTCGTCGCCGCCTCCACCAGCCGTCCCGCCGCTTCTTTCAAGCCGACGCGGCGGGCGCGGTTGCTCTCGCGGTCGGGGACGGCGAGGCCGCGGCCGCCTGCGCGGTCGAGGGCGCGGGCGAGGGTGCGGGCGAGGCCGCGGCCGCCTGCGCGGTCGAGGGCGCGGCCGCCTGCGCGGTCGAGGGCGCGGTCGAGGGCGCGGTCGAGGGCGATGGAGAGGACGCGGGCGTGGGCGTGGGCGAGGTCGATGGCGTGGTCGCGGGCGTCGGCAAGGTCAAGGTCGATGTTGCGGGCGCGGTCGAGGGCCCGGTCGAGGTCGCCGAGGAGGTCGAGGGCCCGGTCGAGGTCGCCGAGGAGGTCGCGGGCGCGGTCGAGGTCGCCGTCGCCGTCGCGGGCGCGGTCGCGGTCGCGGTCGCGGTCGATGGCGAGGGCGTGGGCGAGGTCGAGGGCGAGGGCGTGGGCGAGGTCGCCGGCGAAGGCGCGGGCGAGGTCGGGGTCGGGATCGGGGTCGAGGGTGCGATCAAGGCTGCGGGTGAGGCCTTGGGCGTGGAGGGCGAGTCGCGTGGTGAGGTGGACGTCGATCAGTTCCTGGATGGGGAGCCAGGTGCGTGCGGCGAGGCGCGCGTGGGGTGGGAGTGCGGTGAAGTCCTCGGCGAACGCGCCTAGCGCGGTTTGCGTGGGGTCACCGGTTGGCTGGGAAGTTGCCCGCTCGGCGGCGGGCGCTGTGGAGCGCCGGGTGGGGAGGATGTGCTCAAGCCCGGTGTCGAGGTCCAGTACGTCGTCAAGGTCGCGGGTGAGGACGCGCTGCAGGCTGGGGAGCATGGCGTCGGCGAGGCCGGCGTTGAGGTCGAGGGCGTCGTCGAGGGTGTGGTCCAGCGAAGCCATTCCGGTGGCCAGCCACTGGTCGAGCCTGCGCTCGGCGTGTGTGTCGTCGTGGGTCATTGGTCGCCGTCCTTTCTGGCGAGCCAGGAGCTGAGGGCTCGGCGGGCTGACAGCAGGCTCTGGCGGACGGTGCCGGGGGTCATGCGCAGTTCGTCGGCGATCTCGGTGGGGGTGAAGCCGAAGATGGTCCAGGCCATGACTTGTCGTTGCCGTGGCGGCAGCCTGTCCAGGGCGCGGGCGATGTCGTGGTGCCGCTCCCAGAGCGCGGCGTCGGTGGCGCGCAGCAGCGGGCTGGGCTCGGGAGGCTCGGCGACCGGGGTCTCGCGGGCGTCGAGCCTGTGGCGGACCAAGGCGCGGGAGGCCACCCGGTGGGCCCAGGCGCGGGGGTACTCGATGGCATGCCAGCCCTGGTAGGCCTTGGCCATCGTGTCCTGGGCGATGTCGGCGGCCTCGGCGAGGGCTGCGCCTTGTGCGATCAGGAAGGCGACCAGCTGTCTGGTGGTCGCGCGGTAGAACGCCGTGAACTCCGTGTCCCGCGCCGTGTCGGGTTGGGCCCCGGCGGCTCCCGCCTGGGTGGCGGCGGGTGTGTCGGGTGGCTCGGGGGCGCTCATCGTCGTCCAGTGTGGGGCTCGGGGGCGGTGCTGACCCGCATGTGGAGGCGGCTGCCATCATCGCGGAGGTCCTCGATGTCGACCACCCCATCGGCGGGTAGGCGGGATGTCAGGGTGCGGAGGGTGTCCTGCCGCCGCTGGTCGCGCAGCGCCTGCCACCGCAACCGCAGCGCCAAGCCGGCCAACGCGATCAGCGGTGGGCCAAGCACACTCACCATCGTCAGGATCTGGGCCATCATCGCCTCGCTGCGGTCGGGGGTGGTGGGGCGGGTTCGTGTGGTTGAGAGCCTCTGGCGGCCGCCACCGTCAACACAGCTGCCGACCAACACCCGATCGGATCAACCCGCTAACTAAGGCGTTCGGCCTGCACAACACCTGTTGTGGTCGTTACGAGCCGCCCCAATAGTCGCTGAGCTGCGAATACTCTGCTATTGAGTCCACTTCAGACTGGCTGCCCCAAGAGAACGGCCGATGTGCAGCCGCGCTCCGTTGAAGAGCCGGTGCTGGGCCGCGGCGAAACGTTCCGGATCGACCCGGGTCACCGCGAACAGCTCGATCGGCTCGCTCATCTGGCCAGTATGGCTCGCTCCGACGGCCTGGCCCAGCGTCGCGTGGGTGGTGACATCGAGGTGGTAACGCGCCTGCGGAATCAGCGCGACCTCGCACGGAAGACCTGAATTCAGGCTGCTCAACGTGGTGACACGGCCGCTTGATCAATCGCCGCGTGATCAACGAAGAGCATCAGGAATGCCTGAACTGCGACGGATCCGGCAGCGACAGCCTGGCGGGGGACGAGTGCGGTACCTGTCAGGGAACCGGGATGGTCGCCGCGATGACCCCGCTGCGGGGGCCGAGCGCCGTGGCCGGCGCTATCCGGCCGGAGCCCGACATCGCGTGCGGCTGCACCGGCCCGGTTCCGGCCGCGCCGTCGAAGAGCCGCACGGGGCGACGGCCATGGAATCCCCGTGCGACGAGCAGGCACTGTAACCGGCCCGCGGCGCTCGGCCCGGCACAGGGCCTTCACCGCCTCGCGTCGCCAGCCAGCGCGGCCACGACGCGACACGCAACCCAGAACTACACCCCGTGACCGCTGCTGTGCGGTGCGCGCTCGCGGAAGAGGAATGAAGCGGAAAGAAGCGGAAAGAATTGATTCTGTGAGCTTCCGGTGGCCCTTCTCGGGGCTTTTCTAGGGCCCTTTCGGGGCGTTCTGGGGTGTCGTGGGTCATCTTGGGCTGTTCTGGGCTCTGACTAGGTCAGACACGCGCGACACGCCACCAGTTAGGCCTCGGGCCCGAAGACACCCCTACATGTAGTCTCTGGTCACCGTGGCGCGTGAGTCGCGGCCAATTCTGAGGAATGATCAAGTGGGGAGGCGATCAAACACATGTTCGCGAGTTATGGCGATTGGAGGGAGGTGAATCGGATGAACGTTCCGAGACGGAACTGGAAGCATGAGCTGCAGGACCAGGTCAGTAAGTGGGTCGGCCCTGCAGCTCACGTTCTGTACACGCTGTGGCGCTGGTGGAACGAGCGCTGACCTCGCGGTCGCGTGCGCGGCGCTGGTGACGCCGCCACGGTCTCAGCTGCAACTGAGACCTCCAGCCGGTGGTGTCACCGGCGTCGCCGCAGACGACTGTAACCCTCCTCGGATCTGAGCTGTAGTACCGCCGCGCCCCGGTGGTGTTCCGGCGATGACCACAGGACTGTCGGCGGGTGCCGGACGTGTCAGTGCAGGTCAAGGGCGGCGATGCCCTCAGCGGTCCAGTGCCCGGCGGCGCCGGGCGCGGTCGCGAGGTAGCCCCCGGCTTGCTGCGGGGTCCAGCCGTGGGTTTCGCGCAGGCCGCCGGCGAGCATGCGCAGGTAGGCCGCCGAGGGCGCGAGCAGTGGCTGGTCGCCGGCGGTCCAGGGGCAGGTGAAGGTCAGCACCGGCGCCAGCTCGTGCCCGTCGTCGGGAACGGGCAGGCGGAGCAGGGTTTCGTAGCGGCCGGGTCCGAGTTCGGCGCGGCCGCCGGTGAGCACGCCGATCAGGTCGAGGTCAGCACCGGGGTCGCGGTACATCTCCTGGGCGGCGACGTCGCTGAACTGGGCGCGGGTGATCAGGTAGGCGCGCATGGCCGCGGTGCCGGGCAGGGCGGGGTCGTAGAAGGCGCGGCCGCCGCCCCAGACCGGGGATTCGGTGGCGAAGAAGATCCCGCCGTCCACCAGCAGCGGGCGGCTCGCGCGCGGTGGGCGCGGGTCGCGGGCGCCGGGGAAGCTGCGCGCGGCGCCGGGCGGGGTGCCGCCGGTGAGGTAGCAGCCGAACCGGGCGGCGTACATGTTCGAGCCGTAGGTGGCGTACCAGACCAGATCGTCGCCGGTGCTGTTCATCGGTGGGTCCTGAGGTACAGCTCGAGCAGCTCGTGCTGGCCGACGGTGTCCAGCAGCACCTCGACCAGCGGCTCGGCGGGCGGGAGTTGCTCGGTGGCCAGCGAGTGCGCGATCGCGGCCACCGCGTGCTCGGGCAGGTCGGCGGCGGCCAGGCCGAGCACAAGGTCGGGGTAGCGGGTGCGGGTGAGCTGGTCGAACAGCGCCGGCCGCTCGGCCGTTGAGGTCGTCGGCTGCGGCGGGCAGCACGTGGGCGCCGAAGCGGGCGCCGCGGCGCAGGTCGGCCGCGGTGGGTCGGCGCGGTGCTGGGGAACTCACGGGGGAGGAGGCCTCCTGCAGCGGCAGGGACTTGCGCCGGGTCTGGACCGGGCGTCCGTGGTTGTAGTCGGTGAGGTAGCCGGTCGGCTCGTGCCAGCCCGAGGACCACGGGTGTTCCTTGACGCCCTGGACGAACCGCTTGAGGTCGTTGACCTCGTCGTCGCGGCGGTCGAGGTTGCCGCCGGCGATGTCGACCAGCAGCACGATCTCGTCGGCGTCGTGCCGCTCGCAGAATCGGATCTCGTGGGCTGCGGCGTAGACGCCGTAGCCGCCGGTGCAGTCCAGCGACATCCGCGCGGCCCGCCCGAAGGCCAGCGCGGGCTCGCGCGCGGTGAAGAAGAACCAGCGCCCGAAGCCCACGGCCGCGCCGCGCCGGACCACGCGCTCGGCATCGTGCCGGGCATCAGGCAGCGCGGCGGACTTGACCACGGCATAGTAGCCGGTGCCGGCCAGCGAGTTGGCGAGCTCATCGGCGCTGACGTCGGGCTGATCCACGATCCGGATCCTCACACGCGGCACCGACAACATCCGGGCAATGACGTGCCGGACGAGGCTGGGGTCACACCGCGGTGTGCGGTGCGAACCGGGGAACTCCCGGGGGTGTGCGCCGCCCGCGAGTGGGAAGCCGAGGTTGACGACCGGCGTGGTGTGCTCGATCCAGGTGGTCGCCTCGGTGACGGTCGCCGGGGTCCGCGCCACCGTGGCCAGACTGATGTCGGTGGGTTCGGCAGCAGTGCCGGATCTCCTCGTTCATCGGTGCCGCTTGCCAGAGTGGCCGGGCGTCCTGAGCGGCACGCCGCCGGCGTCGACCCGGAGGTCGGCAAGCAGGCGTTAGTTCATCGAATAGGGCCTTGAATGTTCACTGGTGGAGGGTTTAGACCAAGTCTGAGCAGCGGAAACACCGTGGTGTAAGAAGCGGGGCCTGCGGCCGCGCGACAGCCCTGACAGCGCCCCCGTTATGGATCTGTGACATTAAGTTGTGGACACACTGCACCTGGGCACCGCTTCTCAGTACAGGCGACCCCTGTGGCGGCTGGCTTCAGCGTACGTGCCCGCGCGCCCCCGTGACCAGCAGGTTCCTGACGGGAGGAACGTTTCCTTGTGACGATGAACGCTCGTAACGAGAAAAAGGATCAGTAACACCGTTCAGCTGCTCGCGACGAGAACATTTTTCACAGTAGTTCCTACTGAAAATACGAAACCAGCAGAATTGACGATATCGACTGCGATGTGTAGTTCTCTCCAGTACGCCCAATCTGGCGTTTTATAGAAATTGGCATTTGAGGTACGATGGAAGATGACGGTTGGGTTCCGCGAAGCGGTGACGCGCCTCGCGGAGCCGTTCTCAACCGGTCAGGACTAGTGGGAGCGACGCAGCCAACGAGCCAGCGCCCGCAGTCCGAGAGCGACGAGCCTGGCGGCGGTTGCCGCCAGGCCGTTGCTGTCGATCAGGAATTCCACCGCGGTGGCTCCGACCTCCAGCAACGTGGCGACGGCCTCTGCGGCCTGCCCTGCACGTTCCCTAGACGGGTCCCTGTTGTCCCTGGCATCCCGATCGCCCATGTCTCCTCCCTCCTCGCCGCGGTGACCGTCTCCGGCTGAAGACTGTCGCCCCGCGCCGAGCTCGGGCGCGGGGATGCCGCGTGAAAGGAGAAGGCGTGGAGATCAGGCTGCCTGTCGAGACTTTACCCTAATAGGACCGGCGAGTACCATTCCCGACCTTTCTTGCCCACTGTGCAACCGGATTATGGAGCGAATTGTTGTCTTGCATTCCGGCATATAAACGCATACTGCGAGGTCAGGATCTGCGGCTACGTCGATGATCATGAAGTCGTTCCATGGAACCGGGCCGGGCCGTCGCGTGCCAAGGGTTGTCACCCTTGCCGCCACCCACGTCCTTGGGCGCGCTTGGCCCGGGGCGAGCCCAAGCCCCTGGGGATCAACACCTGCTGCAGGTCCTTGTCCCAGCGCAGCCCGCGGAAGCTGGTGTGGCGCAGGCGTTGGTCGACGGTGATGTTGCGGTAGGTGACGTCGCAGACCAGCTGCGGGGCGACCCAGTGCGCGCCGCGGGCCCGGTCGCGCGGGACCTCGTCGGCGAACGGGCTGCGCGGGCGCTGCAGCGGGCGTAGCCGTTCGAGCAGGTCGGCGAGCATAGCCTCGGTGAAGCCGGTGCCCACGTCGCCGAGGTAGACCAGCTGGAGAGCCACGCCACGGCGGAGGCCGTTTTTTCAGTTTTCATCGCACTTCGACTGACCGGCGCTTGTCCACCGCCTCGTTGTCTCGGAAGGTAATCCACCACAAGGCGATGACGCGGATGGGACAGGGGACATGGCTGACCAGTTGCTCAGTAGACCGGCGTTGATGCGGTATTGGCGGGTTGAGGTCGCGGGGCTCGGGCAGGACGCGGTGGCCAGGGCGGCCGCGGTGGACAGCCCTACGACGGTCCACAACTGGGAAACTGGCCGCACGGACGGCCCGAGCCTTCGTCAGTTGGGCGCTGTGGATGAGCGGTTCGGCGCCGGTGGCGCGCTGCGTGGCCTGTACTTGGCTTTGCGCACCCCCGACGCGCTGAACCCGGCGGAGAACTGGTGGTGCAACTTCCAGGGTGAGTCCGGACCGTGCTGGGCGTGGCTGCGCGGAGCGGACAACCAGCCTTGCACCGCGCACATCGACGCTGGGCCGTTCAGGGTGGACTACGAGATCCCGGCTGGGACCGGAATGTTCTTGCAGGCATACGCCTTCGCCAGCAACCCGGCGGTGCACGTGCGGATCGACGGCGGCGGTTGGGTCGACTTCGGCTACGGAATCATGCCGACTGGCATCGGGGCCCCGGTGGTGGACGCGGTCGACGTGGCGGTGGTCGGACCGCGGGGCGAGCTCGACCAGGCGCTCGTGGTGGCCTCGAAGTCGTGGCTGCCGCACCGGTTCCGCAGCGAAACAGGGTGGTTCAGCAACCTGAAGAAGCATCTCGGCCACCGGGTCGAGGTGGCCAGAAACGCGTTGTCGGCCGCCGCGAAGGCGCTGGTGTCCACGAAATCCGACGTCAGCTCCTCGCCCGCGTCGCTGGACGAGGTGCCGCGCCACTGGGGCGGCGAACAGTATCAACGGCTGCGAAACGCCCGTGGCCTGAGCTTGCTCGACACCGCCGAACTCGCCTCCGATCTAGATTCCTCGCTGCCGCCGGTCACAAAAGACCACATCCACCGGCTCGAGCGCGGCGCCACGCCGCGCGTTCCTCAGCTGGTGGAGCGCCTTGACGCGGTGCTCGGCGCGGACGGGCGGACGTGCACGGCCGAGGTCACCGACATCCAGAGCGCCGGGCGGTTCACCGAAGTCACCTTTCCGACGTACTGGGTGGGGCCGGTGTGGGTGCAGTTCCTGCGCGCTGGCCAGGCCGAGAACGACAGCGCGACGCTGCTGTGGAGTCCATGGCACAAACGCCTCACCATCAGCGACGGCGTGGTGGTGACCACCCGACGCTCCGAGCCGTCGATGCCGCCGCTGCGAGTCGAACTGGCGTCGGGATGGCGGGTGCACGCCGGCGTTGGCGTGCACCCGCGGGCAGTGGACGTCAACGAGGGCTGGGGACTGATCAGCCGCGAGGTCGGTTTCCCTGTCCTTTCGTACTACTTCTCCGTGGTGGAACAGGCGATGCGCGCGCCGCGTCGCGACAGCTAGAGACCAACCATTCCCTTTCTCAGCCGCACGAACACGTGCGACTGGGGTTCAGCACACCCAAAAACAGGAGGAATCATGAAGGTGAAAGCCGCCGTCGCCGGGCTTGCCATGGTCGCGGGGACGGTCATTACCGCCGCCCCGGCCCAGGCAACCTGGAACGACCCCCACGTCAACCTCAGCGGCCACCTCGACTGCGGCGGCGCACAGGAGGCGACCTGGGTTTGGTACGAGGCGTCCAATGGCGAGCGTGACTGGGCCGACACGTCGGTGTGGACCCGGGTCAACCGGTGGGTTCCGGGCGTGCTCAAGCTCGTCGAGGTCAAGTCCTACCGGATCAACCTGACGAACGTGTCCAAGGACGGCACCCAGCTGACCGTGAAGGTCGGCTGCAAGGGCGTGCTGGGTGGCCGGGTCAAGGAGTACCAGACCAGCTTCGGGGTCAACCGGCCGACGTTCGGCCGCAGCGCCACCCGGCACATCTGCTACGACGCCCCGCTCGGCTGCATCTGGTAGCGGGCCAGGGGCTCCGAACACCTTGCCTTAGTTCCCGCCGAAATCAGGCGGATATGTCTGGTACGCCGACCGGCGACGACGCCACAGGTAATTCCGTGTCACACCCCACTGCGGGCCCGGGCTGGTAGTGCTTGGGCCCGCAGTGGGGGCGCCGTAGTAACCGGGAAAATCGGGCGGATATGACCTGACCAGCAGTGATAGCCCCGCTCGCTCACTGCTGCTCCAGGCCGGGCCGTGAGCGGCTGTCTGGTCAGGCGGCCATGCTTACGGTGATGACGACGGCGGTGGCGTCGTCGCGATCATCCGAGGGTGCGCAGCGGGCAGCCTCGGCGACAAGCGTGTCGGCGAGGGCCTTCGGGTCGCGCTGGTGCTCACGCACGAGCACGGTCAGCCGGTCGTGCACGACGGTGGTGGGTGAGCCGGGTCGGACGACGGCGACCGCGGCGACCCCGTCGACCTCAACGAACTTGCTCCCGGGGTCGGCGAGCAGCTGCCCGGCGGTGAGCAACCCGGTCAGCGCGCCGTGGCGGGCGGCGAGCTGGACCGCGGTTTCGGTGCACAGCCACGCGGCCGTGGCGGTCGCCTCGCTGGTGCCTTTGCCGTCGACGACGGCGGCGGCGACGGTGCCGGCAGTGGCGTAGTGGGCGACCGCCGACGCGTCGCAGTTCAGGCCCGGGGTCCCGGCGCGGGTGGCAGTCGCCACCGTGGCGGTCAGCCCCGCCGCACCGCCCGGGGCACACAGGTTCCAGGTATGGCTGGCCGCGGTCGTGTCGATCGTGCAGGTCATGATCATGGTCCCTTTCGGTTTGCCGTCCGGGATCGGTCCCGGTCGTGCCCCCGCTCATCGTGGGTTCCAGGCGTTGCGGGAACCGTGGCGAAAAGCGTGGTGAACATCGCGGTCTGACCTTGCCGTGCGAGCGTGGGAAGGCACCCTGGAAGGGCTGGCCTCGGCGCGGGCCCGCGGCCGGGGCGGCGGCCGCCCGGCCAAGCTGACCCAGCACCAGCTCGACCAGGCCCAGCGCATGTACGACGCGGGCGAGGACACCGTCGCCGAGATCGCCGAGACCTTCCACGTGGCCCGCTCCACCCTCTACAAACAGCTGGCCGCCCACAAGGACGGCCGAGACTGCGCGCTGGTCGTCTACCGCAACACCCGGCCCGGCAAGGTCGACGCCGACACCAACCGCCGCTACGGCGAAACCGGCGCCAGCGAGAAAGTGCAGCTGGAGGCCGACCGCAAGTGGTTCCCGATCGCCCCCGCCCGCCGGCCGCGGCTCAAGGCAATCGTCTACGTCGTCAACGGCGTCGTCGCCCGGGTCCGGGCCGTCGACTCCGACCCGGACGCATGGAGCACCGACGACCGCGGCTACGCCGACGTCCCGGTCACCAAACCGCTGACCGAGCTGCAGATCGCCCGGCGGCTGCCGACCCTCGGCCTGACGCTCGGCGACCCGCGCCCGCACGTCAAGGGCAAGATCCGCGAATACCTCCCGCTGTGAAGGACCGATCCGAGATGAGCGCACCAAAACTGACCTCCCCGCAGGTCGCGCTGCTGCGTGCCGTCGCGGTAGGCGAGGTCTGCAATATGGGCAGCCACAGCTACTACGGCCGCGTCGACGGCGGCCGCCACCAGAAACTGACCGCGCGAGCGCGCGGGCTTCGCGACCTCGGGCTGATCAACCCGCACGGCGTGGCGATCAAACACGGCAAACCGATGCCGGCGACCGAGGAGTTCGCCGACCATTTCGTCGTCACCCTCACCCCGGCCAGTGAGCAGGCGCTTCATACCGGCGTCGTCGCGGTCGACGAAGGTCCGGTGGGTGATGAGCGGTGAAGTTCACGGCGCGGGACCACGTGATGGCGGTGCAGTACCCGGCCGAACCGGATGTGGTGCGTGAGGTCGAGATCCGCGGCTTGGCGCGCACGCTGGGCCTGAAACCGCACGTGCCATTCGACTACACCCGATTCTCCGGCGGACGAAACCTCCCGGACCGGGCAATCCTTCTCGGAGAAGGAAAAGAAGCGATCCGTGTTCCGCGAGGGCACTGGTTCATCGTCCACCCCCGATCGGGGAAGCCGTTGTTCGAGGTGCTGTCCGACGCCGATTTCCGGGGCGCGTTCGCCGGGCCGGACCGCAGTGTCGAGAGCGCCCGCGCGCTCACCGAGGCCGTCGCGGCCGAGGCGTACTACCACCTCGGCCGCCAGATCGAGCTGCGCTACCTCGACGCAGCCGACCACACCAGCGGGATGTGGGCGCACCCGGGGATGCAGGCGGTGATCGCCGACATCCGGGAGCAGTTGCGCGAACGGGACGCCGAGCTGTGGGAGGTGGTCGATCCCGGCGAGCAGCAACGGTGGGACCGCAACCGCGCCGTGCTTCCGGTCATCGTGCGGGTCCGGCCGGAGCTGAGCCGACACGGCGGCACCTACGGCCAGGCCCGCCACGCGGTCCCGGACACGGACACGCGCGGAAGCCGCCCGCACCGCGGCGGCCGAGCCTTGTGCGAGTCGGCGTCCCGTTCGGCGCCGATGCCACTCGGACCGGTGACCGTCGCGCCGCCGGACTGTCCGCGCTGCCTGACTCACCTGCGCCGCATCGCCGAACGCCGCGGCCTCGCGCTCGAAGAATCGCCAGCTCCGTCGCCACCTCACACCGACGACTCCGACAAGGTCGGTCCGGAGCGGCCCTCGGTCGCGGCGGACCTCGCCGAACTCGGCGACGGCTGGCAGCTGGTGCAGTACACCGACTCCGACCGATGGTGGCTGCTCCAGCACGACCGCATCCGCGGCTACATCCACCGCTACGCCAACATGTCCGGTAACAAAACCGGCTGGGAAGCATTCCAGTTCACCGGTCACAGCCGCTATCGCCACCTCCACGCGACCAGCGCCGCGAAGCACAGACCGAACTCCAGTTACCTGTGGCGCAGCGTCGCTCTTGCCGCCTGGGGCATCGCCACCACACCCCGGCACGAGACCCCCAACCCGACCTGGACCCGCAGCTGGCGGCCACCACGGAACACCTCCTGAAGTACCGCCCCGAACGGGGGTCAGAAGAGGGTGTCGGTGCTGATGGCGGTCCGAGCGGTCCGCCGCCGAGTGGGTCACTAGCAGGTGAACCTGCCGCTGCGCGGCACGGTGAGCGCCATCAGCTGCAGCATCGGGGCCGAGTCGTAGTCGCGCCGGGCTGTTATGCGCGGGGAACGTGGCCGTGCTGCGCCTCGGCTGAGATGCGGTCTAAGGACATGGCGACTGGAACTTCACCTCAGGGAAGTAGGCTTCCCACTCAGCAGGGCGTATTGAGACCTTCTGGTCCTTGCACACGGCGGCAGCCGCTGTCTCGGGATCAAGCTCCCAGCGCCAGGCATAGGTTTCGACTCCTGGCCCCGACGTGATTCCGACGAGGCTGCGATCGTTATCTCCGAAGGCCAAGGCTTTAACGACGCCCTGACGACCCGGAAGGCTGATTCTTGTTAACGTATGGTTGATTCTAATGTCTTGCACTAGAACTTCGCCCGCGCTCCCGAGTGCCACAAGTTGGTCGGTTTTGCTGAAATGAGCTGCAGTGAGGCCTCTTACGCCGATATTGCTGGGCGCCCGCTGTGTTGGCTGAAGCTGATCGTGCAGGTCCCAGACGGTCATGGTCTCGTAGTCGCTCTTTTTGGTAACGGCAAGTTTGCCGTGCGAGGAGAAATATAGATCTACGCGAGGACTGCCCGAAGGCAGTAGCTCTGTGGCCGAAAATGGCTCCCCTGTCGCGGACAACTTCCATAGCTTGATGGACTTGCTGTCCGCCAAAACCCGGAGGGAGTTGCTATCCAGTGCGGGATGCACGGGGCCGAGATGGGGAGAGGTTGCGAGAGCCTCGCTGCCTGCAAAAGAACGCAGGCTGGCGGCATTCAGTGTTCCTGTTTGATGAGGCCGGCGAGGGTCGGCGAGGTCCCAGATTCGCACGGTGCCGTTGAGTGTCCATATCGGCGGACTCGCGGTTGAGGTTTGCTCGCGGATGGTCTCCGCGGCGGCGAGCAGGCGACCATTAGGGCTTACCAGCGCATGACCGTAGGTACCGGGCAGGATTGCCATTTCCGTCGGAGGTTTTAGCTCTGTCGCGTCTGATATATGTACCCGGTTCTCTCGGTCGATTGTCGCTACCATTCCGTCGTCGCTCATGCTTGCTTCAACGCCGCCAGGCAGGTCGCCGAGCGAAAGATCGTCCTGGTTTTTGTTCCACAAGATAGTGCGGTCCCGTTCGAGGTCGCCGACCAGAAATGCCTGGCCGCTTCCTCGAATGGCTGAGGCGGTTGCCGCGCCTGATTGGAGAACAGCTTTGCTGGTTACTCCGGACATGGCGATCAAGCTGTCGCGAGTTGCAGGTGTTGGCGCAAGCCGGTAGGCGGCCAGGCTGAGCTGCGCTGCGAGCGAAGGACTGGTCTGGCTCAATTCCACGACTTGACTGGTGACCCCGAGGGCCAAGGCGGTGTTGCGCTCGAGAACCGCCCGCTTCTCGGCGTTGCTGGCGTATATCGTGGCGGTCGCCGCGACGAGCAGGAGCACCGTGAGGACGGCGATCAGACGGCGTTGCTGGCGTATGGATCGCTTTTTCGCCGCCTGCTCGCGATGCTCGGCGGCGACGCTGGCGTCAAGGAACGCCCTTTCCTTGCTGTTGGGTGCGCTGGCGCGGTTGGCCCAGTCGGTAAGGACAGCCAGCCTCGTCCCACGCAAGAGCGCGGTGTCATGCCGGTCGTGGCGTTCCCATGCCGCCGTCGCCTCGGTGAGTTCGCGCTGGGCGCGCAGCCCGTCACCGTCCTCAGCAAGCCAACCAGCAAGGCGCGGCCATGCCTTGATAAGGACTTCGTGGGCGAGTTCGAGACCGCCATGATCCTGCACCAACAGCCGTGCCTGGACCAGCTGGGCGACGACGTCGGCGAGGGCTGGATCATCGCCGAGTTCGTCGGCGCCGATTCGGCGTTTGGTCCCCTCAGTGTCCTCCCCAACCGTGACGAGGCGATGGAACAGGTCCCGGGCGATGGTTTGCCCACCTTCATCGAGCCCGGTGAACACGGCCTCAGCAGTGTTGGCCAGCGCGCCGTCGAATGCGCCCGTGGCCTGGTAGCCGGCCAAGGTGAGGGTATGGCCTTTGCGGCGGAACCAGGTCTGCAGCAGAGCGTGGGAGAACAGCGGCAGCGCGCCTGGCTGCCCGTGAGCCTGCGTTACCAGCGTGGCGAGCAGACTATTTTCGACCGCGCACCGGGCCTGAACAGCAGGTTGGACGATAGCCCGCCGCAGTTCGTCCGGTGCCATGGGACCCACGGTGACCTGGGCATCCTGAAGCGCTTCGACCAGCTCTGGCAGACGCGCACAGTGCGGGTAGAAGTCGGCGCGGACGCCGAGCACCACACGACAACGGCTCCGCGGCACGCTGGCCGCGGTGAGGATGAGGGTGGTGAAACGCTCCCGTTCCTGCTTGTCGGTACACAGGGTGAACAGTTCCTCGAACTGGTCCACGACCAGGACGATCTCGGCTTCGGCTGGTTCGGTTGCCAGAGCTTGCCGCACGAAGCGGTGCAGGGCGCGCGGCTCACCAGCCAGTTCGGTGTGCACTCTCCCGGGAAGGTCACCGGTGACCCGCGCGAGATGGATCGCGCACTCCTCGACCGGGTGAGGCCCCGGGGTGAAACAGAGGACGATGCCACCCAACTGCGGGATCAGCCCCGCGCGCAACACCGAGGACTTCCCGGACCCCGACGGCCCGAACACCGCCACGAATCTCTGCCTCGCCAACCGCGCCACCAGATCATCAACAAGCCGCTCTCGCCCGAAGAACATCGCGGCGTCGTCAGGGCCATACGCGCGCAACCCGACGTAGGGCGCCGGCTGGTCATCGCCTTCATCGTCGACCGGGCTGCAGGTGTGCAACTCCGCCGCGGCGGCACGCCATTGCCGCTCCCACTGCTCGACGTCGCCGCCGCACGCCCGGACGTAGGCCAGCGTCACGTCGAGGCTGGGCAGACGGCGCCCTCCCGCCGCGTCCGACAGCGTGGTGGAGGAGAAATGTGATCGCCGAGCCAGCTCCCGATACGGCGGACTCCCCGCCTTCCTACGCAGTTCTCGCAGGTCAGCGGCGAACATCGTCAGCAACGACCCATCCAGTTCCAGCGGTCGCTCAGCACGCGGCACTGTCCCCAACCCCTCCCCGAGTCGATCGTCCATTGTCCGGAGGTTGTTGTCCGGCGTCCACGACTCCGGCGCCGGACAACCCATCAGGCCTACACCGGTGGCACTGCCTCGCTTACCCAGGAGGCCGCGCAGCCGGACCGTCCGGCAGCGCAAACACGGAAAGGCACAAAAATGCGCTGGTTCACCAAGCTCGGCGTCGCACTCGGACTTGTCGCACTGGCCGCGGTCGCACCGGCTACTGCCGCCTCGGCGGGGCCGCGCCACACCGAAACGGACGTGTCGATCACCGCCTACAGCGACTGCCCCAGCGGCTGGTTCTGCGTGTGGTCGGGCACAGGCGGCCAGGGGACGATGGCCCGCTTCCAGATCGGCACACCCGACCTCGGCGACTTCGGCCTGGACAACCGAGTGTCCTCGCTGTGGAACCGGACCGGGGCCCTCTGGTGCACCTACCTCAACACCAACTACTCCGGAGATCCGTGGTCCGTGGGCAACTGGCAGGGCAACACCTCCCAGTACGGCAGGGACAACAACATCAGCTCCCTGCGCCGCGGCGCCTGCTGAGAACGGAGCCACCGTCATGCCCTGGATCACCAGCCTCTGCTCCGCGGTGGGCCTCGCCATCCTCGCCGCAACCACACCGGCAACCGCCACCACGGCGACGCAGAGCCCCGCCGACACGGCCCCGAGCGCGACCCTGGAGTGCCCCACAGGGTGGTTGTGCGCCTGGAACCACGACTCCAGCAGAAGGCTGGCCACCCAGGTCAGCATCCCTGACCTCAGAGCGGTCAACATGGACAACCAGATCAACGTGCTCTGGAACCGCACCAGCGTGCCCTGGTGTGCCTTCGAAGGAGCCCACTACACCGGGCAGTCTGTGAGGGTCGGTAAGTCACTAAGCCCCGCGATTCCGCTACAGGAGGAGATCAGTTCGCTCTTGCGCGGCTGTTAACTGGACGCCAACAAGCGCTCGGTCGGTGTCGAAGTGAACGAGACGCTTCGACACCAACCGGCGGCTGCCTGGCCAGCAACCGCGGACACGGACCTCGCGCTCGACGACAGGTCATGGTCGGGGCCAGATTCGTTCTTCGTCGCCGAGGACGGCGCCGAACAGCGCGTGCCCTGGTCGTTCATGCCGGACGTGGTCGCCGAGCTGGTTCGTTCTGCTCTACCGCGGGCGGCGGAATTACCCCGGCTGGTGCTGGTCGGCCACGATGGGCGGTTGGATCGGGTTCGAGTCGTGGGTGGAGTGGGATCACTTGGTCGCGCTGGACTTCGACTCGAGCGTGGTGCGGATCGTGTCGCAACCGTGCTGGCCGTGGTGGGGGTACCCCGGCCGGGAAGCGCCGGCGGCACATTCCGGGCTTCCTGGTCCTGCTGGAGGACGATTCCGCCAACGGCGCGGTGCTGGTGCTTGATTCACGTCTTTTGCGGAAGGCAGCCGCCTATTTCGCGCAGGAGATGGGTCGTTGACCTGCAGCTACCGGTTCATCTCCGAACATCGCGACGTCTTCGGTGTCGCCCGGCTGTGCCGTGTTCTTCGGGTGCGCCGCCCGGGGTTTTATGAGTGGCTGGCCGCGGCGCCGGCCCGGGAGGAACGCGCCGCGGGTGAGATCGCCGAGATCCATGCTGGTCACCGGGGTGCTTACGGCAGTCCCCGGGTGACCGCGGAGTTGCGGCGCCGTGGTCGGGTGGTCAACCACAAACGGGTCGAGCGGGTGATGCGGGAGCGGGAGATCGTCGGGCTCACCCGGCGCCGGCGGCACTGCCTGACCAGGCCAGAGCGCGCTGCGGTTGCTCCTGCGGATGTGATCGGGCGGGATTTCACCGCCGTGGCGCCTGGGCGTCGGCTGGTCGGTGATATCACCTATCTGCCCACCGAGGCGGGCTGGCTGTATCTGGCGACCGTGCTCGATCTGCATACCTGTGAAGTCGTCGGGCACGCGATGAGCAGGTACTTGCGCGCCGATCTGGCCTGTGACGCACTCACTCTCGCCGCCGGCCGTGGCCTCATCGGCAAGGACGCGGTGTTCCATTCCGATCGCGGCACGCAGTACAAGTCGGCGGAATTCCGCCGGACCCTGACCGCGCTGGGTGTCCGGCCCTCGAATGGGTCGGGCGGGTTCCTGCTACGACAACGCCGTCGCGGAGTCGTTCTTCGCCACCCTCAAAACCGAGATCGGCACCCGAACCTGGACCACTCGTCACCAGGCCCGCCAGGCCGTGTTCGCTTACCTGGCCTACTACAACCACGATCGTCTACATTCGACACTCGGCTACCGCACCCCACACGAAACCCGCAGCAGCTACAGTCCACCCACCACCCACGCAGCATGAAACCCCGGTGTCCGATTCCCGGGGGGGGTGTCCCTATGAGTTTGTCAAGCGGCTGCTGCGGCGTGGGTTGGTTCGGGGTGTCGGTAGCGGGCTCCGTTTCGGAGCATGGCGTAGAGGACGTCGCAGCGTCGTCGGGCGAGGCAGATGAGGGCGGCGTTGTGTTTCTTGCCCTCGGCTCTCTTGCGGTCGTAGTAGGCGCGGCTGGTCGGGTCGTGCAGTGCGGCGAAGGCGGCGAGGAAGAACGCGCGTTTGAGTTTGCGGTTGCCGGTGCGGGCGGGGTGTTCGCCTTTGATGCTGGTGCCCGAGGTGCGGGTGACCGGGGCGATGCCGGCGTAGGCGGCCAGGTGGGCGGAGCTGGCGAAGTTGGAGGCGTCGCCGATTTCGAGCAGGATGCGGGCGGCGGTCCTGATCCCGATGCCGGGCATCGAGGTCAGGACCCCGGCAAGAGGGTGCGCATCGAGAATCTCCTCGACCTCGGTGGCGAGTTGTGTGCGTTGCTGGAGCACGGTTTTGAGGCTGTCGGCGAGTCTGGGCAGCACGGTGTCCGCGGCGGTGGTTCCGGGGACGGTGACGGTTTGCTCGTCCAGTGCGTCGAGGATCGCGGTGACGAGTGTGTCGCCCATGCGCGGGGCGTGAACCTTCGCGATGGCAGTGAGTTTGCGGCGCCCGGCCTTGCGGATTCCGGTGGGGCCACCGCAACGGGACAGGATTTCCAGGACCGCCGGATGACTGATCTTCGGGCCGATCGCGCGTTCGAGGGCGGGGTGGACGCCGGTGAGCAGCCCGCGGATGCGGTTGGCGATCCGGGTGGCTTCGCCGGCCAGGTCGTCGTCGAAGCCGACCAGCACTTCCAGCTCGGCCAGGGTGTCGTCCCCGACGTCGACCGGGCGCAGCGTGTGCGGCAGCGAGCGGGCCGCGTCGGCGATGATGAACGCGTCGCGAGCATCGGTTTTGGCCTTGCCCGGGTAGAGATCGGCGATGCGGCGCATCGCCAGCCCGGGCAGATAGGCGACTTGGTGACCGGCTGCGCGGGCGACGGCGACCGGCAGCGCGCCGATCGTGGCTGGCTGATCAACCACGACCAGCAGCGGACCGAGCTGGGCGAGCTTGTCGAACAACGCGCGAAGTTTGGGTTCGCTGTTGGGCAAGGGCCCGTCATGCAGCCGCTTGCCAGCCGGATCCAGGCCCACCGCGTGGTGGCTGCCCTTGCCGACGTCAAGGCCGAGGAACACGCCGAAACTGCTGGTCATGCACGGTTCTTTCGTCCGTCGCGGGTGGTCGCCGGTCAGGCATCGATGGCCGGCACCCACGTTACGACGAGACCTGCCCTGCGGGCGGCCGTGTCCCTATTCAGCGGTCCCTCGATGCCGCCAGGCCCGGTGACACCACCCCCCGGATCATGGACTCGACTGGGGGCATCAGTCATGCCGAACCTGGCGACCACAGCTCCTTGATCAGGAACTACGAAAAAGGTAACGGGGGGGAACCTCACATAGTCCGTCTTACCGGGGAACGGGATGCCATAGTCTGCACCCGGCCCGGAACCGCGCTGTGTCGCGCGGTTCCGGGCACTGCAAGGGATGCGATCCTGCCGGAAGTGACTATCGCCGCCCCGATTCCTGGCCACATGTGCAGCCGGCGTCCTGCGGGCGGCTGCGGCCCGATTGAGGTCCATACGGCGGACCGGCCAGGACGCGAGGACCGGCCGTGTCGTCACGGCGGTGTAGCAGGAAGAGGAAGGTCAGTTTCATCCCGTAGGCGATCAGGATCCCGAGGGCGGCAACGGCCACGATCAGGACGGGGGCGGGCAGCGGCATACGAATCTCCGTTCAGCCGGGGGAACTCGCCTCCGGGAGGAGGAGCGAGGTCCGCAGTGATGTACTCGTTCAGCCTCCGCCCCGCTTGCGGCCCGTGGTGAGGTTCGAGGCGGTATGAGGCAAGGTGGGGAGAGTGGTGAGGTGATCTGGGGTGCCCGGAGGTGGGGTCGATGCCACGGCTAAGGCGACCGGTTCTCGGTGAGGGACCACTGAAGCGTCTGAACAATGCCCTTCACGAGCTGCACGGCAGGGCACATCACTTGAGCCTGGGCAGGATCGCGAAGGAGATCAAGAACGAGAAGTCGAATCGTCACCAGATCTCGGACGAGACCGTGCGGCGCGCGTTCAGCAACCCGCAGATTCCGCCCCAGGAGAACCTTCTCATGATCGTCGATGCCCTCGCGCGGAACGTCCGGGGCTCTACCGCCGACTTCGTGGAGGAGGAGTGTGTGACCGGTTCAGCCGTCTCCTGCACGAGGCGTACGCCGCCGAGGAAGCAGCAGCGGTGAGCGCCCTGGCAGCGGAGGGCGCCAAAGAAGTGTCCCTTGCAGAATCCGACGAACTCCGTGCTGCCCCTGGGGACGAAGTCGCCGGTGTGGCCGTCTTGACGGCCACACCTCATTCGCGACTGGCGACCTTGATGATCAACACCCTTGCCCGCGAGTATGACGCTGAGTCGTTGGAAGCCTGGTTCGATCCTAAAAGCCCCGAAGACGCGATGGTCCTCTCGGAGCTAGTCGTGGACGTGATGGCCGAGAACGGCGATGTGGACAACCTGCGGGCGAAGACCGACGCCGGTGACGCCTACGCGGGGCAGCGACTCGCCGAGTACTTCGCAGAGCAGGGCGATCAAGAGGAGCTTCAGGCCCTCGCACACGACCAGTACCAGCTGAATTATTGGCACTGGGCTGACCACCCCAGTTGGTATCGGAGTGAACCCGCCGAGCCGCTCGATGTGCGGATCCGGCGTCGGCAACCCCCCATCGGCTGAGGTCCACGGCCACACAAGCCGAGGCCCTGGTCCTTAGTCCGTCGGGTAGCTTCAGTGTGATGGTCCTAGCGGGCGGGTCACGGTAGCTATGCGTGCTACTGGCCGAAAGTCACGTCGGAAATCCAGACGTCGACGTCACCAGGGACATCGTCCGTGGTGCGCCCCGCGTAGCAGCCGCCAGATCCTCCAACACCTTCTTCTCCACGGCCACGTGCGCCGCGACGGTCGTGCGGTAGGCGTGGAGACGCGCAGTCAGTTGTCGGCTGCTCCGCTGCGAGGCGAGTTGGCGTAGGGGTGCTCGCGGACCCAGCGGTCGCCGTGGATGGCCCGCACGACCCCGCCGGAGCTGGAGCCGGCGGCCAACCACAGCTGGCTCAGGCCGCCGGGAAGGTCCGGTGGCTCGCTCGGGAGCGGGCCACCGAAATAGAGGTTGTCGGTCACTGCGAAGGTGAACGCCGACATCCGTACCCACAAGAACAGGTGCCGGTCGTCGTGGCCGTCCTTGCCGAGCTTGGCCAGCTTCGACTGCATCGTCGGCGACTCCAGGTGGGTTGCAAGTTCGCCCGGGAGGAGGCGCTCGCCACCGCCGGCGGCACCGCCGATGCCGTCGGCCATAATCCAGACCTCTGGTGGCTGCGCGGTGCTGCTGCGGGCGACGTCGGCCGAGACCCCAGCATCGACCGCCTCGGCCACCGCGGAGCTGACGTGTCCGAGCAGGGCGGCCCCGTAAAGCTGCTCGAGCGAGCCTGCGTCGTGTTCTTCGCACGTCAGCAGGAGTGCGTCGATGCCTTTGAGGTCCCTCGGCGGGAAGTCGCGCGGCACGGTGACGATCCAGTTGTTGCGCAAGCCGGCCACCGTGTAGCGGCTCTTGGCCCGGTCGGCCAGGACGGCGGTGATCGCGGCCTCAGCTTGCGGGCCGAGCGAGGAGATCTCCAGGACGCCGGTGCGCCCGTCGGGGTAGTGCAGCAGCCCGTCGACGACGTTCGGCCGATCACCGAGGTCATAGGGCTCGACCCGCGCACTCAGGACGCGCTCGACGACCGCGAATGCCGCCTGCTCGTCACTGCGTTCTCGTGTCATAGCATCAGTATCGCGGGCAGGCGGTGTCGCACCACATCACCACGCTCGCTGTGCGCCGAACTACTGATCGGCGGGCCGGAACGGATCATGTCTCCGGCGACCAGCCCGGCCGCCTTCGTTGGTCGAGGACGGGAGCACCGGGTCGGTGTTCATGCCCGTCCAGGAGTTCCTCGATAGCTCGGTCGAGACACTCGACCCCGTTGAGGATCGCGCGAACGGCCAGATCGACCGGCGGGCGCCCAGAGGTGGCGAAGTCGATCCGTTTTCGGTGGTCACACCTGCGTCCTCTCGCGCTGGTTCTGGTCGGTCATGGGGTATTGCGCCAGGGCGCGTCGGGGTCGGCGAGGGTGTCCAGCACAAGCTGGCACCAGGTCGTCGCGGCGTGGACGGACAGGTGCGCGTGGCGGGCGCAGGCCGACGCGGACGCTGGACCTGCCGTGTCCGGTTCCGTAGAGATTTCGCAGCTAGGCGATGCTGTTGGCGATGGTGGTGACGGCGCTGAGGATTTCCGGACTGCGTCGCTGCCATCGGGACTGGATGCTGCAGGCCTCGCCCGTCTGGTGCTCGAGTGGGTGTCGCTGCTGGACCGGCCGGCATCCAGACCGCGGCCTTCACCACTGACGTCCCTGCGGGCTACCTCAACGGGTGCCTGAAGCCCGCTCTTCGCTCGGGTCAGGTGAGTGGCAGATTACCTGAATAGGGCGGAGGCTCCGTATAGAACGGACGGGAGCGCGATGCCGCGCAGGCTGCCACGAGCCATGCGCAGCGCCGTGTTCGTTGGGCTGATGCGCGAGCCGCTAACGTCGCGGCCACGCCCACGACGATCGGCCACGCGGGCAGTCCATACATCAGCGGCGCGGACAAAAGCGTCATGAACACTTGGTCGATGGACCCACCGCCATCCGAACCCCACAGGCCCAGCAGGCCGATCAGCATCATGAGCGCCGCGATCACCGGCCACGCGAGTGCCGCATGTTTCGCACCGGTGAACGCCCTCTGGCGGCGAGAGACGCGGGCAACCGGAGCTTCTGTGCGATCGCCATTCATGATGCAATCCTCCGCAATGACTGCAACTCATCTCGACCGCCCGATCAGCAAGGGCAGCGCCGCGAGAACGGCTGCCAGACCGGCGCCGATCGCCGTCACAAGAACCGACTGCGTGGCCAAGTACAAGCCGCCCACACCCGCTGTAACGGCGGTCACCGCCGACGACACTCCGCCCGTCGTCGACGCCCGTGCTGGCGCTGACGGCTCAGGATCGTGCCCTCCGGAAGACTGAGCTTCGGTGTTCGTCATGTACCCCTAGAGCCGCTGAGGTGCGCTGCCGTGCAAAAACAACCGAAAGTTGCCGCGCCAGGGTGGTCGCTCCCCGGCCCTGTGTGAACTGACACTTCACGCGAAATACGGCCGACGGTCGGGCGACTCGACTTCCAGGCGGGACTATCCGGGGACTTATTTGCACTCGTCTTAGCGCTCTGACCTGCAGGTTGACACTTTACTTGCGAGGAATTGTCATTTTGCTTGCAACTCACAACGCTGCCGACCCGGGATCCGAGCCCGTGCGCCCGTCCGCCGTACTGGACGGGCCGGGTGTCCCGGCCGAGGAGGCCGGGAGCGAGCAGTGCGGGGCGTGCCGCCGCGCCCTCCCGCGCGCCCCCGAAGGGCAGGCCGGGCAGCCTCAGCGGTTCTGCCGCGAGGAGCACAGCCGGTGGCGGGTCCCCGGCCGCGTCAAGCCGATGAAGTGCCGCGACGTCGCCGCCGCCTGGCAGGTCGAGGCCGCCACCCGCGGCCGCGCCGACGCGCCCGGACCGCCGATCGACCTCCATGGCCTCGGCGAACAGGTCACCGCCGTCGGCACCATGGCCGCCGAGCTGCTCGCCCCGGCCCAGGCACTCGCCGAGCGGGCCGAGCAGATCCAGTCCGCGCTCGCCGGCGACGTCGCCGCCGGCCGCCGCGCCGTCGAGCGCATGCAGGCCGCGGTGCGGGACATGCGGGGCCAGGTCACCGCCGCCGAGGCGAAGACCGCCGAGGCGGAGCGGGCGGCCGAGGAGGCGCGGACGAAGGAAACCGCCGCGGTGGTAGCCGCCGCCGCGGCCGAGCGCACCGCGACCGAGGCCACCCGCACGCGGGACGAGGCCCGCGGTGAACTGCTGGCCGAGCAGAAACGCCGCGCCGGGGCCGAGGAGCTGCGCGCCGCCGCCCTCAACGCCAAGGACCTGGCCGAGAGCGAGAACGCGCGCCTGGCCGCCACGGTCACCCAGCTGCAGACGCGGGTCGAGGAGGTTGAGACGGCCGCCGGCGAAGCCGCCCGGGAGCACCGTGAGGAGATCGGCCGCCTCCACCAGCAGCGCGCCGAGGCCCTGGCCACCGCGCAGGCCCACCACGACCAGCAGCTGGCCGACCGCGGCCGGCAGCTGGCCCAGCAGCTCCAGCAGGAACGCGAACGGCTCGCCGGCGACCTCGAGCGCGTCACCACCGCGCAGGCCGCCGAGCGCGACCGGCTCACCGCAGAGCTAGCCACCCTCCGCGCAGAAGCGGCAACCACCGCGACTACCCACACCACGGCCATCGCCGAGCTCAACCGGGAACTCGGCGCCGCCGACACCGCCCGCCAGACCGCGACCACCGCCCTGACCGGCCTGCGCACCCGCCTGGCCGCCCTGCTCGACGACCCACCCGACGACCTCACCGCGCGGATCGCCCGCCTGCTCGACACCCCCTGACCATCGCCTGGGGCACACCGGCGAATAAGCCCGCGAACATACCGATCACAGCCGGATCGCCACGACCCAGAACTATGGGCATGCCGATCCCGACCACAGCCCTGCTGCCACCGTCGCGGCCGCAACTGCGTGCGGAGGTCGCGGTCCCGAGTTCGAACGTGCCGCGTCCCACCCCCGGTCGCGGGCAACCCACGCGCTGGAGCCCGTGCGAGCGCCGAGCCGGCTACAGCCTCGTGGCGGCTGGCGCGGGGCCGTACTCGCACCGCTGTTGGCCATGGCGGCGCTGGTCGCCGAGATCGCCGTTTTGATGGCGAATCCAGCAGCGGCAGATTGCCGCGGCGGGCCGCTGCCGACCGTGCACGCCGCTCTCGCCGGGTCTGAGGTGACGTTCGTCGATCCGCCCACCTCCCGACCAACCCAAGGGTTGTCCGGGGCTACAGCGGTGGTACCCGGTACGAGCCAACCGGCACCAGAACCGGAACCGTTGAGCAGTCCAGCCATCGCTTCGCCGCTGACCAGAACGCTGGAAGCATCCGACGTCTACTGCAGTGTGGCGAGCCATTCGGTCACTGTTGCTGCGGAGTCCGGATCACCCGCCTCCTCGAATGCCGACACCGCTGCCTGCCCCGCAGCCTTCGCCTCCACCAGCTGGCCCGTCTCGACAAACGCGAGCCCGAGGTTGCCCAGCGCCTGGCCTTCGCCGTGGCGGTCCCCGGTCTCCCGGAAGATCGCGGCGGCCCGCTGGTGGTGGGTGATCGCCTCGTCGAACCGCCGCACTTCCCGCAGCGCGAGCCCGAGGTTGTTCAGCGCCTGGCCTTCGCCGTGGCGGTCCCCGGTCTCCCGGAAGATCGCGGCGGCCCGCTGGTGGTGGGTGATCGCGTCGTCGAACCGCCGCACCTGCCGCAGCGCGAGCCCGAGGTTGTTCAGCGCCTGGCCTTCGCCGTGGCGGTCCCCGGTCTCCCGGCAGATGGCCAGATCCCGTTCGTGGGCGGTGATCGCGTCGTCGAACCGCCGCACCTGCCGCAGCGCGAGCCCGAGGTTGTTCAGCGCCTGGCCTTCGCCGTGGCGGTCCCCGGTCTCCCGATAGATCGCGGCGGCCTGTTGGTGGTGGGTGATCGCGTCGTCGAACCGCCGCACTTCCCGCAGCGCGAGCCCGAGGTTGTTCAGCGCCTGGCCTTCGCCGTGGCGGTCCCCGGTCTCCCGGCAGATGGCCAGATCCCGTTCGTGGGCGGTGATCGCGTCGTCGAACCGCCGCACCTCCTGCAGCGCGAGCCCGAGGTTGTTCAGCGCCTGGCCTTCGCCGTGGCGGTCCCCGGTCTCCCGGAAGATCGCGGCGGCCCGCTGGTGGTGGGTGATCGCCTCGTCGAACCGCCGCACATACCGCAGCGCGAGCCCGAGAATGTTCGAGGCGATGGCGAGTGTGCGGGAGGTGTTGAGGTGCTGGGCAGCGGCATGAGCGTGTTCGCTGACAGAGACCCAGTCGGCGAGGTGGCGCCGCCAGCTCAGGTACTCGCTCAGCGCGGTGGCGAGGTGGGCGGTGACGTCGTGGTGGCCTGTATTGAATGCGAGGGAGACGGCGCTGGTGACGTTGGCGCGTTCGGTGTCAAACCACTTCAGCGCCTCGGCACGGCCAGGGAAGGTCTCCGGCACCGAGGTGCGGGGTAAGGCGCGCAAATGATCGTCTGCGGCGTTGGCGAGCCGGTCGTAGTGTTCGAGTAACCGCCGTAGCGCGGGAAGGTGGTGCTCGTCGGCGAGGTGGGAGCGGGCGTGCTGGCGGACCAGGTCATGCATCCGCCATCGCCCGCCGGTTTGCTGCAGCAGGTGTGCGTGGCGCAGTGCCCGCAACCGCGGCTTGACCTGCGCTTCGGAGACGTCGATGAGGGCCGCGGCGGTGGCGGTGGACAGGTCGGGGCCGGGGTTGATCGGGAGCAGAGAGAGCAGTTCCGCGGCCTGAGCATCGCGTTCGATGAGCCGATGCCAGGACAACTCCAGCACCGCGGCCACGGAACGATCGGCGCGCCGCAACGACTCCACCGAGTGGGGACCTTGCGCGAGTTCGTCGGCGAGCTCAGCCGCCGTCAACGACGGTTCGTCAGCGAGGACCGCGGCCGTGATCTCCAGCGCGAGGGGCAGGCGGCCGCACCGGTCGGCCAGCCGCACCAGCGCCGCACCGTCATCCGCGCGCGGGTCCTCCAGGCCGGTGCTCTGCAGGAGCTGGGTGAGCAAATCGACCGCGTCGGTCATCGGCAGTGTGTCGAGGTAGAGGTAGCTGGTGCGACCGGGCAGGGTCAGGGTGTCGCGGGTGGTCACCGCCGCCGCGTGCGGTGCTGGCGGTAGCAGCGCGGTGACCTGGTCGGCGTCGCCAGCGTTGTCCAGTACCAGCAGCAAACGGCGCCCCTGCTGTCCCAATCCCTGCAGCAGGGCGCGGTAGGAGGTCAGCTGCTCGGGCATCGTGGCCGGGACCTGCTCGTCGGCCAATCCCAGGACTCGCAGCAGCGGCCCGAGCACGTCGCGGGGTGTCGCCCGCTGGTCGGCGTCGGGGTCGTAGCCGTTGAGGTTGAGCACTACCGCGATCGTGACCAGGCCCTGCTTGACGGCGCGGGCGGCGGCGTGGGTGACCAGCGCGGTCTTGCCGACCCCGCCCATCCCGGCCGACACCACCACTGCACCGGCGCCTCGATCGCCGAACGCGGTCATCAGCTCGGCGATCTGCTGTTCGCGGCCGACGAACACCGCGTCCTCATCCACCTGCACGGCCACCGGCACCACCGCGGGACCTGTGGGCGTGCCGGACCGGTTGATGACGGTCATGTCACCCAGGGACTGGTAAGTCCGGGCGTTGCCCTCGGCGCGCGCGGTCAGCGACCAGCCACGAGCGTTGCCGCTTGAGGCATTCGCGCTAGGGGCCTGTTCCGGGGTCATCGATCGTTGATGGTCATGTCGCCCCCGGCCTGATAGATCCGAGCGAGCACAACCCACAGCCGATCACGCCACCGCGTCATCACAGCCTCCCCTCGGACATCCAGCGCGCACTCACACTCCTACCTAACGTGACCGGCATAGCCAGCGTTTCACCAGCGCACCTCCGGCACCCGAAATCAGCGAGACCCGAGCCATCCCATTCGCGGTCCAGGCTGGCCGGTGTCAAGTGCCAGGGCGACGGTGCTGGTGAGGTTGGCGCGTTCGGTGTCGAACCAGGCCAGCGCCTCGGCACGACCGGGAAAGGTGTCCGGGACCGAGGTGCCGGGGAGGGCACGCACTTATCGTCCGCGGCGTCGGCGTCTCGTACGTAGTGTTCGAGCAGCCGCTGTAGCGCGGGAATTCGGCGCTCGTCGGTGAGGTGGGTGCTGGTGTGCTGGCGGACCAAGTCGTGCATCTGCCACCGTCCGCCAGAGTGCTGCAGCAGATGGGCGTGGCGCAGCGCCCGGAGCCGGGGCTTGACCTGCGCTTCGCTGGTGTCGGCGAGGGCGGCGGCTGCGGCGGTGGACAGGTCGGGGCCGGGGTTGATCGGCAGCAGGCTGAGCAGTTCGGCTGCTGGGGGATTGCGTTCGGTGAGCCGGTTCCAGGACAACTCCAGCACCGCGGTCACCGAACGATCCGCGCGCCGCAGCGACTCCAGCGATTGGGGCGCTTGCTCGAGTTCGTCGACGAAGTCGGCCACCGTCATCGGCGGTTCGTCGGTGAGGACGGCGGCGGCGATCTCCAGCGCTAGGGGGAGGCGGCCGCACTGGTCTGCCAGCCGCACCAGCGCCGCGCCGTCGTTTGCCCGCGGGTCATCGGGTTCGGCGCGTTGCAGAAGTCGGGTGAGCAGGTCGACTGCGTCGGTCGTCTGCAGGGTGTCGAGGTCGAGGTGGCGGGTGCGGCCGGGCAGGGTGAGGGTGTCGCGGGTGGTCACCGCCGCCGCGTGCGGTGCTGGCGGCAGCAGGGCGGTGACCTGGTCGACGTCGCCGGCGTTGTCCAGCACCAGCAGCAGACGGCGCCCTTGTCGCTCCCAGCCCGCGAGAAGGGCGCGGTAGGCGGCGAGTTGCTCGGGCACCGTGGCCGGGACCTGCCCGTCAGGCAACCCCAGTAGCCGCAGCAGCGGTCCGAGCACGTCGCGGGGTTTCGCCCGCTGCGCAGCGTCGGCGTCGTAGCCGTTGAGGTTGAGCACCACCGCGGTCGCCACCAGGCCCAGTTCGACCGCGCGGGCGGCGGCGCGGGTGACCAGCGCGGTCTTGCCCACCCCACCCATCCCCGCCGACACCACCACCGCACCGGCGCCCCGATGCTCGCCAAACGCGGTCAGCAAATCCTCGATCTGCTTGCCACGGCCGACAAACACCGCCTCCTCATCCACCCGCACGGCCACCGGCGTCACCGCCGGCCCCTCGGGCGCATCGCTCCGGACGATGACGGTCAGGTCGCCAAGGGACTGGTAGATCCGGGCGTTGCCCTCGGCGTAGCCGCCGTACACCGCGCCGACCGCGGTGCCGTTGTCGGTGGCGGTGAGCCCGCCACGAATCCGGGTGCTCGGCTGCGTCCCGGCGGGTGGCGCGGGGTCGGGTTGGGCGGGGGCGGGCGCCGGCGCGGTGTGCCCGTGGTCCGGGTCGGCTACCGAGGGCGGTCGGGCTCGCCCGGCGATGGTGCGCCGAGGTTGAGGTGGTCGCCGGTGGCGGCACCGATCGTGATTCCCGGCCCGGCACCGTGCACACCGCCGGCGATGGCCACGCCCCGCGGCCCGGAAACACCGGTGTTCCCTACGGCGCCGGTCTCGGCCGCAGTCGAGACCCGCTCGCCCGACACGCGATCGGACAGGGCGGGGTTGGACGGGCCGGGGGCTGTCGGTCGCCGATCGAGGACGGCGGGGTCGGGTGCGTAGGGGTTGTCCGGCAGGGCGACCCAGGCTAGGTCCCGGATCTCCTTGACCGCCACCTTGACCGGGGCTTGAGGAACATCAGTGTCAGATCGTGCGCTAAGGGTTCTGGCGATGTATCGCCGCGTTGACCTGCTGTGATGCGATGTTGGAGTCTTCCGAGGTCGTTTGTTGTCGATCTTGGAAAGGGCTGTTGTGGCAGTCGAGTTCCTGTCGGATGAGCAGGCAGCTGGCTACGGGGCGTTCGGTGAGTTCGTGCCGCGGGGCGAGCTGGAGCGGTACTTCTTCCTGGATGACGCGGACCGGGAGCTGGTGCGGGACAAGCGCCGAGCGCATAACCGGCTCGGGTTCGCGATCCAGCTGACCAGCGTCCGCTACCTCGGGCGGTTCATGCCGGATCCGCGGCAGGTTCCGGTGGAGGTGGCCGAGTACCTGGCCGAGCAGTTGGAGATCGCCGACCCGTCGTGTCTGAAGGACTACGGCGAGCGGGATGGCACCGCGCGTACCCATGCCGGGGAGATCCAGAACGGCGAGGGCTGGCGGGACTTCTCCGAGGTCATCAGCGAGCTGGCCGAGTGGCTCGACGCTCGTGCGTGGACGACCGGGGATGGGCCGAAGGCGCTGTTCGACGCGGCGGTGGGGTGGCTGCGGGAGCGCAAGGTGCTGCTGCCGGGGGTGACCCGGCTGGCGCGGCTGGTGGGTTCGTGCCGGGAAGCGGCGAACCAACGGTTGTGGGAGACGCTGCACGATCTGCTCGACGCCGAGCAGCGCACGGCGCTGGACGGGCTGCTGGAAGTGCCCGAGGGGCACCGGAATTCGCACCTGGACCGGCTGCGGCGTCCGCCGGTGCGGGTGTCGGGGCCGGCGATGGTCGACGCGCTCCAGCGCGCCGCCGAGATCCTCGGGCTGGGCTTCGTCGAGGTCGACACCGAGGCCGTGCCGCCGCGCCGGTTGGCGGAGTTGTCCCGGTACGGGGTGCAGGGCAAGGCGAGTCTGCTGCGCCGTCACGGTGATTCCCGGCGGGCAGCGACGCTGCTGGCCACGGTGACCTACCTGCAGACCCGGGCGGTCGATGACGCCCTGGACCTGCTGGATGTGCTGATTGCCTCGAAGCTGCTGGCCCGCGCCGAGCGGGAGTCGGCCAAGCAGAAGCTGCGCACCCTGCCCCGCCTGGGCAAGGCGTCGGCGAAGCTCGCGGCCGCGCTCGGGGTGCTGCTGGAGGTCACCGGCGCGCACGATGACCTCGCTGAGCAGGCCGCCGACGACGGTGCGGTGGTGGAGCCGGTGAGTTTGGCGCAGGTGTGGGCCGAGATCGAGGCCGTGGTGCCCCGCTCCGAGCTCGCCGACGCCCTCACTGCGGTGGTCGAGCTCGCGGGGCCGCCGGACTCCGACTCCGACGAGGCGTGGCGGTCGGAGATGGTGAAGCGGTTCGCCACGGTGCGGCCGTTCCTGCCGTTGTTGTGCGAGGTGATCCGCTTCGGCGCGGCACCGGATGGACAGCGGGTGCTGGCGGCGTTGCGGGATCTGCCCAGGTTGTGGGGCGGCGGCCGCAACAAGGTCGCCCGCGGCGAGATCGACGAGCAGCTGCTGATCGGTTCCTGGCGTCGGCTGGTGCTGTACGCCCCCGGGCTGGAGCCGGGAGCGATCGACTGGCGGGCCTACACCTTCTGCGTGCTGGAGCAGTTCCACCGGTGCCTGCGGCGGCGGGACATCTTCGCGGTCAACTCCAGCAAATGGAGCGACCCGCGTGCCAAGCTCCTCGCGGGCAGCGCGTGGACCACGGCGAAGCCGGTGGTGCTGTCCAGCCTCGGCCTGCCGCCCGACCCTGGTGAGCACCTCGACGAGCGCGCCGAGCTGCTGGACACCACCTTCCGCGAGGTCACCGCCGGGCTGCCGGACAACACTGCGGTGCGCTTCGACGAGCACGGCCGCCTGCACCTCGCGGCGATCCCGGCCGAGGCCGAGCCGCCGAGCCTGGAGAACCTGCGGGTGCTGACCAACCGGATGCTGCCCCGCGTCGATCTCCCCGAGGTGTTGCTGGAGGTCTTGTCCTGGACCGGCGCCGACGCGGCGTTCACCTCGATCACCGGCGGCGAAGCCCGCCTGGCCGACCTGCACATCACGATCGCCGCACTGCTGGTGTCCGAGGCGTGCAACATCGGCTGGACCCCGGTCATCAAGTCCAGCGTGGCGGCGTTGACCCGGGACCGGCTCGCGCACGTCGACGCGACCTACCTGCGGATGGACACGATCAAGGCCGCCAACGCCGCGCTGATCGAGCACCAGGCCCGCATCGGCCTGGCCCAGGTCTGGGGTGGTGGGCACGTGGCCAGCGTGGACGGGATGCGGTTCGTCGTGCCGGTGCAGACCATCAACGCCCGCCACAACCCGCACTACTGGGGCCAGAAACGCGGTGCGACCTGGCTGAACATGGTCAACGACCAGGCATCCGGGCTGGCTGGGAAGGTCGTGGCCGGCACCCCGCGCGATTCCCTGCACGTCCTGGACGTGCTCTACGACCGCGACGGCGGCCAGAAACCACAGATGATCGTCACCGACACCGCGAGCTACTCCGACATCGTGTTCGGACTGCTCACCCTGGCCGGGTTCACCTACGCCCCGCAGCTGGCCGACCTGCCCGATCAGAAGCTGTGGCGCATCAACACCAAGGCCGACTACGGCCCGTTCGCCACCGCGGCCCGCGGCCGCATCGACCTGGAGCGGGTGCGCAGGCACTGGGAGGACATCCTGCGGGTCACCGCCTCCATTCACACCGGCGCCGTCCGCGCCCACGATGTGATCCGGATGCTCTCCCGCGACGGCCACCCCACCCCGCTCGGTGAGGCGATCGCGCACTACGGGCGCATCCACAAGACCCTGCACGTGCTGCGCCTGGTCGACGACACCGGCTACCGCCGCGACATCAAAGGCCAGGCCAACCTGCAGGAAGGCCGCCACGCGCTGGCGCGCCGGATCTTCCACGGCCAGCGCGGCGAACTGCGCCAGCGCTACTACGAAGGCATGGAAGACCAGCTCGGCGCGCTGGGCCTGGTGCTCAACGCGCTGGTGCTGTTCACCACCCGCTACCTCGACGCCGCCATCACCGAGCTGCGCGTCGGGGGCTACGAGGTGCGTGAGGCCGATGCCGCCCGGCTCTCACCGTTCGTGCGCCACCACGTCAACATGCTCGGCCGCTACTCGTTCCTCACCCCGGAACTGGCCGGCGGGCTGCGCCCGCTACGCGACCCGTCGACCCCTGACGATGAAGGCAACGTGTAGCGGCACCCGGTGACCATGATCGTGCCACCATTACGGTGATCGGGATGGTGGTCTGCTCACCCCTCGAGGCATTCATGCCTCAGGCGTGCGGGTCAGCCCTTTGCCACCGGCCCGGCCGGGGCAAAGGGCTAGTCAACCGTGATGCGTGCGGAGGTGGGATGTGCGAGCCGGTACTGAACTGGCCGGCCGCTACCGACTGGAGCGGTTGCTCGGCCGGGGCGGGATGGGCGAGGTGTGGCGGGGCGTCGACCAGACGCTGGACCGGCCGGTGGCGGTCAAGCTGTTGCTGGCTAACCTGCTGGGCGACGACCGGCAGCACGATGAGGCTCTGGCACGTTTCCGGCGCGAGGGGAAGGCGGCCGCGCGCCTGAACCACTCCAACATCACCGCCGTCTACGACTGGGGCGAACACCGGGAAACCCGCGGCGGCATCGAAATGACCTTCCCGTTCCTGGTGCTGGAGTTCGTTCGGGGCCGCGATCTGAAAGCCGTTCTCGATGATCACCCCGGTGGACTGCCGGTCGAGCGGGTCCTGGACTACGGTGCGCAGGCCGCCGACGCGCTGGCCGCCGCGCACGCGGCCGGGATCGTGCATCGCGACATCAAGCCGGCCAACCTCATGCTGCTGGACGAGGGCACCATCAAGATCTGCGACTTCGGCATCGCTCGTCTGCATGGCGCGACCGCCGGTCTGTCGGCGACCGGGATGGTGATCGGCACCCTGCTGTACATGCCGCCCGAACAGATCGAGGGCCGACGCATCGACCATCGCGCCGACCTCTACGCCTTCGGCGCCACCCTGTACCACCTGCTCACCGGCCGTCCCGTCTTTCCCGCCACCGACCTGCGGGCACTGGCCTACATGCACGCAACCAAAACCCCCGACCCGCCCAGTACGCTCCGGCCCGGCATCAGCCCCGACATCGATCGCCTCATCAGCGCACTGCTCGCCAAACTCCCCGACCAGCGCCCCGCCTCCGCCGCCGAGATCGCCCATGCCCTGCGAACGGCCCGGTCCCACAGCCCAGCCGGAAACCGAGCGATAGGGATTGACCTCGGCACGTCCAACTCCGTCGTCTCGATCCTCGAGGGCAGTGAGCCCACCGTCATCGCCAACGCGCAGGGCTCCCGGAACACACCGTCCGTGGTCGCCTTCGCCAAGAACGGCGAGGTCCTGGTCGGCGAGCTCGCCACGCGGCAGGCGGCCACCAACGTCGAGCGGACGATCCGCTCAGTCAAGCGCCACATCGGCACCGACTGGACCATCGAGATCGACGGCAAGAAGTTCACGCCGCAGCAGATCAGCGCCTTCGTCCTGCAGAAGCTCAAGCAGGACGCGCAGGCATACTTGGGCGAGCGGGTCACCGACACCGTGATCACCGTGCCCGCCTACTTCAACGCTGCGCAGCGGCAGGCCATCAAGGAGGCCGGCGCGATCGCGGGACTCACCGTGCTGCGGACCATCGCCGCACCCGACTCCGCCGCAGTGGCCCACGGCCTGGGCACGGAGGAGGAGACCCTCCTCGTCTTCGACCTGGGCGGTGGCAGCCTCGACGTCTCCCTGGTGGAGATCGTCGACGGTGTGGTCGAGGTGCGGGCCACGGCTGGAGACACCCACCTAGGCGGTGACGACTGGGACCAGCGCGTCGTCGACGAGCTCGTCAAGCGCTTCCACAACGCGCACGGTATCGACCTGGCCAAGGACAGGGTGACGCTCCAGCGTCTGCGCGAAGCGGCTGAGAAGGCCAAGATTGAGCTGTCCAGCCAGTCCGAGACCAACATTAACCTGCCCGGCCTCACCGCCTCCGGCACGGGCCCGCTGCACCTCGACGAGAAGCTGACCAGGGCCGAGTTCCAGCGGCTGACCGCCGACCTGCTCGAGCGGACCAAGGGCCCGTTCCACCAGGTCATCAAGGACGCCGGCATCACGGTGGCCGCCATCGACCACGTGGTCCTTCTCGGCGGCTCGACCCGCATGCCCGCCGTCACCGACCTGGTCCAGGAGCTGACCGGCGGCAAGGAACCCAACAAGATCGCCAACTCGGAGGAGGTCGTGGCCATCGGCGCCGCCGTGCAGGCCGGCGTGCTCACGGGTGAGATCAAGGACGTCCTGCTGCTCGAGGTGACCCCGCTGTCGCTGGGCATCGAGACCAAGGGCGGCATCTTCGCCAAGCTCATCGAGCGGAACACCACGATCCCCACCACGCGGTCGGAGGTGTTCACCACGGCCGAGGACAACCAGCCGTCGGTGCAGATCCAGATCTACCAGGGCGAGCGCGAGATCGCGGCGTACAACAAGAAGCTGGCCACCCTCGAGCTAACCGGCCTCCCACTCGTACCGTGCGGCGTGCCGCAGATCGAGGTCACCTTCAACATCGACGCCAACGGCATCGTCACCGTCTCCGCCAAGGACCTCGGCACCGGCAAGGAGCAGTCGATGACGTTGTCCTCCAGCTCCCCCTCACACCAGACGGCTGACACCTTGCTCCCCGCCGCAACGTGGAGCGCCCAGTAGGCGCCCCGGCCCCGGTCCGCAGCGAAAGGAACCCTCAGCTCATGGCGCGCCTGGTCTACACCCGGGTCTCCACCGACGAGCAGAGCACCCAACGGCAGACCCACGTACTCGCCGAAGCCGGGCTGATCGAGGGCGCCGACGGCGTGCGGTTCTTCTCCGACCCGGCCACCTGCTCGAAGATCCCCGCACTGGAGCGCGACGGCTTCAAGGAACTGGCCGCCTTCGCCCGGCTCGACGACACGCTCATCGTCTCCGAGCTCTACCGGCTCTGCCGCGACCTGGCCGACATCCTCGCGGTCCGCACCTGGTGCCAGGCCCACGACGTGAAGCTGCGGGTGCTCTCCGGCGCGCTGTCGGGCATCGTCGACCTGGCCGCCACCGACGCGACCACCACCATGTTGGTCAACGTCCTGGTCTCGGTCGGCCAGTTCCAGCGCGACCTGCAAAACGAACTCACCCGCGGCGGCCTGGCCGCTGCCTGGGCACAAGGCGCCCGCTCCGGTCGCCGGCCACGCCTGGCCCAGCTCGGCGTCGAAGCAAAGGTGCGGCAAGCCTTCCGCGACGGCGCCAGCATCGCCGCACTGGCCCGCCAGCACCAGGTCAGCCGGGTCGCCATCCGCACCGCCGTGGCCGACCTGATCCCCGGCCGACCCGAACAGCCGACTCCCGCCGCCGACGAACCGCAGCCGGTGCGCATCGAGATCCCCGGTAAGATCGCCCGCCACCTGAACGAACGCGACGACCTGGACGACGCCGAACGCCACGCCCTACGACAGGGCCGCGAAGTCCGCCGCGACCAGGGCTACAGCCTGCACGTCACCGCACCGCCCGACATCCACCACGCACTGCTCACCGCGGCCGCCGAACTCGGCGCCGACAGCGCATCTCCAGCCGAGCGCAAGGCGTACCGGATCTACGCGGACCGGCTGAACAACGAAGGCTTAGCGCACGATCTGACACCGATGTTCCTCAAACCCCTCTTCACCGCCGGCGCGTCGAGTAGTCGGAACCCGGTGGTCAGCGCGGTGGAGGTGACGCCGTGGTCGTCGAAAGCGACCTCCCCGGCGTGTACCGCCAACCGCAGCCGCACCCGCGCCGCCCCGGAGCTGGTGGTGTTGTGCCTGCGCACCGCTCGGACCAACGCTCCGGGCAGCACCTCCACCAACGGCGCTTTCGGGTACTCCGGCGGAACTAGCACGAACACACTGTCGCCGCGATCCTCGTGGTGACAGGCCTCCCACTGCACCCCTGCCGCCGCCAACGCCTCACCCACCACCCCGTACAGGCCCGCGCGGGTGCCGAGCTGGTGGGGCAGCGTCCTCGTGGGGGCGCCGAAGCCCTCCACGTCGACCAGGACCATCGTGCGGTGCACCGCGGGCCGACCCGGAATCGCCATACCCGACCTCCCGAAGGGCAGAACCACGTGGTGCGCCGATAAACCATGGTTCTACCGACCGAGGCGGACGGCCTCCACGCCATTTGGCACACCCGTCGCCTGATCGGCCGCACAACTCACCCGACCAGGCGACACCCGCACCGCTGGCCGACACGAAGTCCGGGCGCAGGATTCGCCTATCCGGATGCCGCACCGTGCTGGCCAGCCAGCTGCTCGACGACGTGCCTACAGTCGGTGAACACCCTGTTCTGCCAACACGTCGCCGGCGACACCGGCCGCACACCTAGCCACCGCGACTTCGACGCCGAGGCCTGCTGGTCGCTCGCGCAGCCGCGGAACCGCTGGAGGAGTGGATCGTCGCCGGGTGGCAGGCTCGTCCACACGCCGGTCTAGTCGGTCGGGCACCGGAGGAACGTTGTCGTCCAACGAGATGTAGGCCGCGCTCGTCGCGGCCGCCGGGTACGTGCCGATGATGCTGACCGGGGAGGACTACCTGGAACTGCTGCACGCGCCGCGATCTGGAGCACGACCAACGACTACGGCGTCTGGATCGACCGCCGCACCTACGACAGCGCCGCGCTGAACCCGTTGCGGCGCCCAGGATTCCGGCGTCACTGCGCAGGCCGGGAAGTGGGAGGTGCGGTTCGATCCCGACGACCTGAGCCAGGTCTGGGTACGCAACCACCCCGACCCCGACGGCGGGTTCGTACGCGCGGCGTGGACGCATCAGGCGATGGTGTCGGCGCCGTTCGCCGACTTCACCTGGCGCCACGCCCGCCAGGCCACCGCGAGCACCGGCCAACCGGTCGACGAAACCGCGATCGCGCGCACGCTCGACAAGCTGCTCACCCGCGCCGGCGCAGGACCGGACCGGGACCGCTGACCGTCCTGGACGAGAAGCAGGAAGTCACGGCGCTGCGCGTGGTCGCCACCGACGTGCGCCTGCAGCTGCTGCTGCGGCCCGGCGCGCTGCCGAGGTTGCTGCGCGACCGCGTCGAGAACGACCGCGCCACCGGGCAGCCGCTGGATCCCCAGCTCGCGGTTGTGGTGCTCGCGTCCTTTCGAGGATGTCGAGCACCGGGTCGTCGCGTGCTGATCCGGTCGGCCGCGCGGTGCGCGAGCTGGTGGTCGCGGCCGGCCGTCTCCGTAACGGGAGAGCGGCCGGCCGCGTCGTTTACCGGTTAGAGGTGGAAGGTGCGCAGGAGCCAGTCGAGCAGGGTGCGGGTGATCCCGGAGACGATTCCGCCGAGGACGGTGCGGATGAGCGGGCGAGGTCGGTGGTGGCGGATGCGGGGCATGGTGTGCTCCTTCGTGGTCGAGTGGGTGGTGTGCGGGGCAGGCCTGCTGGTGACCACGATGGGCTGCTGGACTGATCGGGTGGGCGTTCCGGGTTAAGACGGGACATCCCACGGTATGTTCGCTGGTCAGGGTACTTTTCCTGAGTCGTGAGCTGGTCAATCCTGGACAAGCTCCCGGGAGGGGGACGGCACGGGTGGAGCTGAATCCGCGGGCTCGGTTCGTCGACGAGCTCGAGCAGTTGCGTGTGCTGGCTGGTGGGCCGACGCTGGCCGCGCTGTGCGAGCAGAACCCGGGCTCGCTCAAGCGGTCGACCGTCTCGACGTTGCTGGCCGGGGAGTTCGTACGGGTTCCGCCGTGGGAGCGGATCGCGGCGTTCGTGACGGCATGCGTGCAGATCGGTCGCGCCAACCAGGTGACGATGCCGCCGGAGGACGTGCTGCTCCAGCAGTGGAAATATCGACACGAAGTTCTGATCGTCGCCCTCGATCAGGGGTCACCTCGTGATTCGCGTCCGCCTGCCGATGACAACGCCGCCCCTGCGGTGCTGCGGCAGCGACGCCGGATCGGATCGGTACCGCCCCGGGCGGGCGCGTTCCAGCATCGCGCGGTCACGGCGGCGCTGACCCGCTCGGTCGAGGGCGGGGGTACCGCGGTGCTCACCGGCGCCGCGCCCACGACCCCGGCCAGTGTGCTGACGGGGCTGGGCGGGGTGGGCAAGACCCAGCTGGCCGCCGATCACGCCCACACCATGTGGGACAACCACGAGGTGGAACTGCTGGTGTGGATTTCCGCCCGCACCCGTGAGGCTATCACCGCCGGCTACGCCGACGTTGCCGTCGAGTTGCTCGGCAAGGACCCCGCCGCACCCGAGCGGGCGTGTCGGCGGCTGCTGGAATGGCTGGCCGAAACCCCCGACCGGTGGCTGGTCGTCCTCGACGACGTGCAGGCCCCCTCCGATCTGGTCGGGTTGTGGCCACCGCACTCGGCGGCCGGGCAGGTGGTGGTGACCACCCGCTGCCGCGACGCCGCGTTACACGGCGACCGGCGGCAAGTCCTCGACGTTGACCTGTTCACCCCCGCCGAAGCCCTGGCCTACCTCACCGACAAACTTCCCGGCCACGCCCACGCCGGCCACGCGGACCTTGCCGGTCTCGCCGAGGATCTGGGGTGTTTACCGCTGGCGCTGGCCCAGGCTGCCGCCTACCTGATCAACAAACCCTTGCTCACCTGCGCGGACTACCGTGCACGGCTGACCGGCCGGCGAAGCACGCTCCGGGACGTGCTCCCGACCGAGCAGGACCTGCCCGACGAACATGAACAAACCGTGGCTGCCACGTGGTCGTTGTCGATCGAGGCCGCCGACCAGCTCGACCCCGCCGGCCTCGCCCGGCCGATACTCGAGTTCGCGTCGCTGCTGGACCCAGCCGGCATCCCGACCGCGGTCTTCACCACCGACGTCGCCGCGCACTACCTCACCACCCGGCTGGCACGCGACGTCACCGCCGACGATGTGCTGGGCGGGCTGGAGGCCCTGAGCAGGTTCAGCCTGCTCACCCTCGACCCCGCCCAGCCCGATCGTGCCGTCCGCGTACACGCCCTAGTCCAGCGCGCCGTCCGCGACCTCCTGCCCGTCGACACCGTTGGCGAGCTCGCCCGAGCCGTCGCAAACGCGCTCCTGGACGCGTGGCCCCACGTCGAGTCCGATCAGGAACTCGTGCAGGCGCTGCGCTCGAACACCGGCACGCTGCAGGGCACCGCCGAGGACCACCTTTGGCAGCCCGGCGGGCACCGGGTTCTGTTTCGCCTCGCACGCAGCCTCGGTGAGGCCGGGCTGCTGCACGGGGCCATCACAGTCACAAAGCGCTTATATCACCGGGCATCCACCCTGCTAGGGCCCGATCACTCTGACACCCTCACCACCCGCAGCAACCTCGCATCCTGGCGCGGGGAAGCCGGGGATCCGGCGGGAGCTGCCGCCGAAACCGAGCAACTGCTCATCCATGAGGTGCGGATCCTCGGACCCGACCACCCCGACGTACTCATCACCCGCAACAACCTCGCCCGGTGGCGCGGGAAGGCGGGGGACCCGGCAGGTGCAGCCATCGAAACCGAGCAACTGCTCACCGACCAGGTGCGGGTCCTCGGACCCGACCACCCCCTCACTCTTAACACCCGCAGCAATCTCGCATCCTGGCGGGGAAAGGCCGGGGACCCGGCAGGTGCAGCCACCGCGTACAAGCAGTTACTCACTGACCAGGAGCGCATCCTCGGACCCGACCACCCCCTCACTCTCAGGGCCCGTGGCAACCTCGCCTTCTGGCGCGGGGAAGCCGGGGACCCGGCCGGGGCAGCCACCGCGTACAAGCAGTTACTCACCGAGCGGTTGCGGGTCCTCGGACCGGACCACCTCGAGACCCTCATCGCCCGTGGCAACCTCGCCTTCTGGCGCGGGGAAGCCGGGGACCCGGCGAGAGCTGCCGCCGAAACCGAGCAACTGCTCACCGACCAGGTGCGGGTCCTCGGACCCGACCACCCCGTAACTCTCATCAGCCGCGGCAACCTCGCCCTGTGGCGCGGGCGGGCCGGGGACCCGGCGGGAGCTGCCATCGAAACCGAGCAACTGCTCACCGACCAGGTGCGGGTCCTCGGACCGGACCACCCCGATACCCTCACCAACCGTGGCAACCTCGCATCCTGGCGCGGGGAAGCCGGGGACCCGGCGAGGGCAGTGGCCGACTACGAGCAGTTGCTCACCGACCGACTGCGGGTCCTCGGACCCGACCACCCCCACACCCTCACCACCCGCAACAACCTCGCGCATTGGCGTAGCGTCGTGGATGCGGACTAAGTACCCCTAGTTGTCGAGCCGCCGAATACGGGTCTTCGCAGTCAGGACCAAGGCCGCGGGGACGTCGACGCGGGCGGTGCGGCGTGGGTCGCGCGCGGGCGCTCGGCATCGGCTGCCGGGTCGCGGCCGCGGTTCGAGATTGATGACCGGCTCCGGGTTCGGCTGGCGTATTGCCGAGGGAACGCTGCGGCATTGCACCGGGAACTGCTGGCGCAGCGGGGCGCGGCGGCGCCGAGCTTGGTGACGGTCCAGCGGGCGATCCACCGGGGCCTGACGCGCGGGGAACCGTGCGGGCCTGCGCGCCGGCGAGCGCACGCAGCGGAAGTTCGACGTGTTCGGTAAGCGGCCGCCGTCGTTCGTTGCACCATCAGCGCGAGGCGGTGGATTCTGTCGGCCCGTTTGGCGGGAGCGGTGCAAGCACGACCGGCACGGTACAAACCGTGTCCAATTGCCCTCCCAACCGTCTCTAGTCCCAGGGCTGCTGTTTGAGCGGCAGCACGTCGGGCAGTTGCCCATGAAGGTCCTCGTATTTCGACATCCGCTTGAGCGCGCTGTCCCACGTGTACGGCTGGACGTCGCGTCGTACTTCCAGGAAGACGAATGACGGGTCGTGTCGCAGCTCAGGGCAGAATCTCCTGGCCATCGCCAGGCATCGAGCATGTAGCGCGCCGCCCGCGGCGACCTCTCCAGCCGCGACAGCGATCCAGGCCGACCCGGTGTGGGACTGCCCGCAGACCTGGCACCGCCAGTTCCGCTCGGACTGGCTTGATCGCGCCTGGTTAAGCGCGACCCAGGCGACCCGGTGACCGATGACAGGTGTTACCCACGGGACGGGGAGTCCTTGAAGCACAGGCCGTTCGGTTGCCTCGGAAGCAGAAGGCGACGGTGGCGGGCTTTCGGGATGCCTGAGTAGGACTACTTACGCGCGCTGAGCAGTCCTACGGCTTTTGCTGAGAAAAATCTTTGGAAGGCGTCCATCATCTTCTCTAGGCGAAACTAGTCGCGTAGGGTAGCCGATCGAACACGGGTCCAAGGAGGGGAACGTGGCCGGCTACGACGCTCAGATCGACACGATCACCAAGGCGGGAGAAGCAGCCCAGGAAGTCTCCGAGGTGATCACCAGCCTCAACAGCTCCGGCCGCGTCCCGGACGGAACCGCTGCCATGCCAGGGAGTCCAGCGGTGGCCAAGCTTGAAGAACTGCGCTCCAGCTGGCAGGCCGCCGAACAGGCTTGCTCGCAAAAACTCCAGGACCACGCCAGCAACCTGCTTGCCGCAGCCGCGATGTACCGCGACCGTGAAGACGCCGTCGTGGCCGAGCTTCGCGGAATCGTGGTGCACCAGCCCGACACCGAAGGACCTCGCTGATGCCTACCTGGGGTGAACTCCAGCGCTGGAATCCCGAGCCGCTGCACACAGCCGTGGACGACCTCAATGCCGCCTACAACAGCCTCATCGACTTCGAAGCCAGCGTAGCCAAGTTGGCCAAGCCCGAAGGCTGGACCGGCCCGTCGGCCGAACTGGCCGAAGCTCAAGCCAAGGAGATCGGCCGCGTCCTCGAGGAGTATGCCGCGGACCTGAGCGGCCTGCGCCGCGTGACCGGGGAGACCGCTGACTCGATCGAGGGCATCCGCAACGGGGTCGCCGAAGCAGACGAACTCGCGCGCCGCCACGCCTTCCGCATCGCCGACGACGGCAACGTCATCGACAACGCCGCCCTGGCCGGCTCCATCCCCGCCGATCCCGACGAACGTCGAACCCGGGCCGCCGAGATCGCCGAACGCGTCGGTGCGACCATGGCCGCCGCAGGCGATCTCTCCGATGACTACGTCGCCGTACTCAACCGTTTGATCGCCAACAACACCTACACCTCGTCCGCGGGCGGCGGGGCCACCAACCTCGCCGCCGCCGGACTGGCCGGTGACGCCCTTGGCACCCTTACCCCGCTGATGCCACCCCCAGACACCTCAGCTTCCCGCAACGCCGCCTGGTGGTCCGCGCTGAGCACTAGCGCGCAGTGGGCCTTCGCCCTCAACCGCCCTGAACTGATCGGTTCCCGCAGTGGCGTGCCCACGAGGTTTCGCGACGCGGCCAACTGTGTCCTCCTGGAGGGCTATATCGATCGCCTGAAGGCCAAGGTGGAGACGCTTAAGCAGAAGGTCAGGGACAACACCCACAGTGACTACTTGGTAGTAGTGAGCGACGAGCTGGGTGAGGCTGAAGAACGCCTCGCGGCGCTCGAGGTATTGCGCTCCCAGATCAACTCTTCGGCCGCGAACGCTGGTGCGTCTCCCGATAACCGCATCTTTCTGCTCGATATTGACTCGGATGCGAAAAATGGGCGTGTCATTGTGTCGGTCGGCAACCCCGACACCGCGTCCAACGTGGCGACCTTTGTCCCCGGTACAACATCTGGAGTCAACGACGGGTTGATCGGCAACATCGACCGAGCTGAAAACATGGCCAACGCTGCAAAAGCGGCCGCCCCAGAGAAGTCGACCGCCGTTATCATGTGGCTCGACTATGACGCTCCGGAGTTTGCAAAGATCAATCCAAGAGACACACCAATGTTAGAAGTAAACGCGGACCGGGCGAAGGATGCCTTGCATCAGTTCCAGGAAGACTTGCGCGTCACTCACGAAGGCGAGCCGTCTCGCAATACCGTCATCGGGCACAGCTACGGCAGTACCGTCGTTGGCGTCACCTCTCGAGACCTAGGAATCGACGCTGACCAGCTGGTATTCGTAGGCAGCCCCGGCGTCGGTGTCGAACATGTCCATGACCTCAACATCACTGGTGTTGGCCATGGAAGCGAAGGTGGCCACGTGCATGTCGGGCTCGCTCCCGATGATCCCATCGGGCAGTGGGCGGGCACAGGATGGGGGAACGAAATCGGTCAGGTGATACAGTCTATGGAGAGTCTCAACCCTGCTCCTGACATTATACTCGGTAAAAACCCTGATCAACCAAGTTTTGGTGCCACTGTGTTCCAACCCGGCACCAGTGGACACAGTGCTTACATGGAGGCGAACACGCCTTCTGTGCAACGAATCGGCGAAGTCATCTCCGGGACGCACGCGAAATAACTCTATTTCGTGTGTTGGAAGGCGCTCAACACGGCTCGGCCGCAGAAACGGGCCTTGCTCGCGTCGCCGTTCGGCGGCTGCGGGCACCGTCGGCCCGGTCCAGGGCTTCTTGGCCGCGCACCAAATCAGCCAGGAGCCGACGGCGGCGCGGTTGCGGTTTCAGGTCGCCGCCGCCGCGCTGCCCCACAGTTGTCGAGCAGGGCGACGAAGCTGCGGTCGTCGACCAGGTGCCATAGTGCATCTCCGGCCGAGCGCAAGGCATACCGGATCTACGCGGACCGGGCGACCAACGCGGTGTCCGCAGCACCAGCACGACTGATTCTGTGATCGGCCAGAGGAGGCGGCGATCGTGGACCACGAGAAGAGCACAGCACCCGGAGGGGTTGTCAACGCCGCGGCTGGCAGGACAGATCAAGTTCTCCGGGTCGGCCATGTGGCCGGTGACGTACACGTGCACGGCGGACCTGTGGCGAGTGTTCCACCACCTCGACAGCTGCCACGAGAAGGCACGCACTTCACCGGTCGCGCCGCCGAATTGAGCAAACTCGATACCTTACTGGGCAACGCTGGATCGGCGCGGTCGTCGACGGTGCTGATTTCCGCGATCGCCGGCGCACCTGGGATCGGCAAGACCTCGCTGGCTGTGCACTGGGCTCACCGAGTACGAGATCGCTTCCCTGACGGACAGTTGTATGTCAATCTCCGCGGTTACGACGCCAGCCCGCCGCTGAGCGCCGACCACGTGCTGGACGCATTCCTTCGTGCACTTGGGCTGCCCGCCGAACGCATCCCCCAGGACGCCGATGCCAAGGCCAGCGTCTACCGATCCTTTCTGGCCGAGCGCCGGATGCTGGTGCTCCTGGACAACGCCGCCACGCCCGACCAGATCCGTCCCTTGCTGCCCAACGAACCCCGCTGCCTGGTCGTGGTCACCAGCCGCAGTCGCCTCTCCGGCCTGGTCGCCCGTGACGGCGCGCACCGGATCAGCCTCGACCTACTCACCCCCGACGAAGCGAACAGGCTGCTGCGGGGCATCATCGGACAGGACCGGATCGACCAGGAACCGGTAGCAGTCGCCGAGCTCGCTCACCGGTGCGCCTACCTCCCGTTGGCGTTGCGGATCGCCGCCGAACGTGTTGCCAGCCGCCCACGCAACACCGTCGCCGAACTCGTGCACGAACTAGCTGACGAACGTCAGCGGCTGGATGTGCTCGCGGCCGACGACGACGAGAGCACCGCGGTGCGCACCGTGTTCTCCTGGTCCTACCACGCGCTTTCCCGTGACACCGCGCGGATGTTCCGGCAGCTGGGCCTGCACCCCGGTCCCACCATCAGCCTCGACGCCGCCGCCGCGCTTACCGACAGCACCACCAACGACACCCGGCGGTTGCTGGACAACCTGGTCGGCGGGCACCTGCTCGCCGAGACCGAACCGGACCGCTACCACTTCCATGACCTGCTCCGGGACTACGCCGCCGAACAAGCGGCAGCCAACGAGCCGGGACAGTCGCGCGATTCCGCTACCGGGCGCCTGTACCAGTGGTATCTGCACACCGCCCACGCCGCCCTGTTCGCCTACTATCCGCAACATCCCAACATCCCCATCGACCCACGCCCAGCCAGTTGCCGCCCCCTCACCTTCAGCGACCGCGATCAGGCGCATCGGTGGTTCGCCGCCGAACACGCCAACCTGCTGGCCCTCATCCGCCACGCACCCGCAGTCGACCAGCACGCAGTCGGCTGCCAGCTACCGCAGGCCGTCGACTGCTATCTGGGGGAGCACCGCCACCTTGCCGACAGGATCATGGTCCACCAACTGGGCGCCTCCGCCGCTCAACATCTCGGTCGCCAACTCAGTGAGCACTGGGCATACCTCAGCCTCGGCGAGGCGTACCAGGAGTCCTATCAGCATACTCGCCGGTACGACGAAGCTGTCATCTGCCTTGAACAAGCGCTGAAAATCGCACGGAAAATTGACCATAAATTCGGAGAAGCAGCCGCCCTGATTGACCTCGCCCATAACTACAACGAGGTCGGACGCCACGCAGAGGCGGCAGCATACAGCCAACAAAGTATTGATATCAACCGGACCATTGGCCATCGGCGCAATGAAGGCATCAGCCTGATTCACCTCGGGCGGGCGCTCAGTGAACTGGGACAATTCGACCAGGCACTTGCCTACGTCCGGCAAGGCATGGACATAGCCAGCACCATCGGAGCGGAAGGGATACGGGCGCTTGCCCTGAGGACCCTCGCGAAGATCCACCATCGGCAGGGCCACGGCGAGGACGCTCTCAACTACATGATGCAAGCCGCTGACAGCAGTCGATCCCGACAGCTGGATCACGACTACGCCGAAAACCTCAACCACATCGGCGTAATCCTGAACGACCTAGGTCGCCCTCAAGAGGCCCGCGAGAAATGGCAGGAAGCCCTCGACATTCTGCTCGACCTCGACCCCATGCAGGCGGCGCAGATCCGCACGCAACTCAACACGATCGGATTTCCCGATTAAACGTAACCAAAAGCAAAATGACAAACGATCGCGAGTTTGGGGAACTAGCCGAGAGCACGTTAGCGCCGGTTCAATGCTCTGACGAACCAAAGGTCATCACCGCCCGAACACTAACCCAGCCCGTGCAAAAGAGTTCAGGCATCCCCGCAGACAACTTCGAACATCGACAGTTGCGGAAAGCCGAATGCGCTGGCTACCATGAGCCTGAAAACCTGTCCGATATTCAACGGGCGAAAACTGGGTTTCTAACCGTTTTCAGGACTCATGAGGGGCTGCTCATGTCGATCGCGACGACGCTCAGCGGGCGGTCGATCGTCTGCGACGGGTGCGGCGCACTGGTCGAGGCCGTCACCGCCGCGATGAAGCATCCGGTGTCGCTCGAGGTGGCCCACGCCGTGTACGGCAAGGACAACTACGACGGCGGTCTGGTCTACATCGTGTGCGCCCCGCTGCCGGACGGGAGCCAGCCCTGCCTGGATCTGGCGCAACTGGCCGACGAGCTCTACGAGCGGGTCCGCTGCCGGGTGCCAGGCTGTGACGGCACCCGCTGCCACGGCACGACCGCGGGCGAGGCCGGCCAGTGACCGCCGGGCTGACGCGCACACAGAAGGAAGACCTCGCCTGGGAACTGCAGGTCGCCATCGTCAACGGACTCGGAGGAGAAGGAGGTCCCACGGCGTTCGGCAACCTCGGGCCCAACGAGGTTCATCCCGAACTCGGAATCACCTGGAATCAGGCCATGCAGCAAATCGCGGTCTGGCTCAACCGGCTGCCCGGCGGTGTCCGCCACGAGCAGTTGCTGTTCGCGCGCACGAAGGCTCGGAACAGCGCGACCGGGCCGGAGACGTGATGACGTACGCGGACCTGTGTGCCCCGTCGAGCTGCGGTCCTACGGCCGGCGGGCGGGGCGGACAACCTTGATCGATGTGTCGGTGCCGATCACAACGGGTGCCAGCTACGCCGGCTGGCGGTCCGGGCATAACTGTCGGGGTCGCCCGGCCGCGATCATCGGACGGCCGGGATCATTGGACTGTGGTGATAGACGCAGCGGTGACACGTGCGCACCGACGGTGGCGAGAGGCTCGACGAGAGGCGCGACTGGTGGCGCTGTGGACGCCGTGGCTGCACTGGTCGCGGCTGGCGGGCCGGGTGGGGCTGTGGGCGCTGGCCGTTGTAGGCGGGTTGGCGGTGCTCGCCGGGGTGGGTTGGCTGGTCTGGCAGGTGCCGCCAGCGCTGTACGGGTACGTGCCGGATCCGAAGGATCGCGCCAGCGCCGAAGCGGTAACCCGCACCGGGCTTATCGCCGGGCTGGCCGGGATGGCCGCACTGGGCAGCCTGGCCTTGACCGCCCGCACGTACCGGCTCACCCAGCAAGGGCAGATCACCGACCGCTACACCACGGCGGTCGGCCAGCTCGGCGACGACAAGCTCGACATCCGTCTGGGCGGCATCTATGCCCTGGAACGCCTGGCCGTGGACTCCAAACGCGACCATCCGATCGTGGTGGAGGTGCTCAGCGCTTATGTCCGTGAGCGCACCGCATCCCGCGCCACCCCTCGGGTGCGCCCGCCCGGGAGGCAAACCACGCGCCCGTCCTCGGGCGCGCGGCGCCGATCGGTGCTGCGGGTGCAGCCAATGGGCCGAGGTACCGCCTACCCGCTGCGGCTGAGTGCGAAGCGGGCTCCGCTCGGCGTCGACATCCAGGCGGCACTGACCGTCCTGGGCCGGCTCCCGACTCGGCTCGGCGTGAACCGCGCCGACCTGTCGGGTGCGGACCTGACCGGCGCCAACCTCTTCCGCGCGGACCTGAGCGGCGCCAACCTCATGCGCGCGGACCTGACCGAGTCCGACCTCACCTTCGTGGACCTGACCGACGCCCAACTTGGGGAGGCAAATCTGACTGCTGTCTTGCTGCTCAAGGTGAACCTGACCGGCGCTCACCTTGGTGGCGCGGACCTGACCAGAAGCCTGCTCGGCGACGCGGATCTGACCGATGCCCGCCTCCGCGGCGCGGATTTGACCGAGGCCGACCTCGGGGGGACGAACCTGACCAGGGCGGAACTCAGCGGGGCGGACTTGAGCGGCGCCTCCCTCGGCCGCGAGGATTGGGCCAGAGCGCGACTCAACGGAGCGCGGTGGGATGACCAGACGGTCTGGCCTGCGGGCATCGGCGACGAGATTCGGGCACGGTCGACGGCGGTGTGGGGAGGGTTCGTCGTGGACCCCGATCCGCCGAGCACGGGATAACGCTGCATCACGCCTTGGTGGGGAGAGCCCGAGACGACGCCCACGCGCGGCACTGGCCGCGCCGCTCGCTCTGCCTTCACCAACGACATGATCACAGCGTTCAACACACGACACCGAAAGAAATCGGTCAGCAGGTCCCTCTGCCCGGGCACCACCTCGCGAAATGGTCGGTCCACGCGGAGGACGTGGTGGCCAGCTGGCGTCGAGGCGCTCCGCGATCGTTCACAGCAGGCCGATCTCGTGTACCCGCACGAGGAGCGCGAGGGTCCCGCCGGCGCCGGTCGCGGTGCCGAGCATCAGCTTGAGCACTTTGAAGCCCATCTCCCGCTGGCTGGTGTCGGGAACGAAGAGGGCGACTCCGGCGGCCGCGGCGATCAGCACCGCGACCAGCACTCCGTATCCGGTCGCAACCCACTGCAGCACGCTGTCCTCCTCTGGCGATCCAGCGGCGATGTCGCAGCCCGCGGTGACGCTGATCCGCGCTGCCTGGTCCTTGCCGCCTCGATCCTGGCTTTGCCAGGTCTATAGGCACGATCCTGCTGGTCACCCCACGAAAATCTCGCTCCGGAAAATTTTGAAGAAAACCGTGGGGTAGTCGCCGTGGGGCGGCCTATGAAGAGGTCGTGGAGTTTCGCAGAGTCGGAGCGCGAGCGGAGCCCGCCGACGCTCCCTGACCCCAGGCCCGTCGCTACAACCAAGGAGATGCCAGGTGCCCGGTGCAGAGCGTGGTGCGGGTCCGGAGTCCCCGCCTGCGCGCCAGCAACCCGGGAACGGCCTGGCACCGCTGCTGGCGGTGGTCGACAGGCTGCTGGCCGACCTCGACGAGGACGAAGACCTCGCTGCGGACGAACGTCACGAGGTGCACCAGGCCGAGCTGTACTGGCGGCTGAGTTCGGACGAGGCACTGGTGAACGGGCTGCGCGCGCAGGGGTTCGCCGGCGCGGAGTACCAGCTGTTCCGCGCCGAGCTGGCGGCCTACGGCTTGCCGGTCATGCGGTCCTGGATTCGCCGGACGCTGATCTTCAAGCACTGCGCGACCATCCGCCGCCCGGTCACGGCCACCGAACTGCTCAAACGGCGCCTAGCCGAGTGCGCCGACGACCGATTCGAACTGGCGGCGGAGACCGTCGCCGAAGCGCTGCGCCTGTTCCACCGGTTCGCCATGGTCGGCGGGGCCTGGTCCCCGGATGGCGGCGCCTCGTTGCGCACCTTCTTCGTCGGGGCGTGCTTGCGTTCCTTTCCCACCGTGTTCCGAAGATGGCGCGCCGAACAAGGCGTGGACACCCCGTTCGGGCTGACCGCAGACGACGCCCCGCCTTCGCAGAATTCCGGCACGTCTTCCGCCAACCCGGCCGATCAGGTCGTCGCCGAGCAGGAAGCCCTGCACAAGCTGCGCAGCATCAAGAACGACACCGCACGTGAAGCGGTGACCCGGGTGGCTTTCCTCGGTGAAACCCATGCCGAGGCGGCCAAGGTGGTCGGGCTGACCGAACGGCAGCTCGAAGGCCGCCTCTACCGCGAACGCCAGCGCAAACAGGTCCGCCGCACAGGAGGCTCAGCATGAACATCACCGTGCATCCTGACCAGCTGGAGCGGGCCCGCGAGCACCTGCGCGCAATCGGCGAGCTCGGCTACCTCACCCCCGACGAGGTCAGGGCAGCGGAAGCCCAGCTGGCCGACGACAACACCGCGCTGCGCAAGTTCCTCACGCTGGTGGAGGAATCATCGCTGGGCACCACGGCAGCCATCCGCCGCCGCACCTCGGCCCGCGACGTCGCCGACACGCTGCGCCGCAGCGGCGCGACGAGCACACCACCGGCGGCCACCACACCCACCCGGGCCACATCCTCGTACCCTCGGCTGACCAAGGAAGATCTGGAGCCGCTGGTCCGCCGGGCATCAGAGGGCGACCAAGACGCCATGTCGGCCCTGCTCGCCGCGTTGAAACCGGTGGTGACGCGGTACTGTCGGGCGCGGCTCGGTGGCCGCGACCTGGGCTGGTTCTCGGCCGACGACATCTCCCAGGAGGTGTGCGTCGCGGTGCTCAACGCGCTGCCGCAGTACCACGACCGAGGCGGCGCGTTCCTCTACCTGGTGCACGCGATCGCGGCGAACAAGGTCGCCGACGCCATCCGCGCGGGCGCCCGGATCCGCAAGGAGTCCGGGGAGCCGGAGGGGAGCGAAGTCGACCTTGGTGAACGGCTCAACCGCCTGATCCACACGCTGCCCCGGCTCGACCAGGAGATCGTCATCCTGCGCGTGGCCGTCGGACTGTCCGCCGCCGAGACCGCGGAAGCCGTCGGCTTGAAGCCCGGCAATGTGCGCGCCGTGCAACAAAACGCGTTGCTCAAGCTGCGCGAGCTGATCACCCGCGAAGGCGGCTTCTGAGGACCGAGAACACCGCCGAAACCAGCTGAGCGCTGCCCGGCGGCAGGGGAGTGACGTCCCTGCCGCCGGACAGCGTCGGATGCTGAACGGCAAAGCAGTGTAGTCGCCTATTGCTGCAGTTCGAGAGTCTGCTCGATCCCCCGGAGGACCTTGCGATCCCCTGCAGCTGCCTAGCGGCGCGTGCGGCAACCTATTCCGTACTACGCTGATCATGCCTGGCCAAGGTTTTGACAGCGCAGGTCGTAGAGCTTCCAGGCTTCGTTGAGCAGCAGCGCGGCGCCACCGGCGGCAGAGACGACCCCCTCGAGCGAGGTGCTCGCAGTAGCCCAGAGCGTGCCGGCACCGCCGTCGACGATGCTGCCGTGGTCGATCAGCGACAGCATGCTGCCCGGCGTGCCGTGGGCGTGGCCGCTCTGCGAGCGCCAGAGCAAGGCAGTGCCAGCACGGATCGCGGAGGCGTCGGCAGTGTTGTCCGGGTTGGCCAACCCGACCGCATCGGTGATCACCCGGGTCATGCTGAGCTTCCACTTCCGGATCTTGGTGGCATCCCTGCCCAACGCGGTTGCGACCACCGCTGCCTCGACCAAGCGGGTCTCCAACGTGGTGAGCACCTGGTCAGTGACGACCTGCTGGTCGGCACTCAGGCCGGTGGCCGCTTCGACGAGGTTGCGCTGCTGGTTATAGCTGTCGACCGCAATGTCGAGAGCATGCCCGATCCGTTCGTGGCGTGGCCGCGGCGCCAGCACCCAGACTGCCTGTGCCGCCCCCATCAGGGCGGACCGCAACACGGTGTAGTTCGCCGCCGGATAGATGTGCCCAGTGGCCTGGAACGACGTGCGGAAATAGTCCAGGTGCTCGACGGCGACCGCCAGGCCGTTGTAGGCGATTGTCGAAGCGGGCATGCACGGAAACGCCTGGTCGTCTGCCGCGAGGCTGCTGCCTGGAGCGGCGACCGGGGGTGGCTTCCTGATTCGGGACGCCCAAGCGGTGACGGCGATGAACAGCTTCTCCAGCCGCCGTTCGGCCTCTTCGCGGTTTGGCATGCAGGGCAGCTTAAGTAGGGGCGGGGTCGGGAAATCCACCGCCGTCCGCCTGATCGCCGAGACGCTGACCGCGGCCGGGCTGGCCTGCCTGTGCGCAGCCGACCGGCACCATCAGCTCGCCACCGAAATCCTGCCCGCGCTGCGCGACGGCGCGGTTGTGGTGTGCGACCGTTACGTGCGTCCTCGCTGGTGCTGTCAGGAAAGGAAACTGGGTGGGAACAGCACACGACGACCTGAGTGGAGCGTCTGTTCCGGAGCTATTGGGCCGGTACGCCGCGATCCTTGCCGAGCTGCGCGAGCGCGGCGTCGTACGGACCCGTAACGCGCCCCTGGGCGACTACGCCGAGCACCTCGCCACCAAGGTCTACGGCGGGACGCTGGCCGCGAACTGGGCGAGAGAGTCGGCCTACCGGGGTCGTCCGCTGCGCCGCTGGCGACGCGGCACCACCCACTACAGTGAGGGCGAGCATTGAGCAACAGACCGCACTCGCACAGTGACGATCCTCGCCGGATTCAACCCTCGGAAGGACGGCTGCGCGGAAGCGCAGCAGGGGAAAGTCGCTGGGAGGCACGAGAGGACGTGGCATGCTGATCTCTGATCCCTTGGCGTCGGACGACATAGTCGGCGCCCGCCGGCCAGCGCAGCGCAGCGCGTGTCGCGATGACGAGGCCGCCCTGCCCCTCGCTCTGCGCAGAGCCTCAGTGATGGTGTTGTCACCGGGCCCAGAGCACAGCTACGACCCGGTCGCCCAGATCGCGGTGGACACGCACGGCAGGCCCCTCAGCCCCACGCTGGCCAAAGACTGGACCACCATCGAAGGCACGCACACCGACGGAGATGGTGGGGACAACGAGAGCTGGTCTTGGGAAGAGCAGTAGCCCGCGATGACGGTCCTCATCCTCGCCCGGGACTTCGACCCCACAGTGGACGCGGTGATCAGCCACCTCACCGACACCGATGTACCAGTCTTCCGCACCGACCTTCGCGACTTTCCCACCCGCCTGAAACTCGCGGCACGGCTCGAGGACGGCCGGTGGCGAGGACGGCTGTGGAACGAGCACCACGAGGTCGACCTGGCCGAGATCCGCTCGATCTGGCGGCGCAACCCCTCGACCTACCACCTACCGGAATCGATGTCCGAGTCGGTGCAGGACGTCGCGTTCAGGGAAGCGAAACTAGGCCTCGGCGGCATCCTCGCCGCCCTCGACGTGCTGTGGGTCAACCACCCCAACCGCTGCGCCGACGCCATTTACAAGCCCTACCAATGGACGATCGCGCGCGAGTGCGGACTGCACGTCGCCGACACCGTCATCACCAACGACGCGGACACCGCCGCGGCCGCCATCGACCAGTGGCCGGGCACCATCACCAAACTGCTCGGACCTGGCGGCTTCACCGACAACGAGGACAGGCCCCGCTCCGCGCCTACCCGGCCCATCACCTCCGATGACCGGCGCGACCTTGCCGGGGTCGCCTCCACAGCGACCACCCTGCAGGAACAACTCGGCAAAAGGTTCGAAGTACGCCTCACCGTCATCGGCGACTCCTGGTTTCCCGTCGCCATCCACGCCCACTCTCCCGCAGCCCGCATCGATTGGCGTACCGATCTCGAGGGCCTGAGCTATGGGGCTGTCGAGGTTCCCGCCGACGTCACCGAGGGCGTGCACCGGTATCTGGACAAGGCCGGTCTCGTGCTCGCCGGGATAGACTTCGTCGTGCGACCCGACGGCCGGTGGGTCTTCCTCGAAGCCAACACCGGGCCTCAGTTCGGCTGGCTCGCGGCCTCCACAGGTGCGGCGATGGTCGAAACACTGGCGGAGGTCCTAGCGAAGGGACGACGATGACTACCTTCGATGACTGGCCACAGCAGGCCGAGGCGTTGCGCGCCGAACTCGTCGCGACCGGCAAACTGCACTCGCCTGCCGTGCAGCAAGCCATCGTCTCCACACCCCGGCACGTGTTCGTGCCCCGCTTCTACGTCCGCTCCCGCCAGGGATGGATTCCTGTCCAGTGCGGGGACGCCGCCACGCACCAGCGGTGGCGCACATCGATCTACCGCAACCACTCGCTGGTCACCCAGCTCGGTGATGTGGCCGTCGGCAGCCGCGACACCACCGGCCCCACTTCGTCCTCCTCCGCGCCCGGTTTGATGACCCGCATGATCGAACAGCTGGACGTGCGCCGGGGACACCGCGTGCTCGAGATCGGCACGGGAACCGGCTGGAACGCCGCCCTGCTCAGCCGGCTGGTCGGCGACGACAACGTCTCCAGCATCGACGTGGACCACGACCTGGTCGACACCGCACGCCGACACCTGAACCAGCTCGATCTCCATCCCCGCCTGGTCACCGGCGACGGCTTCGAAGGCCTGCCCGCACACGCACCCTACGACCGCTTCATGGCCACGTGCGCCACCTCGTGGGTGCCCGCCGCCTGGGTGGAACAACTCGCCCCCCGCGGTCGGCTGCTCGTCGACCTCAAGATCCACGCCGCCGCCGGCAACCTTGTGCTGCTGACCCGCGACGGCGACCAGACACGTGGACGGTTCGATACCGGCGCGGCGACCTTCATGCACATGCGCAGCCCCGCCTTCGACCAGCCCTGGCACGGCTACACTCCCCGCGACCGCGCCTCAGCCACGCACTCGCGCACTACCTCACGCGCCGAGCGGCTGTGGGAGAACCCGGTTCTGTGGTTCCTGATCCACCTGCACGAACCGGGCCGCCTCAACTTCGGCTACTGCCAGGACCCCGACACCGGTGGCCCCGGCGATGTGTACTTCACCAGCCCCGACGGCTCCTGGTGCGAACTCAGCAACGCCACCACAGCGACCCGCGAGGTCCGCGAAGGCGGCCCACGCCGCCTCTGGGCCCAGCTCGACGACATCACCACCCACTGGCACTCGCTCGGCTCCCCCGGCTGGGACCGTCTCGGGCTCACCATCACAGATGGTAACCAGTTCGTTTGGCTGGACCATCCCCACAGTGACGTGACCTGGGCGCTACCCCGAACCAGCACCCTGCAACGCCCGGCCACCGCGGCGATGTCGGCTTCGGACCGCCGAAGCGCCTGACGTTCGCGGTCTCCCGTTTCGTCGGCCTCGCGCTGAGCGAGCAGGGTGGTCCAGCGGCCCGGCGCGCTGCCGAGGTTGCTGCGCGACCGCGTCGCGCACGACCGCGCCACCGGGCAGCCGCTGGATCCCCAGCTATTCCGGTCTGTCGAGGCCGCGGCGCCCGGTCGCTGGCACTACCGTGTCGATCAGCACGAACATGGCCGCCGAAGCCCCGTTCTGGCCCGGCGACGGCCTTCTCGCCCCGCCGGCCGAACCGGCGGCGAGCACCGACCGTCGCCGAGGACCAGCCACCGGTCCGGGCTGTCGAAGAACTCACACCAGCGGGCGATGTCCTCGGGTGCGCCCGCCCGGCGCTCCTCAGGGCGGGCCGCCGCTTTACTCCACCGTGATGGTCACGCTGACGCGCTTGTGGTCGCTGTCCGGGTGCGCGGGGTCGGCCGGTTCGTGGATGCGGGCCGAGCCCGGCACCATCCGGGGCGCCAGCGCGGGGCTGAGCAGGATGTGGTCGAGCTGGACGCAGTCGCGGCCGTTGGGCTGGGGCAGGTTGGTGCCGGTGTAGATCCTGGCCTGCTCGGGCCACGTCCACGAACCCGATCCCGCCTTCGCGGCGGTGCTCGGTCTCGTTCCACGCTCCGCACAGGTAGTCCATCGCCCGGGTGGTGCGCCGTTACGGGCGCTCCGGCACCCCGTCGGGGGTGTGGCGCAGGCGATGCAGGTAGTGGGCGGGCTGGTCGTAGACGGCGGGGTCGTCGAGGTCGCCGGGTTCGTGGTGGGGGCCGGAGAGGTGTTCGTTCATGTCCAGGAGTACCGCGCCGAGCACGCCCTCGTAGGCCATCCACCGGTAGGTCTTCGCGTCCGCGGCGCGGTAGTGCTCGTCATGGAGGTCGCCGTGGCCGGTGGCCAGGTGCAGGATCTCCTGCCCACGCGCGTGCCGCACCATCAGCAGGTTCCGGTTGCGCGCGGCGAAGTCCGGCGCCCGGTGGTCGAACCAGCGGTGAATGATCATGGTCTGCGCGTCGACGAAGAGGCACGGCGCGTACGGTCCCCACTCGCGTGGCAGGCTGCCCGGCAGCGGCACGTACGCGCGGCCGCCGGCCTCGCGCATGGCCTCGGCCGCGCCCCACATTCCCGCCCCGCCGAAGAATTCGAAGTAGTCGCCTTCGCCCATGACGAGCACGTGCGGCCAGCGTTCCCGCATCACCCGCACCAGGCCGGTGAAGTCGAAGCCGCCGGGCGGATTCTCGCCGCGCGAGGAGGAGTTGGTGATGCCGCCGTGGGCGTAGTTGAAGTACGCCAAGTCGATCTCGAGATTTGTCACGCCCTACGGGTGCGCCGGACCGCCACCAGGATGCGCCACCCCGTGATCTTCACTCGGACAGCGCAACGGCAGGGGAAGGTGTTGCGGCGCGGCGCCGGCTGGGCGCGTTACACCGTGAACCCCGGATGAGGAGTTGCTTGCGCTGACCGGGCGCCGAGCCTCGGGCGCAGCCGTGCCCGAGGTACGACCCGCAGCAGCATGCGGTCCGCCAGCGCGACGCCGCGAAGGCAGCCGAGTTGACCGCTGCGGGCAGGCAGGTCAGCGCTCGGACGGTGATGCGCATGCGGCTGCACAACCGGGCCGAAGGGCTGCGCGCCTTGTCGAGACTGGCGGCTTCCGCACCGCCGAATGGAAGCGCTGAGGTGTGCTGCCGTGCAAAAACAACCGAAAGTTGCCGCGCCAGGGTGGTCGCTCCCGGCCCTGTGTGAACTGACACTTCACGCGAAATACGGCCGACGGTTGGGCGACTCGACTTCTAGGCGGGACTATCCGAGGGCTTATTTGCCCTCGTCTTAGCGCTCTGACCTGCAGGTTGACACTTTACTTGCAAAGGAATTGTCATTTTGCTTGCAACTCACAACAGACGGGTCGCGGAGTCGGATATGTGCGCTGGACGGGTGCGACCGGCGCTTCACCCCGGCCTCCAACCGGCAGAAGTTCTGTACGCCTGCGCACCAGCAGCAGGCGCAGGCGATGCGACGCCGCCCGGTGGATCCGGAGCTGCCGATCGTCGAGTTGGAGCAGATCCGCGATGACGCGCTCGCCACCGTCGTCCCCGCCGCTGAGGCGCTTACCCAGCAGCTCACCGCGCTACTGGAACGGCTGAGCACCATCAACGAGAGCGCGGTCGCCCGCATCGGCGCGGCCGAGGCGGCGACTGCGGAGGCCCGCGCCGCGCAGCAGGAGGCGGCCGAGGCCACGGCCGACGCGATCGCCGCCCGTGAGCGGGCTGAGCGCCAGTCCCGCATCGACCGGGACGCTCGTGCGGCCGCGGAAACCGAGGCCGCGGCGGCGACTCGCCAGGCGGAGGCGTCGCGGGAGGCTCAGCACCGTGCGGAAGTCGCCCAGGCCGAATCCGAGCGGGACGCCCGCTGGCTGGCCGAGCAACTCGCCGACCTCCGCCAGCAGCACAGCGAACTCCGCCACGAGCACGGTGAACTTCGTCAGCAGCACAGCGACCTTGAGAGTCGCCACCAGCAGCTCCAAGCCCAGCACGAAACCCTCGCCGAGGCCCAGGCCGAACTCCTCCGCGCCCGCGACGCCGACCGCGCCGCCCACCTCCAGCAGGTCCACGACCTCGAACTGCGCCACCGCGACCAGCTCACCGAGCACCAGCAGTCGCACGCCCGCGACCTCGCCGAGGCTGAACGCCGCCACACCGCCGACCGCGAACACCTGGCCCAGAGCCACCGCGACGAGATCCAGCGCCAACGCGAAGAGATCCAGAGCCACCGCGACGACGCCCAGCGCCTCCGAGACGAGGCCGAGCACCTGATCCAGCGCCACCGCGACGAGGTCGAACACCTGCGCGCCGAACACACCGCGGCACTCGGCCGCCTCACCGAACTGGACCAGTCCCGCGCCGAACAGGCGGCCCGGCTCAGCGAACACGAACGCACCATCGCCCGCGACTACGCCGCCCTGTTCGACGTCGCCACCGAACTCGCCGCCGCGGACGAAACCAGGAACGCCCGCGCCGAACTGGCCGCCGTGCTGAAGGGCCGCACACCACCACCCGCCACGGCCTGAGGAGTGCGCTCGGGCGCGAAGCAGCTGTCACAGTCCACGTCCGCCCCTCTCGGCGTTGCGGAAAGCCAAGCACAGCGGGTGTTTCGCCGGCGCGTCAGCCGACGGCGGGTGCGGCCAATCCCGCCAGCAACTCGTCCTTCCCGGCCACACCGGTCTTCCGGTAGATCGCCTTGAAGTGGTCGTGGACGGTGTGCGGCGACAGGCCGAGCCGGTTCGCGATCTGCTTGGCCGGGAGTCCGTGCAACGCCTGTTCGAGCACCGACCGCTCGCCCGGGGTGATGCCGTACCAGAAGTACAGCGCGGGCAGCAGCAATTCGGTGGGCGCGGCCTGCAGGGTCACCACCACGTTCCCGGCTCCCAGCGGTTCCGCGCGCAGGGACAGCCAGCCGTGCGGCATGGGCACCCGGCTCACCGCCCGCGTCCCCGGCCGCCGCGCGAGCAGGGTGATGTTGAGCAGGTCATGGGGGAGTTGCGCACCGGGCGGCCGGGTGGAGTCGGCGGACGTGCTCAGCCAGGCACGCCCGGCGGGCGTGGCATCGACGACCTGGTGGTGCTGATCGACGATCACGATGCCCGGCGGCAGCGGGCACCGCCCCGGGCGCAGGGGCTTGGCGGAGAAGAACCGGCGCAAGGCCTCCGTGAGCGGCGTGGCGAGGCGTTCCGCGCGGGCGACGTCGTGGTCGGAGAACGGCCTGCTCCCGCGTTGCCGTGAGAGGGCCACCCACCCCACGGCGACACCGCGGTGCCGCAGGGCGATGCGCAGTTCCTGGCCATACCCCTCCTCGCGCATCTGGTCGTGCAGATGCGCGTACCGCGGCTCCTCGAAGAACTCGGATCCCGCCAGCTCGATCGGCTCCAGCCCGGTGAACAGCCGCCCGGTCAGGTAGGGCGAGCCGTCGTGGAACATCTGCAGCTCCAGCCGGTGGCGCAGCTCGGGGCTGTACCAGTTGTGCCGGTCGACCAGGCACCCGGCGCCGGTCACCGGATCCAGCACGACGATGACGTACCCGTCGTGCGGCACGAGCACCCGCACCCGGCGCGAAAGCTCCGCGCCGAGTTCTCGCGCGGTCAGCGCGACCCCCGCCGCCGGAGCGGCGTCCTCGAGCAGGTCCATCCCTGCATCATCTCCCGAAAACGACCTCGGCCGGCACGAATTCACCCGGGGCACGGCGGCCGGTAGGCGTGCTCGGGCAGGAACCTCGCCCTCGGGCAGGAACCTCGCCCAGTCCTCCCGGCTGATCGGGGGCAGGGCGGTGGCGCAGAGGCCCGACGCGGCGCGGGCCGGGTCGGGCTCCCGGAGCCGGGCGGAGTGGTCCGCGCTGCCGGCGGCCAGCACCTGGCGGTCCAGGCTCAACGCCGCCAGCCACACCACTCCACCGTGGCCGGACGGCGTCGCCACCGATCGTTCTCGTCGAGCAGCCGCTGGGTCGTCACCGGTGGGCGCGGCTCCACAGGGCGGGCCAGCCGCCGCTGCCGAGGAGGGTGGCGGGCACGAGGAGGCCGTGCTCGTCGATGCGACGGCCGAACAGGTCCACCGGCGCGCCGAGGTCCGCGGCCGGGGTCAGGGCGAGCTGCCACGGGCCGTGTTCGTCGAGCAGGTCGGTGGCGGGGAAGCCGGGCACGGCGGTGGTACCGGGGGCGGTCAGCCGGACCGTGTCGTCCACTGTGGACTTGCAGGTGGTGGCGACGACCAGCGTGCAGACCAGTTCGGGGGACGGTCTGCGGGCCACCGACCGGGTCAACGCGCCGGCGAGGGCCGGTTCGCCCATGGCCAGCCGGATCGCCCTGGCGGCCACGTCCATCGCGTGAGCGGGCGCGATGGCCGGGTGGCGCACGAGGGCGCGCAGGGCACGGGGGAGCGGCTCGGCGATGGTCAGCGCGTCGAGGCCGGTGAGGCCGAGGCGGTTCACCGCGGTGGTGAGCGGCCGGACGCGCGTCGCCCGCCACAGGGCGACGGTGGTGAGCCCGAGGTCGGTTTGCCGGGCCGAGCCAACGCCGGGGTTGAGGGCGATCCGCCGGAGGTCGGCGTGCCGGGCCGAGCTGACGGTATTGGTCCGCTGGGGTTCGGCGTGCCGGGTCGAGCCGAGGCCGGTGTCCAGGGTCGTCTGCAGGAGTTCGGCGATCTGGGCCGGGCCGAGGCGGTTCAGGGCGATCACCGCCGCGTCGGGTTCGAAGTCGGCGGGACGGGTCGGTGTGCCGAGGCCGCGGGCGAGCTCGGCGTACAGCTGCCGTGCCGCGACCGCCCGTGCGCTGGCCAGTTCCCGCTCCACGGCCGCGATCAGCGCCGGACTGGGCATCCGGCCCGTCGCGGGGCGCGACTCGCGACGGGACCGGGGCGGCGGAATGGGCAGCACGGGCTCGGGTGCGGGCGGCACCGGGCCGGGGAAGTCGCCCACCCACCGGTTGATCCGGCTTTCCAGCGCCGGATCGAGGTTGTCGTTGAACCGCGCGCGCAGTTCGTAGACCTGCCAGCCGCCGGTGTGCCGCCGGACGTCGAGGTTGGCCACGATCCGCCCGCTGTCCGGGTCGCGCAGCGCCATCAGCACGCAGTAGCCGCGCCGGGCCTGGTCGGCGTACCACGACTCGCCGATGCAGTTGCCCATGTAACCGGACCAGGTCGCCAGCTGCCGCGGCTCGCGGCCCAGTTCCACGACCAGCTCGGTGCCCGGCACCACTTGTTTGTCCACAGAGGACATCTCAGGCGGGATCGGGAACGCGCCGACGCTCGCCTCGGTGACCGCCGCGTCGGCGCTGACCGCCTCCGCCAGCTCCGTCCAGGTGCGGCAGCGCGGCGGTGGGTTCGCGCCGAACGCGACCAGCTGGGCGACCCCGGCCGCGGCCAGCGACAGGGCCCGCGCCTCGGGCCGGGCGGGGCTCGGTGTCCGGTAGTCGAGGTCGGGCGAGAGCCGTTCGTGCCGGACGGTGGCGGACTCGCTGCCGTAGAAGGGGGCCAGTGCGTCGGCGAGGTCGGCGAGCCAGAGCAGGTCGTGCGGTGCTTCCGCCTCGACCGCGTCCGTGCCGGCCAGGCGTTCGGCCAGCGGGGCGGTGGGACCGTCCGGATGCGCGTCGGCCAGTGGCGGCTGCTCCCAGCTTTCCGGTGCCCGGGTGAACCCCACCACCGCCCGCCACTTGCGCAGGTCGCGCGAGCGCCACGGCTTGCAGGTGTCCCAGCAGTTGTGCAGCGGGCGCTCGGTCAGCCTCCCGGTCAGCTCCTGCACCGCGTCCAGGACGACCACGCCGTAGTTGCGCGCCATGGCGACCCGTTCCTGGACGTAGGCCTCGGTTTTCGCGGTGATCGTCCGGTCCGGGCGCAGCGGTTTGATCAGGTCGTGGACGTATCGGCCCGGGCGCGCGGGGTGGGGGTAGGCGCCCTCCGGCCGGCGCGTCGCCGTCGTCCGCTCGGCCTCGGTGAGACAGTTGTCGGCGGCGACGAGTTCGTCGCGGTGCTTCCGCGCGGCGGCGGCGATCCCCTCGTCGGACATGGTCTTGGCGAACCGCAGCAACGCGGTCGCGGCGATGGCGTCGCGCAGCAGCCAGGTGAGTTCCCGTGCGGTCCACTGTGGAGGCGGTTGCCAGCGCGCCACGTCGGCCAGTGCCGGTTGGTCGCCGGTGGCCCAGTGCAGTTGCTGGAGCAGCGGGGCATTGAAGTGTTCGCGGTGGCGTTCGCGGAGCTTGTCGATCCGGTCGGGGCGAACCTGCGTCGCGGCGCGCCGGTCCACGCGCTGCCGGTGGACCAGCCGCGCGCACACGTCGTGCCACAGGCTGAGGATCAGGGCCAGCCGTCGCGGCCGGGGATAACGCGCCAGCACCAGGGACAGGTGCTCGGACAGCGTGGACGCCGCGCCGCGCGGGAACGGGTCGACGCCGTCCGGGGCGCTGAGCGCGAGCACCTGCTCCAGTTGCTCGGGGCCGAGCAGGTCCGATGCCGCCGAGGCCAGTTGCAGCGCGGCCCAGCGCTCTTCGGCGATGGCGGCGCTCGCGGCCGCGCCGACGCGTTTGGTCGCCGAGGGCCCGAACAACGCCACCAGCGTGCCCGCGCGGTCGCCCAGCCCCTGCGTGCGGACCTTGAGAGCGGCCAGCACGGCGTCGCGGCGGTCACCGTGGGCACCGGCCAGCCGGGCTGAAGTGAAGCCGTTTCCGAGATCGACGCCCGCCCCGGCCGCGACCTCGGTTCCGTCGCGCACCAGCAGGACGAGCTGCTGGACGGCCTGGCGCACCAGCTCGGGTCCGGCGTCGGCGGGCCCGATCGCCACCGGCGCGCCCGGCGGGTGCGCACCGGTCCGCTCGCTGGCGAGTTCGGGCACGACTCGACCGCCGGACGGGGGCAGCCAGCAGCAAACCCCCGGTCCGGCGCTCAGCCCGAACGCCAGGTGAACCGCCATGGAATCCATTGTCCGTTACCGTGCAACAGAATTTGGCGGCTGTGGCAGGATTGCGCGGTGACCGACACGGACGAAGCGCCCGGCTGGGACGCCATCGATCTCGCACTGAACGCCTGGTACGAGGGCATCACGCCGCACCATGTCGGCTACCAGCCGCCTGCCGCGTTCAGCGCCAACCTCCAGGGCTGTTCCGCCTATCCGGCCGCCGATCACTGGCACTACGTCACCTACGGGCTGAGCGAGCTGTACCACCCCGGCCCGAACGATGATCCGGAATGGTCGGGCTGGGGCTTCGAGCTGACCTTCCGCCCGGCCCGGCGGCCGGACGAGGTGCAGGCCCCCGGCTGGCCGTTCGGGGTGCTCAACCAGCTGGCCAAGCACGTGAACACCAACAAGGTGCTCCTGGAACCCGGGCACCGCATCGATCTGGGCCAGCCGATCACCGGGCACCCGCACGTGCCCGACGCACCCGCCACCGGGCTGACCGTGTTCGCGCTGACGGTCGATCCCCAGCTCGGCACCATCGACACACCGCACGGCAAGGTGGTTTTGCTGCAGGCGGTGGGCGTCACCGCGCAGGAGAAGGCGGTGATGCTCGAATCGAGCACCGCCGCGGTGCTGGAGGAGCTGGCGGCGCGCAACCCGTTGCTGATCACCGATCCCGCCCGCGCGTCCTGAAGCGTCTCAGATGCCGCGGTGGAACGTGACGGTGAAACCGCTGCACTCGCGGCATTGCCGCATGACCTGGTTGCCCGGTTCGGTGTCGTGCTTGGACCAGGCGTAGGCCTTCGGGCACCGCTTCGAGACGGCGTCGCTGTACGGGGTTTTCGCGTCCCGGTTGGGATTCGTGCACAGGATCGGCTTGCCGCCGCTGTCCCTGGTCAGGTTCTCCGGCGGGCACACCTCGAGCAGTCGTTCCGAGCAGCCGACCGCTTCGCATTCGGTGCCTCCGGGTGGCACCTGCGCGTCCCTCGGTTCGATGGTGATCGAGAGCGACACCGCGTTGACGTAGCTGACGTTGTACCAGGGCGCCAGCTGGTCGTTGCGGTCGAAGTTGAATTCGGCGAGGCTCGCCGGTTGCTCACCGGTGACGCAGCGGTCGGCGAGATTGCCGCAGTCGCCGATTTCGCAGTGGAACGTGCTGCCCGGCGTGCCACCGCAGTTCTGGCGGGCGAAGAACTTGCCTCGCCAATAAGCGGGGGTGCCGGATTCGGGAATGGTGACCGTGGCCTGCTGGCTGTCCTGCAACTGGGGGAGTCCGGTGAGGTTGCGCGAGCCGTCCGCGTTCACCGCGCTGCCGATCCAGATCGGCTGACCGGACCGGTTGACGAAGGTGACGGTGTGGTCGGCGGCCGCGGCCACGCCGGGTGTCCCGGTCGCGATGATCAACAATGCCAGTACCGCGTACGCGATCTTGCGCATTCTGCCTCCCGGAGTCGCCTCCCGATTATGGGGCGCACCGTCAATTGCTGACGCGACAGAAAACCGGACAGGTCTTCACCGCCCGGTTGACCACTTCGTCGGCAGCGCCCGACGATTACCCGGAACCGGGAGGAATTGCCGTGAAGTCATTCACCCGAAGAGCGGCTACCGCCGCACTGGCGCTGCTGCTCGTGGTGCTGGCGTGCCCGCCCGCCGGCGCGGTGGCCGCGAGCAAGAAGGGCGTCACGGTCAACACCGTTCCCGGCGTGGACCAAGCGCTCCGGGACGTGCGCGCGGGCTGGTTCTACAACTGGGCCGCCGATCTCCAGGGCGTCACCAAACCGGACGGGACCGAGTTCGTGCCGATGATCTGGGGTTCCGGCGCGGTCACCCCCGAGCACCTGGCGAAGGCGAAGTCGCTGGGCACCACGCTGCTGGGGTTCAACGAGCCCGACATGGCCGGGCAGGCCAACCTGACCGTCGAGCGCGCGCTCGACCTGTGGCCGCAGCTCCAGGGCACGGGCATGCGGCTCGGCGCGCCCGCGGTGGCCTTCGGCGGGGATCAGGCGGGCGGCTGGCTCGACCGGTTCCTCAGCGGCGCGGCCGCGCGCGGGCTCCGGGTCGACTTCATCCCGTTGCACTGGTACGGCAGCGACTTCTCGGCGGCGGCCGTCGATCACCTCCGCGGCTACCTGCAGGCCGTGCACAACCGCTACGGCAAGCCGATCTGGCTCACCGAGTACGCCCTCATCGACTTCACCCAGGGCACTCCGCGCTATCCGAGCCAGGACCAGCAGGTCGCCTTCGTGAAGAACTCGGCCGCCATGCTTCAGGGTCTGCCGTTCGTCGAGCGCTATTCGTGGTTCACCCTGTCCACCGCCACCGCGCCCACCGGCCTGTACGACGGCGCCACGGCGAACGCCAGCGGCCAGGCCTACCGGTCGGTGGGTTGAGGTGGACCCGTCCGCGAGATCCCTGGCCGTGGCCGCCCTGCTGCTGGGCGGCCTGCTCAGCGTGCCGTCGCGGGCGGTCGCCGCCGAGCCCGTGTGCTTCCTGGCCTGCGACACCCTGGACCCGGCCAAGGCCGGGCAGGAGGTCTTCCCGGTACCGGAGCACAACCTCAACGGCCGCAGGCTGGTGCTCCACGTGTCCGATGTGGACGGTATGGCGTGGGGCAGCATCGACGACGGTGTCCAGGGCGACGCGGTGTGGCTGGACCGCTCGTGGGACGGCGGCCGCACCTGGGAGGGGTTGCTCGGCAAAGCGAGCATCCCGGCCACGTGGACCGGCACGCGCACGCTCATGTACAACATCTCGGATCCGCGTGGGCATCGGCGCGGCCTGGTCCGGGCGTGCGGGGACGCCGCCGGGGTCGGCTGCACGCAGTGGGTGTACCCGAAGGTGTGCGACGCGCTGTGCGACGGCACCGACGCCGGGCAGGCCGACGGCGACTTACAGCCGGTGCCCGCGGCGACGTTGTCCGGGCGCACGATCCGGCTGCACACCGATCGCCGGGGGATGGCGTGGGCGAGCATCGAGGCGGGCGGTCCCGGTGACGAGGTGTGGCTCGACCGTTCGTGGAACGAAGGTGCCAGCTGGCCGGACGGGTCGTCGCTGGGACGGGTCACCGGCGCCAGGACCGCGTTGTTCGCCACGGTCGATCCGCGCGCCCGCCTCTACGGGGGTGCGGTGCGCGCGTGCGGTCGGGCGTCGACCGGGCAGAACGGGAGCTGCACGGCGTGGGCACGCCCCGCACACGACCGGGCCGGCGCGGCGGCCGACGCGCTGATGCACGCCTACGACCCGCACCCGGGCTGGTGGCCGAGCAGCTGGTGGAACACCGCGGCGACGCTGACCACGCTGATCGAGCACGGCGACCCGCGGTACGACTGGGTGATCGCCCGGACCTTCGAGCAGAACCGGGGCGTCTTCCCCGCCGGGGTGCGCAGCAGCGACCCGATCGAGGGCGACTTCGTCAGCCGCGCGATCGACGATTCGGCGTGGTGGGGTCTGGCGTGGATCGCCGCCCACGACCGCACCGGCGACGCGCGCTACCTGCGGATGGCCACCACCATCGCCGAGTACGTGCACGGGTACTGGGACACGGGCAGTTGCGGTGGTGGGGTGTGGTGGGATCGGGAGCGGACGTACAAGAACGCCGTGACCGCCGGGTTGTACCTGCGGCTCGCCGCGGCCGTGCACAACCGGACGCCGGGGGACACGGTGTGGCTGGACCGCACCCGCGCCGCCGCGACGTGGTACCTGGGCAGCGGGCTGATCAACAGTGCCAACCTGGTCAACGACGGTCTGACCGGGGACTGCCGCAACAACGGCCAGACGGTCTGGACGTACAACCAGGGGCTGGCCGTCGGCGGTCTGCTCGAAGCTTGGCGCGCCACCGGCGACGGTGTTCTGCTCGACACGGCCAGGCGACTCGCCGACGCGGGGGTCACCGGCCTGACCCGCGACGGGGTGCTGACCGAGTCGTGTGATGTCGGTATGAACGCCTGTGATGACAACCAGAAGCAGTTCAAGGGCGTGTTCAGCCGGTACCTCGCCGATCTGGACGGCGTCACCGGTGGTTACGGCGAGTTCGCCACGCACCAGGGGGACTCGATCTGGTCGCGTGACCGGGATGCGCTCAACCGGATCGGGCAACGCTGGGCAGGCACGAGCCCGAACCAGCTCGACTGGCGCACTCAGGCGAGTGGCCTCGGCGGCCTCATCGCGGCCCGGTGAGTCGGCCCAGCCTCGGCGGTCTCTTCGCGGCCCGGTGAGCCCGCTCATCCTCAGGCCGGTTAGTCAGTTCACCCTCCGGTGAGTCAGCGCAGCGCGTCGAGGCCGTCCTGCCAGCGTTGTCGTCGCTCGGCGGAATCCTGTTCCCACCAAGGGGTTCCACGTTCACCCAGCGCGACCTTCGCGGTGTGCACGCGGGCGCGGGCATCCCGTTCGGCTGTGGGGTCCTGGTTGCGCCGGGCCGCGCCGACATCGCGGCGGGCTCGCATCAGCAGGCTGCGCAGCTCGGCCGCCACCTCCTCGGGGATCTCGGGATCGGTGGCCCGCCAGCGTCGGCCGTTGATCACGATGTAGCGCTCAGCCACGGGCGCGCCGGATCCTGATCGGTCCCCGCCAGTCACCGTCCGGATCGAGGACCTGGCCGCGTTGGGTGAGCTGCACTTCGCCGGCGCGCGCCAGTTGGCGAGCCACGTCCCTGGCCTGCGGGAGCAGCGGGCGCCAGTCGTCGGCGACCGCCCTGGCCGCCTCGGACGGGCAGATGCTGCTGTCCGCGCCCCGCGCGCGAGCCAGGGTGAGGATGGCGGCGCGCAGCCGGTCGGCGGTGGCCTCGGTCATGATCCCAGGATCGCACCGATCGGCGCGTCCCGCCGGGCCCGGGCAAATGGCGGTACCGATCAATTGACGGCCTGCTAATTTCCGAACCCGGAAAATGGTTCCTTTGCCGGGAAAGGAGCACTTCGATGGAATCAGGAAAACTGAGAAGATCGGCTGTCGTGGTGGCCTTGGCCGCCGGTGCCGCGGTGGTGCCCGCCGCGATTCCCGCCGTCGCGACCGAAGCGGCGGCGGCCACCTGCACCGGGACGGCCAACCGCTTCCTGGGCAGCGCCAAGGCGACATTGCCCGCCTACGGCAATTCCCTCGACTGCCTTCTCGCGTACGGCAATCAGGGCAATGCCGTTTACTACCTCCAATTCTCGCTGAACAAGTGCAGCGGCGCGGACACCGGCGGGGTGGACGGAGTCTACGGGGAAAAGACCCGCAACGTGATCGCCTGGATCCAGGCCCTCAACGGGCTTCCCGCGGACGGTATCTACGGGCCGAAGACGCGGAAGGTCCTCGACTGGTACTTCTCCTCCGGGGCGTGCAAACGCTGGACCGCCGCCTGACGTCCCGTGACGGTGGCGCCCATCGCTCGCGCGGCCTCCAGCGCCGCCCTCACCGCGGGCTGACCGGTGAACTCGTCGCGGATGGCGTCGGTGCGGAAGGCGATTTCGAAGGACCAACCGCGCTCGCAACGCTTCCAAGACCACCACACGGCGCGGTCGGCGAGCGCGGTGGTGAGGAAGTCCGGACCATATCGGCGGCGCCAGTCGCTCACCGACGCCACGGTGTCCCGGACTTCGAGCCGCAGTCAGGGATCGAAGGCCACCCCGACATCATGCCCGGGGAAGCGGTCCGGCGAACAGGGCGCGTTCGAACTCGTCGGCGGCGCGGTGGTGCTGGCGGCCCCAGCGGGCGAGCAGGTCGCAGTAGCGCTGGTAGGTCTGCGCGGGCCACGGCCGGGTGCAGTACAGGGAAGTCCAGCCCGCGTGGTCACGCAACGCGGTGGCGACGACCCGATCGAGGATCAGGCACGGGTGATCGGGTGCGCCACCGCCGGCGAAGTACAGGAACTTGGTGAAGAACGCGGGTCCCAGGCTGCGAATGGCGTTGTACGGGCCCGGTCTCAGCAAGCCGTAAGCGGCGCCGGGGTCGTGGCGGGCGGTTTCCGCGGCGGCGCCGAGGACCTTCTCGGCGTGGGCGAGGTCAGCGCGGACACCGTCGAGGCGGCGGGCGTTGTCGCGCAGGTAGCTGCCCGAACCCCAGGCGAGCGCCCGCCACAGCAGGGTGAACACGTCCTCGTCGGCCGCCGACCAGACCTGGGCGCGGGTCAGGTCGGCGCCGTCGGGTGGTTTGCCGGGCAGGCCGCGGGTGGTGATCGCGTCGTGCCACCACTGCGTCCGGATGCGGATGCGGTGCTGCTCGACCGCGGCCGGGCGGGGCTGGACGGGGATGGCCCAGCTCGGCGGGGCCAGAGTGGCCAGGTTGGTCATCGGCATACCGCATGAGTCGCGGGCCGCGGAGGGGTGTTACGGCGCGTCTGGTCGTTCGACCGGGTGAACGCGTCACTCCAGTCGTGGTCGCTCGATCCGGTGTTGAGGTGTGTCGGTCCGCGGGCCGGGCGGCTGGTCCCGGACACTGCGGCGGTGATGAACACGTCGATGGAGGATGCCGGTCGCTGCCTGCTGTCCGTGGCCTGGAACATGCGCGGTGGTGCGGCCCCTTCGCGGGGTGAGGAGATCCGCGAGCACCTTCGCCTCGTGTGCCGGACCACCGGGCACGCCGCGTGCGCCTGGGCCCGTGCGCACGGCGTCGGGTCCGAAGAGGACTATCTGCCGTTCCTGCGCCTGGCCGATCTGGCGTACGAGATCGATGTGTTGCTGCTGCTGGCGTCGAGCCGCCTGGTGCCCGACGTCGAGCGCGACCTGCGCCGGTGGGCGGAGATCGAGGAGTTGGTGGGACGGGCGGAGGAACTGGCGGAAAGCACCTCGAGGTTCCTGCGGGGCCCGGTCACCTGCTGATCAGCCGAGGAAGTTCGTGTACCAGTGGGAGGGCAGGCCACCGGCAACGAACAGGGGGACGGATGAGGCGGGCGTTGATCCTCGGTGGTACCGGTGGCATCGGGCGTGCGGTGGCCCGGCGGTTGCTCACCGACGGGTGGCAGGTCGACGTCACCGGACGTGACCCCGCTCGGATGCCGCGCGATCTCGCCGGCGCCGGGTTCAGCCGGGAACCCGTGCTCGGTACCGGCGTGGACTTGCTGGTCGACTGCACGTGTTTCACCGCGAAGCACGCGGAAGCCCTGCTGCCCCTGGCCCGCCACGCGACCTCGACGGTGATGCTGTCGAGCAAGGCCGTCTACGTCGACGGTCAGGGGCACCACGTCAACTCAACCGAGCCACCGAGGTTCGACGGGCCGATCACCGAACACCAGCCGACCGTGCCGCCGGGGTCGATGCCCTACGACTCCCCGGAAGGCTACGGGCCCAACAAGGTCGCGGCCGAACAAACCCTGCTGGACAGCGGCCTCCCGATCACCGTGCTGCGCCCCTCCAAAGTGCACGGCGAGGGGGCGGCCAACCCGCTGGAGTGGCACTTCCTCGAACAAGCCCTGGCGCGGCAGCCGGTGGTGCAGCTGGCCCGACGCGGCCGCGGGATCGACCACCCGTCGGCGACGGTGAACATCGCGGCGCTGGTGGCCACCGTCGCGGATCGGCCCGGGGCTCGTGTGCTCAACGCCGCCGACCCCGACGCGCCCGACGGGCTGGCGATTTCCCGGATCGTCGCCGCGGCCGCCGGGCACAGCTGGCGCGAGGAACTGCTCGACGACGACGCGCCGCCGGGGCTCGGCTGGCATCCGTGGGATCGGGTTCCGCCGATCGTGCTGGACATGGGTGCCGCGCACGCTCTCGGATACCGGCCCGCCGGCGACTACGCCACCACCGTGCAGGACGAGCTGCGCTGGCTGATCGAGACTAGGCCTGCGCGGTCGGCCGGATGATCACCTCGTTCACGTCGACGTCGGCCGGTTGCTCGATGGCGTAGGCGATGGCCCGCGCGACCGCCCGCGCCGGCATGGCGATCCGGTCGCGCAGCTCCACCAGTCGCGCCTTCAGCTCCGGGCTTTCCATGGTCCGCCCGAAATCGGTGTGCGTGATGCCCGGGGACACGATGGTCACCCGCAGATCGGGCCCGGCTTCCTGGCGCAGCCCCTCCGAGATCGCCCGCACCGCGAACTTGGTGCCGGAGTACACCGCCTGCCCGGGCACCGTGCGCAGCCCCGACACCGAGGCGGTGTGCACGAACTGCCCGGACCCCTGCGCGCGGAACACCGGCAGTGCCGCGGCGATGCCGTGCAGCACGCCCTTGATGTTGACGTCGATCATGTCGTCCCAGTTGTCCACGCGCAGCTCGTCCAGCGGCGAGACCGGCATGATGCCGGCGTTGCCGACCAGCACGTCGAGCCGTCCGAAGCGGGTGCGCGCCAGGTCGACCAGCGCCTGGACGTCGGCGCGGGACCGGACGTCGGTGACCAGCCACGCCACGTCACCCCCGGCGGCGGCGATGCGCGCGGCCAGTGCTTCCAGGCGATCCGGCCGCCGCGCGCCGAGCACGACCTTCGCGCCGCGTTCGGCCAGCAGTTCCGCGGTCGCTTCACCGATGCCGGCACTCGCGCCGGTGATCGCCACGACCTTGCCCTCGACCATGTGTTTCCTCCATGTGATAGCCCTATCGCTTGCTAATGTACGAGGGCTATCACATCGAGGTCAAGGAGCGGGGTTCATGGCGGGCAAGCGCGGGTACCACCACGGCGACCTGCCCGCCGCGTTGATCCGCACCAGCTTCGAGGTGCTCGCCGAGCAGGGGCCCGCCGCGTTCTCGGTGGCGCAGGTCGCGCGCCGCCTCGGGATCAGCACCGCCTCGCCGTACCGGCACTTCCGCGACCGCGACCACCTGTTCGCCGCGGTCGCCACCGCCGCCGCCCGCGAACTGGCCGAAGCCGTCCGTGCCGCGGTGGACGCCGCCGGAGCCGATCCCGCCGAGCGGTTCGCCGTGGCGGGATCGGCCTACCTGCGGTTCGCGGTCGGCCGCGGGGTCGGGTTCGACGTGATCTACGCGTCGGACCTGGCGGCGCTGCGGGACGAGGAACTGGCCACGGCCGGGCGCGAGCTGATGGACCTGTTCACCGGGCTCGCGGACGACACCGGCGAGCGGACCAAGCCGGAATCACTCGAACTGGTGGCGAACCTCATCGCGCTCGCGCACGGTTACGCGGCGTTGTACCGCAACGGGTTGTTCGCCTCGGGGCGCTACCGCCTCGAGGACCTGCTCGCCCAGGCCGAGAACGGCGGGCGGGCGCTGGCGGCTACCAGGGGTGCCAGGCCCCGTTGAACCACTGCTCGTGCGCGGAGTCGTTGTGGTGGTCGACGTTCCAGTCGTTGGGGTAGTTGTACATGTGGTTGTTCGGGTAGGTCCAGATGCCGGCGGACTCGTCGCAGACGTAGTCCCAGTGGCAGATCGACTTGACCGGGACGTTGCCGAAGTAGCGGTCGGCGCCGGCGAGCGGGTAGCCGACGATGCCGCCGAACGGCACGCTCCCGCCGTTGTACCCCGGCGGCGCCTGCCGTTTGGGGTCGGCGATGAGCACGGCGTTGACGTTGCCGAAGGTCTGCCAGTTCTCGGTCACCCAGATGTGCACCACCGCGGCACCCAGCGAGTAACCGACGGCTTTGGCGTGCTGGCCGGGGCAGAGGTTGCGCTGGTCGCGGAGCAGGCGGTTCAGCTCGTCGACGCCCGCGCGGGCGCTGGCGCCGTTGGGGATGTCGGTCGGGTAGCCGACGTGCTGCTGGATGTTGCCGGTGAACCCGTCGTTCCACCACTTGCTGCCGGTGCCGCCGACCACGATCGTGTAAGTGCCCTCGCACGGGGCTTCCGCCTGCGCGACCGGGGCGCTCGCCACGGAAAGTCCCGTGGCCGCGAGCAGACCGGTCAGCGCCATGGCTGCTTTTTGTCTTATTGTCACCCGCCGAAAGTAGCGAGCCGCGATGAATTACTGATGAAACAGGACTTTCGCAGGTGACGAATTCCCCGATCGGGCGATTAGCGTTCCGCCCATGCGTCCCGCTGCCACCGCGCTGATCACCGCCGCCGCGCTGATCGGCCTTTCCGCCCCCGCCCACGCCATCGTCGACGGCGAGTTCACCGCTTCCGCGCCCTGGTCGGCCCGCCTTTACCAGGACGGTTCCGACGGTTACTGCACCGCCACCGTGCTCGCCCCGGAGTGGATTCTCACCGCCCGGCACTGCATCGGCGGAAATCACCAGTGGGGTTTCCGCGTCGGAAATGTCGAGCACGCGAAAGGCACTTACGTCGACGCCGCCCCGAACGGGGTGACCCTGCACGACAATGCCGATCTGGCGCTGGTGAAGCTCGCCGAACCGGTGTCGGCGCCCGCGGTTTCCCTCGGCGACCTCGACGCGGTGGCCTCCGGCGACACGGTCACCATCCACGGCTGGGGTGACACCGGTGGCGGGCAGCAGTCGCCGCGGTTGAAGAACGCCAAGCTCGAAGTCACCGACACCAACGCCAGCGACGCCTACGACGGCCGGGCGATCAACGGCACCCGGATCAACGGCGTGTGCGGCAGCGGCGACTCCGGCGGCCCGATGTTCACCGCCGACGGCGTCCAGGTCGGCGTGCTGTCCACCGGCAACGACACCACCTGCCAGTACACCCACGTCGGCGCCTACCGGGACTGGATCAGCTCGGTCACCGGCTGACGCGCGGCACCCCGGCCTCTATAGTGCTAGGTAACTAGCTAAATGGAGGCCGTGGTGCTGGAGTTCCACCTGGACACCCGCTCGGGGTTGTCGCCGTACCAGCAGCTCGTGCGGCAGGTCCGGCACGCGCTGCGGCTGGGCCTGCTGCACAAGGGCGACCAGCTGCCGAAGGTCAAGGACGTGGTGGCCGCGCTGGCGATCAACCCGAACACCGTGCTCAAGGCCTACCGGGAACTCGAGCACGACGGCCTGGTCGCCGCGCGGCCCGGGGTGGGCACCTTCGTCACGGCGACGCTGTCCGGCGGCTCGCCCGCCACGCTGGGACCGCTGCGTCAGGATCTGCGCCGCTGGCTGGCGAAGGCCCGGCTGGCCGGGCTCGACGACGAGAGCATCGAGGCGTTGTTCTCCGCCACGTTTCACGACGCGTCCAAAGAGGACATAGCGTGACCACGCTGCGCGCACGGGGGCTGGGCAAGCGGTACCGGCGCCGGTGGGCGTTGCGGGAGTGCGCGCTGGACATCCCGGCCGGGCACGTGACCGGGTTGGTCGGGCCGAACGGCGCGGGCAAGTCGACCCTGCTCGGGCTGGCGGCGGGCATGCTGGCGCCGAGCGCGGGCACGATCGAGGTGTGCGGCGGGGTGCCCGGCAGCGGGCCGGAGCAGCTGGCCAAGGTCGGCTTCGTCGCGCAGAACGCGCCCGTCTACGCGACGCTGACCGTCGAGGAGCACCTGCGCCTCGGCGCGCGGCTGAACCCGGGCTGGGACGCGGCGCTGGCCACCGAGCGGATCGACCGGATCGGCCTGGATCCGGCGCAGCGGGCGGGAAAGCTCTCCGTCGGCCAGCGCGCGCAGCTCGCGCTCACGCTCGGCATCGCCAAGCGCCCCGAACTGCTGCTGCTCGACGAGCCGGTCGCCGCGCTCGACCCGCTCGCGCGCCGGGAGTTCCTCCAGGACCTGATGGCGGCGGTGGCCGAGCACGGGCTGAGCGTGGTGCTGTCCTCGCACCTGGTCTCCGATCTGGAACGGGTCTGCGACCACCTGGTGGTGCTGGTCGATTCCCGGGTGCGGCTCGCCGGTGACCTCGACGAACTGCTCGCCACCCACCACCTGCTGACCGGCCCGCGGCGCGATCCCGCCACCCTGCCCGCCGCGCAGGAGGTCGTCTCGGCCAGCCACACCGAGCGTCAGAGCACCGTGCTGGTGCGCACCGAGGCGCCGATTCTCGATCCGATGTGGACGGTCAGCCAGGTGGGGCTGGAGGATCTGGTGCTGGCCTACCTGCGCGAGCGGGAACCCGGACGCCCGGCGCTGGAGGTGGTGCGATGACCTGGCTGGCGTGGCGCCAGTTCCGCGTTCCGCTGGTGTCGATGTACGCCTCGCTCGCGGTGATCACCGCGGTCCTGCTGCTGCTCGGCCGCAGTGAGGAGGAACTGCTCTACCGCGGCGGGCAGTTCGCGCTGTACCTGCTGCCGGCGGCGATCGGTGCGTTCTGGGGCGTGCCGCTGATCACCCGCGAACTGGAGGCGGGCACGCACAACCTGGCGTGGAACCAGACCGTGTCGCGGGCCCGGTGGCTGGCGGTGAAGCTGGGGCTGGGCGTGGTGGCGGCGATGGTGGCGGCCGGGTTGCTCAGCGCGGTGGTCGGCTGGTGGGTCGCGCCGATCGACGCCGCGGCGGTGGCCGATCCGCACAGCGCCTTCGAACCGCGCATCGAGGCGGCGATGTTCACCGCGCGCGGGATCGCGCCGATCGGATACGCGGCTTTCGCGTTCGTGCTGGGAGTCGCGGCCGGGCTGGTGCTGCGCCGGACGGTCGCGGCGATAGCGGTGACGCTGCTGGTGTTCGCCGCGGTGCAGGTCGCGGTGCCGCTGGCGGTGCGCCCGCACCTGCTGCCCTCGACCGAGCAGGTGGTGGCGCTGACCGCGGTGAACATCGAGGGTGTGCAGGTCGACGAGCGGGACGTGCCCGCCGTGTTGCGGGTGGTGCGGCCGGCCGGGGCGTGGGTGCTGGCCGACGAGACGGTGAATCCGCAGGGCCAGGTGGTCAGCGCGCTGCCGGAGGTGGTGCACGGCTGTCTGCCACCGGCGCAGCCCGGTGTGGTGCCTGATTTCGAGCGGGTGCACGGCTGTTTCGCGCAGTTGTCGGGACTCGGGTACGAGCAGCACCTGACCTACCAGCCCGCGTCGCGGTTCTGGCCGTTGCAGTGGCTGGAAACCGGGTTGTTCCTGATGATGTCCGGGTTGCTGGCGTGGTTCTGCTTCCGGCGGCTGCGTCACGTCTCCTGACGGCGCAGCACGGGAAGGGCGAGCAGGAGCGCGATCAGGCGCAGGGCGGCGGCGAGCAGGTAGGGCGCGCGCAGGCCGAAGCCGTGCGCGACGAACCCGCCGGCCAGCGCGCCCAGCGGCATCAGGCCCCAGCCCAGTGCCCGGTACGCGCTGTTGACGCGGCCGAGCAGGCCGGGCGGGACCAGTTGCTGGCGCGCGCTGACGGTCACCACGCTCCAGATCGTGGTGAGGAACCCGTTGGTGGCGAGCAGGACGGCCAGCACTGTCGCGTTGGGACTGAGGCCGATCCCGGCGAAGACCCCGGCGTTCAGCACGAGCGAGGCGACCAGCGCCCGGGTGTCGCCGACGGTGCGCAGGAGCCACGGGGTGACCAGCCCGGCGAGCACGCTGCCGAACGCGGCGGCGGTGAGCAGGAGGCCGTAGCCGGTGGCGTCCAGGCGCAGGTCCTGGGTGGCGAGCAGGACGAGGGTCGCGTTGGCCAGTTGTCCGGCGAAGGTGTTGGCGCCGAGCAGCAGCGCGAGGGTGCGCAGCAGGCGGTCCCGGGCGAGCCAGCGCAGGCCGTCGGTCATCGCGGTGCCGGTGGGACGCGGGTGCGTGGTGCGGGGCAGGGTGGCCAGCAGGACGGTCGACGCGGTGAGCGCGGCGGCGTGGAGGCCGAAGGGCAGTGCCGCGGCGACGGCGAACAGCGCGCTGCCCAGCGGCGGCCCGGCGAACTGCTGCCCGATCGTGGTGACGGCCTGCTGGGCGCTGTTGGCGCGGTGCAGCGACGCCGGGGCGACGAGGTCGGGCACGACGGTCTGGGCGCCGTTGCCGACCAGCACCTCGCAGGCGCCGATGGTGAACGCGAGCAGGACCACCACGGCGAGACCGAGGTGCCCGAGCGCGGCGAGCAGGCCGACCAGCAGGACCTGGACGGCTTGGGCCCGCCACATCAGGCCGATCCGGTCACCGCGGTCGAGCAGCGCCCCGGCGGGCAGTGCGAACAGCAGCCACGGCAGGTAGGTGGCGGCCGCGACCAGCGTGACGTGGCGCGGGTCCGGCGACAGGGACACCGCCAGCAGCGGGAGCGCGGTGGTGGCGGCGCCGGTGCCGATGCTGGTGCAGCCGGTGGCCCACCAGAGTCTGCGAAAGGACATGCGCGCATGCTCGTGGCGGCGGGTGCACGCGGGACACCATTGAGCCCGGGGCTCAGTCGCCGGTGGAGGATCCAGCCGTGGCGTATCGGGCGGCGGTGGTGCGGACGGCCTCGTCGACCACCTGGGCGACGCGTTCGGCGCTCACCTGCCAGCCCGGCACCAGCAGGGTCGGCCAGAAGACGTAGTTGGAGATCATGCCGAGGAACTGGGTGGCGGCGAGGTCGACGTCCTCGATCCGCACCGTGCCCGCTTCCTGCTCGGCCAGCAGGTAGCGGCGCACGGAGTCGAAGTAGGGCAGCTTGCCCTGCGCGAACTGCGCGTGGGCCAGTTCGGGGAATCGGGGCAGTTCGGCGATGACGATCCGGAACAGGTCGGTCATCTGGGGGCGGCCCAGCAGTGCGGCGTACCGGCGGCCGATGGTGCCGAGCCCGTCGACGACGTTGCCCGCCGGGGGAGGGGCCTCCTCCTCGGCGGTCGACCACGACTCGGTGACGATGGCGTCGAACAGGGCGGCCTTGCTCGGGAACTGCTTGAACAAGGTCGCCCGCGAAACGCCGGAGCTCTCCGCGATCCGCGCCAGCGACGTCCGGTCGTAGCCCAGTTCGAGGAACAACGCGGTCGCGGCCGTCACGATCAGCGCGCGCTTCTCCTGGGCGACGCGCTGGTGGTACGTCGTCACGAGCTTGCTCATGGATCGAGCATACGAGGTGAGTGGCTTGACTCACCACTGTCGCCGACCTAGTGTCGAGTGCATGGTGAGTCGATCGGCTCACCACTCTCCTGGATCGAAGGAACACCCATGCCCCGTTTCGACAACCAGACCGTGCTCGTGACCGGTGGGACCGGCGGCCAGGGCGCGAGCCACGTGCGTGCCTTCCACGCCGAGGGGGCGAACGTGGTGATCGGCGCCATCGACGCGGAACGCGGTGCCGCGCTCGCCGACGAACTCGGGCCCCGCGCCCGCTTCACCCACCTCGACGTCACCGACGAGAGCTCGTGGGCCACCGCCGTGCAGTCCGCCGAGAAAGCTTTCGGTGCCCTGAATGTGCTGGTCAACAACGCGGGGGTGCAGAACCCGCCCGCGGCGATCGAAGACACCGAGCAGGCCACGTGGTCGCGCATCCTCGACGTCAACCTCACCGGGACCTTCCTCGGCATCAAGGCCGCCGCCCCCGCGCTGCGCCGCGCGGGCGGGGGAGCCGTCGTCAACATCGGCTCGACCATGAGCCTGGGCGGCACGGCTTTCTACGCGCCCTACGTCGCCAGCAAGTGGGCCGTGCGCGGCCTCACTCGAACGGCGGCACTGGAACTCGGCCGCGACCACATCCGGGTGAACACCATCCACCCCGGCGTGATCGCGACGCCGTTCATCCACGAACCAGCGGCCGGCGCGGCCGCGCCGATCGCCGACTTCTATTCGCCCGAGCCGTTCGCCATCCCCCGGCTCGGGGAGCCGACCGACGTCACCCGGCTGCTGCTGTTCCTCACGTCCTCGGACGCGTCGTTCATCACCGGCTCGGAGTACGTCATCGACGGCGGGCTCCTCCTCGGCCCCGCGCTGCAGGCCGCATGAGCACGCCAGAACATCCGGGCAACACCTACCTGTGCCGCGACCGGCTCGTACGCGAGGCGCCATCCGGCCGACCCGGCTCGAGGACTGGGCCGACAGCAGGCTGATGCGCGTCAGCTTCCTTGATCGGGGGTGACGGGGCGGCATACTCGGGCGGGTGCCGATGACGTTGGAGCTCGGGGTGGCCGAGCTGGCGGCGACCCGGTTCGCGCTCTCGCCGTTGTCGGAGACCGTGGCCGGGTTGTTGTCGCTGGGGACGCGGGCCACGTGGTGGACCCGGTGGGCGGCGGCCGAACTCGCGCGGGAGCCACTGGACCTGTCGTGGACCTGGCCGCTGCTGGCCAACCGCTCGACCTGGCCGAACTTCCTGGTCCCCGCCCCGGCCTCGGCCCGTTCGTCCCTTGAGGACGATCTGGCGGCGTTGGTGCGCACCGGGGCCGACGACGTGCAGGCGAGCCTGCGGCGCGTCTTCGGGGACGACCCGCCCGCGCTCGCCGCCGATCCGGAGAACGGCCTGCGCGCGGTGGCCGCCGAGCTGCGGGTGGCCCACGACCGGCTGATCGCCCCGCACTGGCCCCGGATCCGCGCGGTGCACGAGGCCGACGTGGCGTACCGGGCACGCGTGCTGGCCGCCGGTGGGGCGGACCGGTTGTTCGCCGGGCTGCACCCGAGCGTGCGCTGGTCCGGCGGCCGGTTGTCCGTGGCCGGGACCGGGCGGGTGCGTCTCGGGCCCGGTGGCCTGGTGCTCATGCCGCTGGCGCTGGGACCGTCGAACGTGCTGGTCAAGCGGCACACGGCCACGCAGACGACGGTCCGGTACCCGGTTCGGGGCAGCGGTGCTCTGTGGGCGGCCGCCGCGCCGGCCCGGCCGAGCGTGGTCCGCCTGCTGGGCCGGGCGCGGGCGGACCTGCTGACCGCGTTGCGCGTTCCGGCGACGACCACGGACCTGGCGCTGGTGCTCGGGGTGACGCCGAGCGCGGTCTCGCACCACCTGCGGGTGTTGCGGGAGAACGGGTTGGTCGCGCGTGAGCGCACCGGCCGCACGGTGCACTACGCGCTCACGCCCGTGGGACGGTCGTTCACCTGAGCCCGTGCTTGTCGAGCCAGGTGGCGACGGCGGCGGCGACCGCCTCGGGCTGGTCGTCCGGGGTCTGGTGCCCGGCGACCAGGTCGTGAGCGGCGATGTCGAGCCCGGCGATGTTCCGCGCGCACCAGTCGATCAGCTCCGGTGTCATCATCGCGCCGTACGAAGAGCTGAAGGTGAGCAGCAGCTTCGGCACCTCGGGGCTGGTCGCGAGCCAGTGGTCGTACCGCTCGACCCGGCTGACGACGTCGGCGGGTTCACCGTCGAGCGGCATCATCCGCGCCCAGCGCAGCAGCGGCAGGCGGGATTCGGGGGTCGGGTACGGCCGCCGGTAGGCCGCCAGGTCGGCGCCGGTCAGCCCGGTGACGATGTCGGGCATGGTCTCGATGAACGCGTTGCGCTCCAGCATCAGTTCCTCGCCCGCGCCGGGGGTTTTGATGGCGCGGAACAGTTCGCGGCCGGCTTCGGGGAACTCCGCCCAGCTCATCGGCTTGACGATGGTCTCGGTGAAGGCGATGCCGCGGACCCGCCCGGGGTGGCGGGCGGCCCAGTCGAAGGCCAGCGCGCCACCCCAGTCGTGCCCGACCAGCACGACTTCGCCGAGGCCGAGCGCGTCGAACCAGGCGTCGAGGTAGCGGGCGTGGTCGTCGAAGGTGTAGTCGATGCGGGGTTTGCCGGACTCGCCCATGCCGATCAGGTCCGGGGCCAGGCGGCGCCCGGGGTCGCCGACCGCGGGCAGCACGTGGCGCCACAGGTAGGACGAGGTGGGGTTGCCGTGCAGGAAGACGATGGGCGTGCCGGTGCCGGTTTCGCGGTGGGCCATCGTCGAGTCGAGGACGCGGGTCACTTGAACACCGCCGCGGTGCGGACGGCCCAGTCGGCGTAGGCGCGCGGTGGACGGCCGAGGACACGCTCGATGTCCGGGCTGACCTCCTGCTCGGCGGGTTTCGGTTCGCCGAGGATGTCCAGGGTGGCGTCGGCGACGTGTTCGGGCATGAACCCGAGGAACTGCGCGCGGGCTTCGGCGCGGGTCTGCTCGTGGAACCGCACAGGCTCGCCGAGCGCGTCCGAGATCGCGGCGGCCTGCTGGCGAGGCGTGATCGGGGCCGGGCCGGTGAGCACGTAGGTGCTGCCGTGGTGGCCGGGTTCGGTGAGCGCCTTGGCGGCGACTTCGGCGATGTCGCCGGGGTCCACCGTCGGCAGGGCCACGTCGGCGAAGGGCGCGGCGGCGACGCGCTGGGTGCGGATGCTCTCGGCCCAGGCGAAGGTGTTGCTGTGGAAGCCACCCGGCCGCAGCACTGTCCATTCCGGACTCCATTGGCGGACGGCGGCTTCGGTGCCGGGGGAGTGGCGGCCGGTGGCCACGCCCTGGGAGGACAGCAGGACGACGCGCTGGATGCCGGTCTCCGGCACCAGTTCGGCGACTTGGGTCAGGTCGGCGCCGCCGGGGGCGAGCAGGAACAGCGCGGAGGCGCCGTCGAGTGCGGGCCGCAGGGTTTCCGGGTGTGCCAGGTCGGCGTGGACGTGCCGCGCTCCGCTTCCGGTGCGCGAGACGGCGGTCACCTGCTCACCCGCGTCGGTCAGTGCCTGCACGAGCGGCGCGCCCACGTTGCCGGTCGCTCCGGTCACCACGATCATCTTGTGCTCCCTCGTTGTTGGTATGCACAGGGAAGCTACCGGCGCCGGTATAGTAGGTACCTAGAGGAAAGTACTGGGCGGAGGGCCGGATCGTGATCGAGAGCACAACCACCCCGGAGCTGGCGTGCCCGATCGCGCCGGTGGTCGACGTGGTGTTCAGCCGCTGGACCACGCCGATCCTGTGGGTGCTGCACGAGTACGGCAAGCAGCGGTTCGTCGAGCTGGAGCGCCGCATCACCACGATCACGCCCAAGGTGCTCACCCAGCGGCTGCGGCAGCTCGAACGCGACGGGCTGGTGGTGCGCACCTATCACGCGGAGGTGCCCCCGCGGGTGGAGTACGAGATCAGCGAACTGGGCCGGAGCCTGTCGCCGTTGTTCGCCGCGCTGTCGGAGTGGTCGGTCCACCTGCCCGAAGTCGACCGAGCCAGGGCGGCTTACGACGCTCGTGGCGGGCGCCGCTGAGCCCCACTGCAACAATTCCCGGGGTGCCGGCCACTGACCGGTGTGATGACCGCGAGAGTGAACCGGGTGGGGATGGATCCGCTCCTCGAACCCGACACGGAACTGTGGCGGCGTGCGGCCCTGGGGGATCAGGACGCCTTCGCCGAGCTGTTCGAACGACATGTGCAGGCGGTGTGGAACCACGCCTACCGGCTGACCGGTTCCTGGTCGGTGGCCGAGGACCTGGCTTCGGCCACCTTCCTGACCGCCTGGCGCAAACGCGGCGAGGTGACGCTGGTCAACGAGTCGGCGTTGCCGTGGCTGTACACGGTGGCGGGCAATCTGGCCCGCACCGAGCACCGCGGCTCGGTGCGCCGGTTGCGCCTGGTGCGGCGGGCCGGACCCGAGCCGGTGGCCGACGACCACGCCGACGCGGTGGTGGACCGGCTGGCCGCGAGTGACCGGGTGCGCGAGCTGGCCGCGGCGGTGGCCGCGTTGCCCAGGGCGCAGCGGCGGGTGGTGGAGCTGTGCCTGCTCGGTGAGCTGCCGGTCCCCGACGCCGCCGAACTGCTCGGGCTGGCCGAGCCCTCGGTCCGGGCCCACCTTTCGCGGGCGCGGGCCCGCCTGCGCACGGAACTGGAGGGATCCCGGTGAACGACTTCAACCTCCCGCCGCGACGGGAACTGCCGGACGCGGTGCGTGACAGCATCCGGGTGAAACTCCGCGAGGGCATGGACCAGCCGCGGCAGCGCTCGTGGCGCGGTCCGGCGGTGGCCGCGGCCGCGGTCGCCGTACTGGCCGCGGGCGCGCTGGTGGCGACGAGCGAGCTCCGCACCCCGGACGGGGCGGCTCCGGTGGCCTTGCCACCGGGGATGGAACTGGACGAACGGCTGGCGGCCGAAGCGCTCGACCGGTGCTGGGCGGCGATCGAGGCGGCGGGCAAGACCGGCGTGTTCCCGGCCAGGGACACCTGGAAGCCGGTGTTCACCCACGCCCCGTTCGACGGCCGCGCCTCGTCCGGGGTGACCGCGATGGCCCGTGCCGAGGGCAAACCGCTGGTCTGCCACACCACGGCGACCACGGTGACGGTGTCGGATCCCCAGGCGCCGCTGAACTACGCGCCGGGCACCTCGACCGCGGCGGTGCTGGCGAGCCCGCCCGGGGTGTTCGCCGGGGTGTCCGCGGCTCCGCCCTACCTGAGCTCGGAGTTCAAGCCCGAGAAGGGGGCGTCCGGGATGAACGGGGACGCGGCCTGGGCCGACGGTCTGTTCCTCTGGCGCAACTCCCCGGACCAGGCCTCGGCCACGTTCAACCTCGACGGCGCTCCGCTCGTCGCGCCCCCGCCCGCGGTGCAGGTGGTCGACCGCCCGGTGCCCGGGGTGGACCGGACCAGTGAACACGGCCGGTGGCTCGGTGAGTGCCTGGACGGGGCCGACCTCAAGATCCCCGACGCGGCGGGCTACCAGCCGGGCGCACTGCTCGTCGAGGGCCCGACCACGGCGATGGCCGCCCGGTTCGGCGACCGCGTCGCGTTCTGCGCGGTGTCGGAGAAGGACGGCGAACCCCACTACGAGGCGGCGGAGATGCCCAGCACCGCCGGGACCGGAGCCGTGCGCAGCGTGGCGGCCTTTCCCAACGGCATCAACTGGTCCGAGAGCAGTCGTCAGATGCTCGCGGGCGGGCTGGTGCCGCCGGAAACCGCCCGGATGGTCGTGCGGCGGGACCGTGGCGGACCGGCCCCGGTGGCGGTGGCCGGCGGCGGGACCTTCCTGGCGCTGATGCCCGCGGACCTGCAGGACGGCCTGGTGTCGGAGGAGATGACCGTCTCGCTGTACGACGCGCGGGACAACCTGATCCTCGAGCAGACCGTGAGCCTGCCCTAGTTGTGATGTCCAGGGAGGTTGGTTAGTCGGGTGATGGGTGGCTGGCCTTCGGTGGATGAGTGGGGTCGGTGGTGATTGTAGAAGTGGAGCCAGCCTGGTAGGGCTGTGCGGCGTGCGGTTTCTGTGGGGTAGTAGCGGGCGTAGGCCCAGCCCTCGGCCAGGGTGCGGTGGAAGCGTTCGATCTTGCCGTTGGTTTGGGGGCGGTAGGGGCGGGTGCGTTTCGGGGTGATGCCGAGTTCGGTGCAGGTGTCGCGCCAGGCGTGGGAACGGTAGGCCGAGCCGTTGTCGGACAGGACGCGTTCGACCTGGACTCCGTGTTCGGCGAACCAGGCCACGGCCCGGCGCAGGACGGCGGTGGCGGCGGGGGTCTTTTCGTCGGCGTGGATTTCGGCGTAGGCCAGGCATGAGTGGTCGTCGATGACGGTGTGCAGGAACGCGGTGCCGGTGCGGGGTTTGTAGTCGTTGCCGCGGGGCAGGTTCGGGGTGGCGCGTTTGTTGCGGGCGCCCTGCTGGCGTCCGACGTAGCGGTGGCCGCCGCCGTCGGGGATGTTGCCGAACTTGGTGACGTCGACGTGGATCAGTGAGCCGGGGTGGGGATGTTCGTAGCGGCGCAGGGGTTCGCCGGTGACCCGGTCGATACGGGAGAGCCGGTTGATCCGGCAGCGCACCAGTACCGCGTGCACCGTCGAGGCGTGCAGCCCGAGCCGGCCGGCGATCTGGACCGGGCCCAGCCGGTGCCGCCAGCGCAACCGCACGATCTGCCGCACGACAGGGCCGGGGGTTCGGGCAGGGCTGTGGTGTGGGCGCGAGCTGCGATCGGCCATCCCCGCCTCGCCCTCGGCGCGGTAGCGCTCGGCCCACTTGCGGGCGGTGGTGACCGCGACCATGAACATCGTCGCGGCCTCGGCCGGCCGCCAGCCCCGCTCAACGATCAGGCGCGCCAGCCGCAGCCGGGTTCGCGGGGTCAAAGTGGCATTAGGGTGGGACATGAAGGCCTCCGGACAGGTGAAGCGGTTCCTAGACAGCTCCACTTCACAACCGGAGGCCTTCACCTGTCAGCACGACAGGCCCACAACATCACCTCAAACCGGAACAACGTCCCTGGACATCACACCTAGTTCCGCGGTTTGAGCTGACGCAGGGTGTACCCGCGGCCGTCCGGGTCCAGCGGACGGGTCGCCTGCTTGAACAGGTACTCGGCACGTTCGTAGGACAGCCTGCGGCGGCCGGTCTCCGGGCAGAGATCGGCCGCCGCGGGGGTGCGGGCCGGGGCGGGGCGTCGGTCGGCGAGGAACAGCGGGCCGCGGGTGCGGCCGGCGAGCAACTCGGGGAGCAGCCGCGCGGTGCCCGAGCGCCAGGACACCCAGGTGCCGCCGATCTCGGCACGGCGATCTTCGAGGTCGAGGTGCTCGATGTCGAGCGAGAGCACGGTCCGCACGCCAGCGGCGGATTCGTGCAGCAGCCGCCAGAGCGTGCGCTCCCGCAGCGGGAGGTCTTGCGACCACAGCGCGTCGAGCCGGGCCGGGGCGATCGACGGGATGCGCGTGCTGGTTTCGGCGCGGCGATCCAGGCCGGCGCCGAGGTCGTCCATCCCGGCCCAGGCGGCGAACGAGCGCAACGCCGAGCGGTGCCGGTTCCAGGTCGTGGCCGCCGCGTCGCCCCAGGCGGTGGTGAACACGCGGGTGACCTGGTCGGCGGTCAGCGACGCCAGCGGCAACTGGCCGCCGAGGGTGGCGCGCAGGCGTCGCAGGGTCTGGCCGTAGGAGCGCACGGTCGCGGCGTCGAGGGTGTCGCGGGCGAGGAAGTCGGCGGCCGCGTCGGCGAGGGTGCGCACGGGGTGGCCGCCGGTGGGCAGCCCGTCGGCGCGGCGGTGCAGGAACGCGCGTTCGGCGGCGTTGCGGGTCAGCGCGGCGGCACGCTGGAACTCCACCCTGGCTTCGTCGTTGCGCCCGAGCTCGGCCAGCAGGTCGGCGCGGACCCCGGGCAGCAGGTGGTAGTCCTGCAGCGCGGGGTCGGACAGCAGCGCGTCGGCCATCGCGAGCCCGGCGGCCGGGCCGTGCGCCCTGCCGTAGGCGACCGCGCGGTTGAGCTGCACGATCGGCGTCGGCAGGAGCCGGACGAGCGCGTCGTAGAGGGTGGCGATCTGCGTCCAGTCGGTGTCCTCGGCGGTGCGGGCCTGCGCGTGGCACACCGCGATCGCGCCCTGCAGCAGGTACGGGCCGGGTTTGCCGCCGGCTTCGCGGGCCTTGAGCATCGCGGTGAACCCGCGGCGGATGAGCAGCCGGTCCCAGCGGCCGCGGTTCTGCTGGTGCAGCTGGATGGGTTCGCCGGACGGGCCGGTGCGCGCGGCCGAGCGGGACTGCTGGATCTCCATCAGCGCGACCAGGCCGTGCACCTCGGCCTCGCCGGGGGCGAGCCGGGCCAGCAACCGGCCCAGCCGCAGCGCCTCCAGGGTCAGGCCGGGGCGCATCAGGTCGTCGCCGGAGGTGGCCGAGTAGCCCTCGTTGAAGATCAGGTAGATCACTTCGAGCACGGACGACAGGCGCCCGGCGAGTTCGGCGCGCTCGGGCAGTTCGAACGGCACGCGCTCCTCGGCCAGCGTGCGCTTTGCGGTGGCCACGCGCTGGGCGATCTTCGGTTCGCTGAGCAGGAACGCTCTGGCGATCTCGGCGGTGGTCAGGCCGCCGAGCAGCCGCAGGGTCAGCGCCACCCTGGCCGGTGCGGGCAGCACCGGGTGGCATGACAGGAACATCAGGCGGAGCACGTCATCCTGCTCGGGCTCCGCCTCGGCGGCCTCGGGTTCGTCGGTGTCGCCGAGTTCTTCGAGCCGCCGGGAGCGCCGCAGGTGGTCGATCGCCCGCCGCTTGGCCACGGCCATCAGCCAGGCGCCCGGATTGTCCGGGACGCCCGACTCCGGCCACTGCTCCAACGCGGCCACGAGCGCGTCCTGCGCCATTTCCTCGGCGAGGCCGACGTCGTGGACCAGCCGGGTCAGCCCGGCGACGATCCGGGCCGACTCCAGCTTCCAGACCGCGTCGATCGAGCGGTGGGCGTCCATCCGGGGCCTAGCCGTAGACCCGCTGGATCACGCTGCGGCTGTTGCCGACCATCTTGACGAAGCGGCGGCCGATCTCCACGGCCTCCTCCTCGCTGCGGACCTCGACCAGCGCGAAGCCGCCGACCTCCTCCTTGGCCTCGGCGTAGGGGCCGTCGGTCACGGTGACCTCGCCGCCGCTCTCGCTGACCTCGATCCCGGCCAGCGCCATGCCGCCGGCGGCCAGCAGCACCCCGGAGGCGGTCAGTTCCTCGATCCAGGCACCCATCTCGGCCTCGAGGTTCGGGTTGGTGGTCTCGCCGGTCGGGGTGGACGTCATCAGGAAGCGCATCGCCATCTCCTCGGTTCGGGGTTGCCTTCGCTGACGCGTCGAACAACGGATGTGACAGGGAATGTACTCGTTCCCTGTCACATCGCCGCTGCGACGCGTCAGCGAAACCGACCACTTCCCCGAAAGGCCCCGGCGATGACCACCACCGCTTCCCGTCCCGCGTTCTCCACCCGGTCCCTGCTCACCTGCGCGGTCGTCGCCGCGCCGCTGTGGGCCTCGGTCTCCCTGGTCCAGGCCGCCACCCGCGAGGGATTCGACCTGACGCGGCTGCCGCTGAGCATGCTCAGCGTGGGCTCGCTCGGCTGGGTGCAGGTCCTGAACTTCCTGGTCGGCGGCCTGCTCACGGTGCTCGGCGCGATCGGCCTGGGGCGCGTGCTGCCCGGCCGGTGGGCGGCGCGGCTGGTCGCGGTCAGCGGCGTGGGGATGATCGGCGCCGGGGTGTTCACCATGGACCCGGCCGACCCGTTCGGCGGGGCGAGCCTGGGGCACATGGCCGCGGGCACGCTCGGCTTCGCCACCCTGGTCGCGGCCTGCTACGTGCTGGGCAGGCACTTCACCGGCCGGAAGGCGGTCGCCTCCTACGTCGCGGGCACCGCGCTGCTGCTCGGCGACCTGTGGGCGATGAGCGGGGGCGCCGCGGGCTCGCTGACGCTGGCGATCGGCTGGATCACCGCGCTGCTGTGGATCTCCTTCGTCGCCGCCCGGTACCGCTGTTTGACTCTCACACCGTGTCAGGTCGTAGACCGTCCGGCATGGACTACTACGGCAACGTTCCCTACTGCTACGCCGACTCCGTGGCGATGATGCTCTCGGTGCACGGCGACCGGGTGCGCCCGGGCCTGATCGAGGCGCTCTCCGGCGTCGGGCTCGGCGCGACCCGGGTGCCCGAGGACGGGCGCGTCTTCTTCAGCGCGATCACCCCGCCCCAGGGCATCGACGCCGCGCTCGGGCTGCTCGGCTGCGAGTTCACCGGCACGCACGGCCCCGGCGACGGCCCGGTCGACGAGATCCTGCGCAAGGAGCTCGCGACCGGGCCGGTGCTGCTCGGCCCGCTGGACATGGGCCACCTGACCTACCTGCCCTTCCACCACGAGGTCCCCGGCGCCGATCACTACGTGGTCGCCTACGACCTCGACGACGAGGGCGTCCACCTGCACGACCCGGCCGGCTTCCCGTGCGCGCGGCTCGGGTTCGCCGACCTGGAAGCCGCCTGGCGCGGGGACCGGATCGAGTACGAGCACAGCGTCTACCAGCGCTGGCGCGAGATCGGCCGGTCCCGCCAGGTCGACTACGCCCAGGCCCGCGCGTTCTTCAGCGAGATCTACCGGGACAACCCCGGCGGCGGTGACACCATCCGCCTGCTGGCCGCGGACCTGCGCAAGCCGGTCGCGCCGGCGCTGGGCGGGTTCCTCACCGCGTTCGCGCTGCCGCTCGGGGCGCGGCGGGCGCTGGACTTCGCGGCGCTGTTCGACCAGGGCGGCGACGACGAACTGGTGGTGGCGAAGAACGAGCAGGCGCACCTGTTCGCCCGCGCCAGGGCGGCCGGCCTGCGAGGTGAGTGGGCTGAGGCGGCTGAGGTCGTCGAGGAGCTCGCGACCTGCGAAGACACCATCGAAGGCCTCCTGCTCATTGATAAACCGAGTACGCGGTCTATTATTCGGTGACATGACGCGCACCTCCTCCTCGACCGTGGTCGCGCTCGCGCGTGGCTGGCGGGTGCTGGGCTGGCTGCTCTGCCCGCTGCTGGGCGCGGCGCTGCTCTGGGGCCTGAAGCTCGCCGCGGGCTGGGTCGCCACGCTGACCTGGTTCCCGTTCCAGGGACCGTTCGAGCTGGTGGCGTCGATCCCGGAGCCCGCCGCCACGCTCGGCGCGCTGGGCATCGGCGCGGTGGGCGGCCTGGTGCTGGCCTTCCTGGGTGAGCTGGACCTGCTCAGCCTGGAACTCGACGCGACCGGTGTGGTGCTCACCCGTGGCGGGGAGAGCCAGCGGTTCGAGCGCGCCGCGGTGGGGGCGGTGTTCTTCGACGGCGGCAAGCTCGTGCTCGTGGGCACGGCCGGGGACGAGCTGGCCCGCGAGTCCTCCGACCTGCCCAAGCAGCGGGTCCGCGCGGCGTTCGAGCAGCACGGCTTTCCCTGGCACGCCGACGGTGACCCGTACCGCGAGGACTACCGGCTCTGGGTGGAGGGCACGCCGGAGCTCTCGGACCGGGCCAACGCGCTGCTGCGGGCACGCAAGGAGGCGCTGACCAAGGACCAGGGCGACGAGGTCAAGGAGCTGCGTCGGGAACTGGTCAAGGCCGGGGTGTTCGTCCGCGAGGAGAAGAAGCGCCAGTACTGGCGGACGAGCCCCGGCTGACGACCGTCAGCGCGCGGTGCGCGGTTGGTCAGCGCCACCGCCGAGCCTGGGGTCATGACCAAGAACATCCTGATCTCCGGCGCCAGTGTCGCCGGCCCCGCGCTGGCGCACTGGCTGCACCGCTACGGCTTCTCCACGACCGTCGTCGAGCGCGCGCCGGGGTTGCGCGGCGGCGGTTTCGCCGTGGACTTCCGCGGTGACGTGCATCTGCGCGTGCTGCGGGAGATGGGCATCCTCGACGAAGTCCGGCGGCGGCAGACGAACATGGGCGACCAGGTGGTCGTCGACGCGGCGGGCAGGCAGCTGGCGACGCTGCCGTCGTCGTTCATGAGCGGTGACGTGGAGATCGAGCGCGACGAGCTGAGCCGCCTGCTCTACGAGCGCACTCGCGACCACACCGAATACGTGTTCGGCGATTCGATCGCGTCGATGACCGAGAGCGCCGACGGGGTGCGGGTGTGCTTCGACCGCGGGGAGCCGCGCACCTTCGACCTGGTGCTCGGCGCGGACGGGCTGCACTCGAACGTGCGGGCGCTGGCGTTCGGGCCGGAGTCGCGGTTCGTGCGGTTCCTGGGGTACTACGTCGCGGCGTTCGAGATGCCCAACTTCCTCGGCCTGGACCACAGCGGGCTGATGTACAACGAGCCGGGCCTCGGCGCGAACATCGGCAGCGCGGGTGGCAAGACCGACGGCGGGTTCGTCTTCCCGTCGGAATGGCTGGAGTACGACCGGCGCGACCTGGACGCGCAGAAGCGGCTGGTCGCCGAGCGCTGCGCGGGTGCGGGCTGGGAGGTGCCGCGGCTGGTGGAGGCGATGTGGGCGGCGCCGGAGCTGTACTTCGACTCGATCAGCCAGGTGCGCATGCCCGGGTTCCAGCGCGGGCGGGTCGCACTGGTCGGTGACGCGGGCTACGGCGCGACGCTGGGCGGGCTGGGCACGGGGACCGCGCTGGTCGGGGCGTACGTGCTGGCCGGTGAACTCGCCGTCGCGCACGGGGACCACCGGGTCGCCTTCGCGCGGTACGAGGAGCGGATGCGCGACTACGCGGCGGGCTGCCAGAAGCTGGCCGAGGGCGCCGGCCCGTTCCTCGCCCCGGCGACGCGCTTGCGGATCTGGCACCGGAACCAGATGTACCGGGCGCTGTCGTGGCGGCGGCTGGCCAAGCTGTTCGACGGCATGACCACCAAGGCGGCTCGCGCCATCACGCTCCCGGACTACGCCGCGCACTCGGTGGCACCCCGCGAATCCGCCTGAACGCGACGCTGAAGGCGAACGCGTCCAGGGCAGCGGCGACTACGTCAGCGACGGCGTGCGCGGCGCGCTGGGCCGTGAGCCGCGCTCGTTCGACGACTTCGTCGCCGGGGCGTTCGGCTCACAGCCCGTCCAGGCCTGAGCGCAGCAGACCGAACGCCTGGTCCGCTTCGGCGGCGGCCGCGGGGTGACGGGCCGCGGCCGTCTCGCCGGCGGTGATGTGCCGGTGGTTCTCCAGCGCGAGCAGGCGCTGCACGGTGACGATCTGCCCGGCGGCCAGGCGGGGCGCGAGGTCGTCGCGGCCGGTCGCCTCGCGCAGCGCGGTGGTCAGCGCGTCGACGGAGTGGTCGGTGAACCGCGACATGCCCGCCAGCAGCGCCGGGGTGTCGTAGATGAGCCGGTTGAGGGCGAGCACCTCGGGTTCGTCGCACAGCCCGGTGATCGGGTCCCGGCGGTCGAGCCCGGTGCGGAAGTGCTCGTGCAGCGCGGCCAACGGCGGCCGCCCGGTCGCGGCGCGCACCACCGCGGCGGCTTCCTCGCGGTGGTCGGCGAGCCGGTCGATGACCAGGTCCTCCTTGGCGGGGAAGTACTTGAACAGGGTCGGCTTGGACACCTCGGCGGCCGCGGCCACCTCGGCCACCGAGACCCGGTCGAAGCCGGCGTCGAGGAACAACGCGATCGCCGCGTCCGAGATGGCCTGGCGCGTGCGCTGCTTCTTCCGCTCCCGAAGGCTCATGGGCGCATGCTAGCCCAAGCTTGTCCGAGTTTAAAACTTGACTCGGTTAACTTTTATCTGCCAAGGTCGCCGCCATGACCACCACCTCCGCCCGCACCACCCGCTGGCCCGGGTTCGCCCTGCTCTGCGCCGCCCAGCTGATGGTGCTGCTCGACACCACGATCGTGAACATCGCGCTGCCCCCGGCCCAGCACGACCTGGGCCTGTCCGACGCCGACCGGCACTGGATCGTCACCGCCTACATGCTCGCCTTCGGCGCCCTGCTGCTGCCCGCCGGCCGGATCTCCGACGCCATCGGCCGCCGCCGTGCCCTGCTGATCGGCGTGCTCGGCTTCGGGCTCGCCTCCGCCGCCGGGGGAGCGGCGCTCAACGGCGGCATGCTCATCGGTGCCCGCGCCGCCCAGGGCGTCTTCGCCGCGCTGCTTGCCCCGACCGCGATGGCCCTGCTCACCGCGTTGTTCACCGACCCAGCCGAACGCGGACGGGCGCTGGGCCGGTTCAGCGCGGTCGTCGGCGCCGGGGGAGCCGCGGGCCTGCTGGCCGGCGGCCTGCTCACCGCCGCACTCGACTGGCGCTGGTGCCTCTACGTCAACGTGCCCATCGCCGCGCTGACCGCCGTGCTCACCCCGGTCCTGCTGCCCGAGACCCCCCGCCACCCGCTGCGTCTGGACCTGCCCAGCACGCTGCTCGGCAGCACCGGCGCCGCCGCACTGGTCTTCGCGACCACCGGCAGGCCGCTCTGGCTGATCCCGGCCGTGCTCCTGCTCGGCGCGTTCGCCCTGCGCCAGGTCCGCACCGGCAACCCGCTGCTGCCACCACGGCTGCTCACCCGCCGCCGCCTCGGCGCGCTGGCCGCCGTCGCCACCACCATGGCCGCCATGTTCGGCACCATGCTCGTGCTCACCTACCAGCTGCAGGAGGTCTTCGGCTTCGACCCGCTGCGCACCGGGCTGGCCATCCTCCCCGGCACCGCCGCCACCATGCTGATCGCCTCGCAGGTCTCCGGCAGGTTGATGGCCCGGCTCAGCCCGCGGCTGCTGATCGTGCCCGGCATGGTGCTCACCGCCGGTGGGCTCGCCCTGCTCACCCAGCTCACTCCGGACAGCACCTACCTCGGCGGCGTCCTGCCCGCGCAGCTCGTCTTCGGCGTCGGCACCGGGCTGGTCATGTCACCCAGCATCAGCGCCGCGCTCACCGGCGCCGAACCCCGCGAGACCGGCCTGGTCTCCGCGTTGATCAGCACCGCCCAGCAACTCGGCGGCTCGATCGGCATCGCCGTGCTGAACGGGGTCGCCGCCGGAGGTGCCACGCTCGCCGCCCAGGTCCACGGCCACACCGTCGCCGCCGCGGTCGCCGCGGGCCTGATGCTGGCCGGTGCGTTACTGAGCGGTCTGCTGCTCGGCCGCTAGGTAGCCGTCGAGGCGGGCAGCCAGTTCCTTCGGCCGGGACAACGCCATGCAGTGGCTGCCCCCGATCACGTCCGGCTCCAGGCCCAGCCGGTCCCGCGCCACCCGCCGCATGAACTCCAGAGGGAAGAACCGGTCGTCCCGGCCCGCCAGCACCTTCGTCGGGACGACCGGCCACGCCGCCAGCGGCCACGGCTTGCCCAGCGAATCGCTTTCCTGCGGGCGTCCCTTCGCCAGTGCTTCCTCGGCCAGTGCGGTTGGCACGTCGTGCAGGAACGCCCCGATCGGGTCCGCCTCCATGTCCACTTCGGCCTGGTGCCCGGTGTTCGCCCACCAGTCCGATGCCGGCTCGCCCGGGCGCGGGATCATGCCCGCCAGCAGCACCAGCATCCGCGACGGCAGGCGGTCGCAGACCAGGGGAGCGACCAGGCCGCCGAACGAATGCCCGACCACCACGAGGTCCTCGGGCGCCCCGACCGCAGCCGCCTCCTGACGCGCCCCGGTCTGCTTCTGGTGCGCGCCGACCGCGGTCACCACGGCGTCGGCGTACTCGGCCAGTCCGTTCGCGCCGTCCTCGATCGGCAGGTCCGGGGCCACCACGTCATGACCGAGCGCACGCAACTCCGCCTCCAGCAGGTGAAACTCCCAGCCGCTGGAACCCCCACCGTGGATCAGCACGAACGTCGCCATCTTGTCCTCCTCGTCGCGGTCTACGAACCCCCGACGAACCACCCCGCGCCGGACCGACACCCCCGCTCAGGAAACTTCCGCGAGCCGCTTCTCCAGGTACCGCCGCTCGGCGTCGGTCGAAGCCAACTCCAGCGCCTCCCGGTAGGCCACCGCCGCCTCCGCCGCCCGCCCCAGGCGTCGCAGCAGATCGGCCCTCGCCGCGGGCAGCAGGTGGTATCCCGCCAGCTCACCACCCTCGGCCAGCTCGTCGAGCAACAGCAGTCCCGCCGCCGGGCCCTCGGCCATGCCCACCGCGACCGCCCGGTTCAACCGCACCACCGGCGAGGGCACCACCCGCTCCAGCCGCTCGTACAACGCCGCGATCTGCGGCCAGTCCGTGTCCTCGGCCCGCGCCGCCGTCGCGTGGCACGCCACGATCGCCGCCTGCAGCTGGTACGGCCCCGGCCGTCGCCGCCGCAACGCCGACTCCAGCAGCCCGGTGCCCTCCTCGATCTCCGCGAGGTCCCAGCGTGACCGGTCTTGGTCCTCCAGCAACACCAGATCACCCGCCGCGTCCAGCCGCGCCTCCCGCCGCGCGTCGTGCAGCAGCATCAACGCCAGCAGGCCGACCGCCTCCGGCTCGTCCGGCATCAACCCGGCCAGCAACCGCGCCAGCCGGATCCCCTCCGCGCAGAGGTTCCGCCGCACCAGATCCGCCCCCGCCGACGCCGAGTAGCCCTCGTTGAACAGCAGGTACAACACCCCGAGCACGGCGTTCGTGCGCTCCGGCAGCACATGCGCCGGCGGTACCCGGTACAGGATCCCGGCGTGGCGGATCTTGCGCTTCGCCCGCACCAGCCGCTGCGACATCGTCGCCTCCGGGACCAGGAACGCCCGCCCGATCTCCGCCGTGCTCAAGCCCGCCAGCGTGCGCAACGTCAGCGCCACCCGCGCCTCGAACGGCAACGCCGGGTGGCAGCAGGTGAAGATCAACCGCAGCCGGTCGTCGGCGACCCCGCTCTCGTCGGGCTCGGCGTCCTCCGGGGGCGGGATCGCCGCCAGCTCCCGGAGCTTCGCCGCGCCCACGGCCTCCCGGCGCAGCACGTCGGTGGCCCGGTTCCGCGCGGTCGTGGTGAGCCAGGCGCCGGGCTTGCGCGGAATCCCGTCCCGCGGCCAGCGGCGCAACGCCGTCGAGAACGCCTCCTGCGCGCACTCCTCGGCGAGGTCCCAGTCACCGGTGACCCGGATGAGCGTGGCCACCACCTGCCCCCACTCATCCCGAAACGCCGCCGCGACGGCCGCGCGGACCTCAGCCTCACCGACGCGCCCGTGGGTGGCCTCGCCGCCAGACTCGTGATTGGCTTCTCCGGTGTAGTCGCCCCCGCTTCGCTCGCGGCTGGTCCTCCCGGTGGGGTCGCCGTTGCGCCCGCTGCGGCTGACATCCCCGGCATCGTCGCCGGGTTGTGCGGCGGTCAACCCGGGACGTCCGCCGGATCGAGCACCGGGCGGACCTCGATCATGCCGAACCGCGCCACCGGGTGCTTAGCCGCCACCTCGACCGCCTCGTCCAGGTTCGCGCACTCGATCAGGTTGTACCCGCCGACCTGTTCCTTCGTCTCCGCGAACGGCCCGTCCGACAACAGCACCTGCCCGTCGCGCACTCGCAGCGTGGTCGCGTCCTCGGCCGGGTGCAGCAGCTCACCGTCGAGCAGCACCCCCCGGCGCGTCATCTCGTCGACCCACGCCCGCACGTCCTCACTCCCGCACACCTCCGCGGAACTCTCCTCCGACCCGGTGCCCTCACCACCGATCAACAGCAGGTACTTCACGGCGCGCTCCCTTCCGGTCGTGCACATCATTGCGCAGGATGTGTCTGTCCGGGCGCAGCCCGCCCGTCGGGGAGTCGAGAGTCCACAGCGAAAGGCGCGAAAACCATGTCCGAAACCCTGCGAGTGCCCGGCGCCACCCTGCACTACGACGTGCGCGGCACCGGCCCGGCCGTGCTCTGCATCCCCGGCGGCCCCGCCGACGGCAACTCCTTCACCCGCCTCGCCGCCGAACTGGCCCCGCACCACACCGTGATCAGCTACGACCCGCGCGGCCTGTCCCGCAGCGCGATCGACGGAGCGCCGGGGGAGGACCTCATCGGCCTCCTCGCCGACGACGCCCACCGCCTGATCAACGCCGTCACCGACCAACCCGCGCACGTCTTCGCCAGCAGCGGCGGCAGCATGGCCGGGATGGAACTGCTCCTGCGTCACCCCGATCAGATCCGGGGCCTGATCATGCACGAGCCGCCGATGACCTCGCTGCTGCCCGACCAGGAGGACGAAGCCCGCCGCACCGCCGCGATGGACGAGGCCTACCGCACCGGCGGCGCGTTCGCCGCGATCGCGGTGTTCCTCGAGGGCACCGGCCTCGGCGGCCCGGCCGAGCCACCGCAGGAACCCACCCCGGAGATGCGCGAGCAGATGGCCGCGATGAAGCCGAACCTCGACTTCTTCTTCCAGTACCTGATGCACGCCACCGGCGACTACCGCCCCGACTACGACCGGCTGCGCTCGTTGACCGGGCGGATCACCGTCGCCGTCGGCGAGGACTCCGGCGACCAACTCGCCTGCCGCGCCGCGGTCGCACTGGCGGAACACCTGGGCCTCACCCCGGTCACCTTCCCCGGCGACCACGGCGGCTTCGACGAACACCCGGCGGCTGCCGCCGAACTGGTCAGGAAGCTCCTCAGCCAGAGCTGAACCCCGCGGTCTCGCCCCCCGTGCGGTTCTGCTGGCTGCGCGAGGGGCGGCCCGGCGAGGTCTCTGCTTCCCGGCCAGGCCAAGCGGATCCGCCCCGGCGAGGCGGTCCCGTTTCCAAGGCCGAGCGGATCCGCCCCCAACGCGGCGGTTCCGCTGTCAGACCAAACGGATCCCCCTCGGCGAGGCGATTCCGCTGTCGGGCCGTCCTCGGCGAGGTTGCTACTGCCCGGTTTCGCTGTCCGGCCGAGCGGGGCCGTCCTCGGCGGTCCCGCTCCCAGTCTCGGGAGGACCGTAGCGGCGCGAAAGCTCCGCCCCGACCCGAGCCAGTTCCGCCCGCACCGCCGCCGACTCGACCACCTCCAGCTGCCCACCCCACCCGGCCAGCTGCTGCGCGATCATCACCGGCGCCGGCGCGGCCAGCCGGACCCGCGCCCGCCCGTCGGCCGCCTCGCCCTCCACCCGGCAGTGCCTGCCGAAGTGCGACCGCAGCACCCGCACGAACCGCGCCTCGACGAGCACCACCGCCGAAACCAGCGCCCGCTTCCGCTCCACCTCGTCGACCACCCGCCGCCACGCCTCGGCCAGCTCGAAATCCGCCGGCCGCGCGGCCGCCTCCTCGGTCACCACCGCCTCCACCACCCGGTCCAGCCGGAACGTCCGCTGCCCGGCCTCCGTCCCGGCGATCAGGTACCAGAGGTCGTCCTTGTCCACCAACCCCCACGGCTCCACCAGCCGCTCCGACCGCTCGCGCCCCCGGTAGACCAGCCGCACCTTCCGCCGCCGCACCACCGCCTCCTGCAACACCCCGACCAGCTCCGGCCGCTCCCGATCCGCCTCACCCCACGCCGACGAATCGACCACCACCGCGCTCGCCGCCACCTCCGCCTCCGCCCGGAACGTGTCCGGCAACGCCCGCACCAGCTTCCGCAACGCCGAGCGCACCTCCGCCGACACCGCCGCCCCCGGCCCCGTCAGCAGGAACAACGCCCGCGCCTCCGACGAGGTCAACCCGCTCAAGTCGGTCCGCGCCCCACCCACCAGCGACCAGCCCCCACCCCGCCCCGGCTGCGGGTACACCGGCACCCCCGCCGCCGACAACGCCTCCAGATCACGCCGCGCCGTGGCCACCGACACCTCCAGCTCCCCGGCCAGCTCCGCCGCGGTCACCCGCCCCCGCGACTGCATCAGCAACAGGGTGGCCACGAGGCGATCGGCACGCATGAACCGAGTCTGGCAAACAAAGTGCGCAGAAGGTGAGCACTTTGACCGGAAGACTCCTTCCCAGACACCAACCGGAAGGACACGGAAATGCTCCGCGGACTCACCACCACCACGTTCTTCGCCGACGACCTGGACGCCGCCAAGGCCTGGTACACCGAACTGTTCGGCGTCGAGCCCTACTTCGACCGCACCCCCGGCTACCTCGAATACCGCATCGGCGACTACCAGCACGAATTCGGCATCCTCAACGCCGCCTACGCCCCGCCCGGCGCCCGCCAGGCCCAGCCCGGCGGCGCGATCATCCACTGGCACGTCGACGACATCCAAGCCGCCTTCGACCGCCTGCTCGTCCTCGGCGCCACTGAGTTCGACCCGATCACCGAACGCGGCCCCGGCTACGTCACCGCCGCGGTCACCGACCCCTTCGGCAACGTCCTCGGCATCATGTTCAACCAGCACTACCTCGACATCCTGGGGGAGCGGAAGTGACCACCGTCCACGCCACCACCCCCGAGCAGTGGCGCGCCTGGCTCGCCACCCACAGCGACACCGCCACCGAAGCCCAGCTCGTCCTCCACCGCGGCGACACCGCACTGACCCACGAACAAGCCGTCGAAGAAGCACTCTGCTTCGGCTGGATCGACAGCAAATCCGTCCGGCGCGACGACCACAGCCGCTACCAGCGGTTCAGCCCGCGCAACCCCCGCAGCACCTGGAGCCGCGTCAACCGCGAACGCGCCGAACGCCTCATCGCCCAGGGCAGGATGACCCACCGCGGCCAGGCCCTGATCGACCACGCCCGCCGCACCGGCACCTGGACCCTGCTCACCGACGCCGACAACCGCGTGATCCCCGCCGACCTGGCCGGCCGCTTCGACCGCGACCCCACCGCGTTCGCCCACTACCAGGCCTTCCCACCCTCCTCCCAGCGCCGCATCCTCGCCTGGATCCTCACCGCCAAACGCCCCGAAACCCGACGGCAGCGCGTCAACCGGACCGTCGAACTCGCCGCGGCCAACCTCCGCGCGAACCACCCCGTGTAGCGTCGCCGAATCGTGGACACCGTGATCACCCGACTCCGCCAGGCGGGCTGCGTCTTCGCCGAGGACGAAGCCCGCCTGCTCACCGAAGCCGCCCGCACCCCGGCCGAACTCGACGACCTCGTCCACCGCCGGATCGCCGGCCTGCCACTGGAACACCTGCTCGGCTGGGCCGAGTTCCACGGCCACCGCATCACCGTCGACCCCGGCGTCTTCGTGCCCCGCCGCCGCACCGAATTCCTCGTCGACCAGGCCACCGCCCTCGGCGGACGCGTCGTGCTCGACCTGTGCTGCGGCTCCGGCGCCGTCGGCGTCGCACTGGCCGCCGCGCTGCGGGAGACCGAGCTCTACGCCGCCGACATCGACCCCGCCGCCGTGCGCTGCGCCCGCCGCAACGTCGAACCCGCCGGGGGAGCGGTCTTCGAAGGCGACCTGTTCACCCCGCTGCCCGCACACCTGCGCGGCCGCGTCGACCTCCTCGTGGTCAACGCGCCCTACGTGCCCACCGACGCGATCGCGATGATGCCGCCCGAAGCCCGCGACCACGAACCCCGCGTCGCACTCGACGGCGGCGACGACGGAGTCGACGTCCACCGCCGCGTCACCGCCGCCGCCGCGGACTGGCTCGCCCCCGGCGGCCACCTCCTCATCGAAACCGGCGAAGCACAGGCACCCGTCACCGCCGCCGCCTTCACCGCCGGCGGACTCGACCCCCGCATCGCCCACAACGACGACATCGGCGGCACCGTCGTTGTCGGTGCCCTCCGCTAACCTCCGGCGCCATGACCGAACCGGCCTACCTGACCGACACCCGCCACGGCTACAACGCCATGGCCCTCGACTACGCCGCCCACTTCGACGGCGTGCACGACCACCAGCACCTCGGCCGCGCCATGCTCACCGCGTTCGCCGAACACACCCGCGACGGCGGTCCGGTCCTCGACGTCGGCAGCGGCCCCGGCTGGGTCACCTGGTACCTCGACTCCCTCGGCCTCAAGGTCTCCGGCGTCGACCTGTCCACCTCGATGGTCCAGCTCGCCCGCGAAAGCTATCCCGGCCTGCGCTTCGACGAAGGCTCCATGCTCGCCCTCGACCAGCCCGACGCCTCCCTCGGCGGACTGGTCGCCTGGTACTCGATCATCCACATCGGACCCGAGGACCTGCCCGCCGTGTTCACCGAGTTCCACCGCGTCCTCGCCCCCGGCGGCCACCTGCTGCTCGCCTTCCAGGCAGGCGACTACGTCCGCCACTTCGACGAGGGCTTCGGCCACACCCTCTCGCTCGACTTCCGCCGCCTCCAGCCCGAGCGCGTCACCACCCAGCTGGAAGAAGCCGGGTTCACCGTGAAGGCCCAGCTGGTCCGCGCGCCGGAAGGGGAGGAGACCGACCCGCAGGCCTACCTGCTCGCCTCCACCAACCAGGCCGCCGACGGGTAGCGGACACCGCCCTCGCTCAGGTGCCCGGCCATGTCCGCCCGGAGCACACCGGGCACCCGAGCACCGTCCTCTTCGGACAAATCACGCGCCATCCAGCCGAACTGCGCCTCGATGAACTCCGCCGCGTCCTCGACGTCACGCCCGAAGAACATCGGCTCGGCGACCGCGCTGACCCGGACATCGGTGAACCCCGCCGACTCCAGCAGGCCACGGGTCGCCGCCGGATCGGCCAGCGTTCCCGGAGCCGGGGGAGTAGCGGGCACTTCGGCGTTCGCGGTGAAGATCCGCCGGAACGTGCTCGCCCACTCGTTGCGGTCGCCGGGCTGCCAACTCAGCAACACCATCCGGCCGCCGGGACGCAACGCCCGCGCCAGATTCGCGAACGCGGCCTCGGCGTCACCGAAGAACATCGCCCCGTGACGACTGATCACCCGATCGAAAGACGCCTCCGGAAACGGGTGGATCTGGGCGTCCGCCTGCAGGAACTCGGCATTGGGCACCGCACGGGCCCGATCCCGCGCCAGCTCGATCATGGGGGAGGAGAGGTCCACCCCCAGCGCCCGGCCACCCGCCTTCGCGGCCTCCCGCGTCATCTGCCCCGTCCCGCACCCCACATCGAGCACAGCGGAGGTCGACTCGATCGCCGCGGCGGCGAGAAACCGCTCACGATAGGCCTCGACCCCCGCGTCGAACCGATCAGCCCACTTGACCCAGAAGGCCCCTTGCTCCCCATCCCATGCGGTCAACTGCTCGGCATTCGCCGGATCCACGTTCAGCACACCGCAGTCAAACGCGAAACGACCTTGCCGGGCAACAGGATTCACCGACGCGCGGCCAGCACCGCCGCGAGCCCCTCCCGTAGATCCTCCACAAAGAACCCGGGCACCTCCAGCGACGGGAAATGCCCGCCCCGCTCCGGCGACCGCCAGCGCACGATCTGCCGATACCGCTCCTGCGACCAGGCACGCGGATACTTCTCGATGTCACGGGGATACATGGTGATCGCCGCCGGAACGTCGACGCGGAGCTCGGGATCCAGCGAATTGTGGCTCTCGTAGTAGATCCGGGCCGCCGACGCACCGGAACGCGTCAGCCAGTACAGCGTGACGTCGTCGAGAACGCGGTCCCGGGAAATCGTCTCGAACGGACTGTCCTCGGTGTCCGACCACTCGGCGAACTTGTCCAGGATCCACGCGAGCAGCCCGATCGGGGAATCGACCAGCGAGTAACCGATCGTCTGCGGCCGCGTCGCCTGCTGCTTCGCGTACGCCGCACGATGGCGCCAGAAGTGGTGGGTCTCCTCGGCCCACGCGCGCTCGACCGCCGTCAGCCCCTCCGTGGTCGCCCCGGGCAGACCCTCCGCGAACGTCGTGTGGATGCCGAGCACGTGCTCCGGGAACCGCCCGGCGAGCACCGTGGTGATGTTGCCGCCCCAATCGCCACCGTGCGCGAGGAACTCGCGGTAACCGAGCCTGCCCATCAGCTCCACCCAAGCGGCCGCGATCTTCTCCGTGCCCCAGCCCGTGGTGGCGGGCTTGTCGCTGTAGCCGAAGCCGGGGAGTGAAGGCACCACGACGTGGAACGCCGGCGCGTCCATGTTCTCCGGATCCGCCAGCTCGTCCACCACGTCGACGAACTCGGCGACGCTGCCGGGCCAGCCGTGCGTCAGGAGCAGGGGAGTAGCGTCCGGGCGCGCGGACCGGCGGTGCAGGAAGTGAATGCCCAGACCGTCGATGGTGGTGCGGAACTGGCCGACCTGGTCGAGGCGCTTCTCGAACGCTCGCCAGTCGTAGTCGGTGCGCCAGTAGTCCACCAGCTCGACGAGGTCCGCGAGCGGAACACCCTGATCCCAGCGGCGAGGGTCGGGTGCCGCGCGATGGACCGTCTCGGCCTCCGGTAGCCGTGCCGCGGCCAGTCGCGCCCGCAGATCGTCGAGGTCAACGTCGGTGGCGTGGGCTTCGAACACCTGAACGTCCTGGGGCATGAGGCCTCCTGAGCAGCGTGGAACCGGCTAAGACGGTTCTAACACGGCGTGCGCAACGGTCGCAACCGGCTAAGGTGGTTCCATGCGTGGTGGATTTCCCGACTTTCGCCTCGGTACCGAGCTGGCGACCAGCTTCACGGCGACGCGGACGGAACGCTGTGGTGATGCCGTCGAGCGCATTCCCACGCCGCAGCGGCTCGTCGACTGGCTGGAGGTGAGCGGTCTCGCGGTGGAGTCCTGTACGACCGAGCAACTCGAACTCGCCCGGGAACTGAGGGAGTCGATCCACGCCGCCGCGACGGCTGCCGCGACCCAGGAGGCGCTTCCGGCCGCGGCGGTTCGAGTTATCAACGACCGCAGCGTGCAAGGCCGGGCCGCGGCCGTCCTGACGTCCGAGGGCAAGCGTCGATGGCAGCTCAGCTCGACGTCCTCGGTGGAAGACGCGCTGAGCGTGATCGCCGAGGACGCGATCAGCATCATCGCCGGTGAACGGGACGGGAAGCTGGCCCTGTGCGCTTCACCGACCTGCCGGGCGGCGTTCTTCGACACCAGCCAGAGCCGGACGCGGAAGTGGTGCGACATGAACACGTGCGGGAACCGGCAGAAGAAGGCGCGGTACCAGGCTCGGAGACACCTTACTTAACATAATGTCGCTTATCGGCGTAACGATAACCCGGCGGATGCCACCTGGAGAGGGGTCTTCGGGAAGCTCTGCAGTGGAGGTTGAACGGTGCGCGCGCCACACGCGCGGGCAGCCGCCGCGGCTGAGGACTGCTCTCGCGGACGAGACGGGAACGCGCCTGCCGCTCCAGGGGTGCCGCCAGGCGCGAAGGGCGGGTCCTGGCCCCCGTCGGAGAAGGTCCAGCCACACCACCTCAAAACGTCACGGTGACGAAACGAGGGTGATGGATCGGGTGCCGGGAGGGCGCGATGTCGAGGTTTCCTGGTGCGTCGTCGAGCCAGCCGGACGCCGCGGGTCGCCGGGCTTCGGCGCTCGGCAGCCGACCAGTCAGCCAACCCGGCGGCTGAGTTGGCGGCGGATGCACCCAAGAACGACCGCGGAACGACACGAGGGACGCGCCCGGAGTGGCCCGAGTTGATCAAGAGCGGCACCATCCCCCAAGAGAGGCCCACGCCTGTCCAACGTTCCCACCGAAGCTTCGAGAGCCACCCATCCGCTCAGATCGCCATTTCATGCATAATGGCGATTATGCATGAAATGGTAGCCGGATAACCGGGCAGGCGAACTCGCCACCGAGTTTCGCCTGCCCGGAAAACTGTCAGTAGTACGTCCAGACGACCGGCCGGGCCTTGTAGAAACAGCTTCCCTTCCTGGCCTTCGTCCGGTGCTCTCCCCCGGTCGCGTCGTACAGGTCCACTTTGGGCGCCTGGTAGCTGTGCGGGCACTCCCCTGTCGGAGATTTTGGTTGCCGCGTAAGGAGAATTGTGCCGTCGGGCTGGTTTCCGATCGACTTCACCTTCGCTCCCCCGTGCGGACCGGTCACCCGCTGCGGTCGTTTTCCGGAGTACTTGTCGTACCGGTAGACGTTGTTCGTGTTGGTCAGCCACATTTCGTGCTTCGGCGTTCCGTGGATCAGCGCGAGATCGTGCCCATTTCCGATCCGGCGTATCGTCGGATCGGCCTCGACCAGTCGGTTCTTGCGGATGTCGTACTGCCGCAGTTCGCCGTACCCCAGTGCCCACAAACGGTTGTCGTTGTAGAGGACGCCGTGGGCGCCCGGCAGACTGTAGGTGCGGGTGTACTTGGTGGCCCCGGCCGGAAAGAAGCGGAGGTAGCCGCCGCTTCCGGCGGTGACGATCTGGCCGTCGGGCAGCAGCTCGATCGAGTGGGTGTTGTCGCCGGCGGGCACCTGCGCCTGCCAGATCGGCTTGCGCGAGTCCCAGTCGATCTTCGCGACGTTGCCGCCGCCGGAGGACACCAGCACGACCCGCCGTCCGTCGCGCTCGGTGCGGACCTTGGCGTCGGTGATGCCCCGCCAGCGGGTCCGTTCCGGCACCTCCCACTTCCACACCTCGGCCACCGGGGAGTTCCAGTCGGCGTTCTGCTCCAGGACCGAGACCCGCTGGCCCTTGACCCGTCCGGGGCTGGTGCCCTGGTCGGCCACGATGATCCGGGCCGGTTCGGCGGCCGCCGCGGCGGGCAGGGCCGGGACCACGGTGAGCAGGCCGACGGCCGAGCCGAGCACCACCAGTGCGGTCAACTGTCTTCGCATCGTCTCCTCCTTGAGCGACGGTCGGGCGAGGGATCAGCCTGTTCACCGCGGCTTGGAGAAATCTGGGAGCTTCCTTGTCCGGGCGCGAAACTGTCGGTGTGGTGCGGTACAAGATCCACATGAGAGTTCTCGACGCGCAGCAGGCGTTCTTCGCGGCCCGGCGCCCGCGCAAGGACTCTCCGCACACGACCGCGGCCTACCGGCGGGATCTGGCGGGCCTGACCTCGCTGCTGGCCGAGGCCGTCGGGCGGGAGGCCGGCGAGTTGCGGGTCGAGGACCTGACCACGACCTCCTTGCGGACGGCGTTCGGCGCGTTCGCGGACGGGCATGCCAAGAGTTCCGTGTTGCGTGCCTGGTCGACCTGGAACCAGTTCCTCACCTTCTGCGTGTCCGACGGCCTGCTGCCGGGCAATCCGATGGGCGCGGTCGCGCGGCCGAAGACCCCTCCCCTGGTGCCCAAGCCCCTGCGGGGTGAGGACACGCCGGAGAAGCTGCTCGCCGCGGCCACCGAGGGCGCCCGGCAGACCCGTGATCCGTGGCCGGAGCGGGACGTGCTGGTGATCGCGCTCGGGCTGGTGGCGGGGTTGCGGGCGGCCGAGATGCGCTCGTTGAGCGTGGAGTCGCTGATCGGGCGGTCGGGTGAGAAGCGGTTGCACGTCCAGGGCAAGGGCAGCCGGGACCGGTCGATCCCGGTGCAGCCGGTGATGGAGAAGATCATCGAGGACTACCTCGCCTCGTGCCGCCGGAAGTTCCCGCACCAGCGCTTCGGGCGGTCGGCGCCGCTGCTGCGGGATCGCGCGGGTGAGCCGATCGGGCGTGGCGCGCTCGACTACCTGGTGAAGTCCTGTTATCGCGCCGCGGGGTTGCAGGATCGGGTGCCCACGGGCGCGAACCTGCACGCGCTGCGGCACACCTTCGCCACGCGGCTGGCCGAGGACGGTGCCACGGCGTCGGAGATCATGGCGCTGCTGGGGCACGCGAGCCTGGCGACCAGTCAGAACTACATCGAGGCGACCGGGCGGGAGCAGCGGGCCGCGGTGGCGAGCAATCGGACTTATCAGGCGTTGAACTCGAGCTTCACGGAGTGAGCGGGATGAGCCGTTCGATGTCGCGATAGCCGGGGATGCCTTCGGGGATCGGCTCCCCCGCGCGAATGGTTCGGGCGAGGCCGGTGGCCGCGTGCAGGGCGGCGCGGAAGAGCAGTGAGCCGAGGCTGACCCGTCCGACGCCGAGTTCGGTGAGGTCGAGGCCCGGGCTGTAGAGAATGTTGATCGGGACGGGGATGCCGCCCGCCAGTGCGGCGATGTCCGTGGGGTCGGTGAGGCCGGGGACGAACACGCAGTCGGCGCCCGCGCCGACGTACTGGCGTGCGCGGTCGAGGACTTCGGTCAGCGGTGGTGGGTTGTCGTTGAGCCAGTGAGTGTCGGTACGGGCGTTGACGAACAGGCCTGGTGCGCGGGTTTTGACGGCTTCGACGAGTTCGGCGTGGTCGCTGGGGTCGGCGAGCCGGTCCTGGCCGGGGCGGCTGTCCTCCAGGTTGATCCCGGCGATGCCGAGGTGGTGCAGTTCGGCGGCGAGGTCGGCCACCTCCCCCGGGTCGTCGCTGAAGCCGGCTTCGATGTCGACGGTGACCGGGCAGGGCAGGCGGCTGAGCGAGCGGGCCAGTGCGAGGGTTTCGGCGCGGGTGCGGCCGTGTCCGTCGGGCAGGCCGTGGGTGGCGGCGACGCCGAGGCTGCTGGTGCCGATGGCGGGGAATCCGGCGGCGTGCAGGGCGGCGGCGGAGGCGAAGTCCCAGGCGTTCGGGAGCAGCAGCGGGGTGTCGGCCTGGTGGAGGGCGGCGAAGTCGGTCATCGGGTTCCTTCCAGTGCGGCGGCGTGGGCCTGGCCGGGGCATTCGTGCGGACCGGTGCCGAAGCGGAGACCGGCTTCGAGGAGGTTGAGTTCCACGATGCTGCCGTCGGGGGCTTGGCGCCGGGTGACGCGGACGGGTCCGGCGAGGCCGGCGTGGGCTTGGACGAGGACGCAGATGCGGGCGGCGGTGGTTTCGTCCCAGGTGCCGCCGCAGGCGTCGACGAGGCGGGTCAGCGCGTGCTCGGCGGGGGTGTCCGGGGTGAGGTGCGGGTGGTAGACGCGGGCGACTTCGGCGACGTCGTCCGGGTCGGCGGGGATGCCCAGTGCCTGGGCGAGTGAGGCGATCGGTGCGGCGGGGTCGAGCCGGGTGGGGTCGATGCCGTCGAGCAGGGTGGTGATGAGGGCGCGGCGCCGGCGGTGGTCGTCCCCGTCGGAGAAGCGGGCGACGTGGTCGCGGAGCCAGCCGAGTGGCCCGGTGTGGTGGTTGGGTGGCATCGGCAGGGTGGTGAGTGCCTCGGTGATCTTCACCTGGTGCACGGTAGGGCGGGATCGTTTCGGCGGCGGCCGAAGTGTCGTGGGGGCAGGATGGGGGCATGACCGCGTCCAGTGCCGAGCTCGCCGGGTTGGCGGGGTTGCTCGCCGATCGCACGCGGGCAGCGTTCTGCCTGGCGTTGCTCGACGGGCGGGCGTGGACGGCGGGTGAGCTGGCCGCGCACGCGGGGGTGGCGCCGTCGACGGCGAGTGAGCACCTGCACCGGCTGATCGAGGGCGGGTTGCTGGTGCAGCGGAAGCAGGGGCGGCACCGGTACGTGCAGCTGGCCGGGCCGGAGGCGGCGAGGTTGATCGAGGACCTGGTGGGGTTCCTGGGGCCGCCGAAGTCGGGGAAGCAGTCGTTGCGGGCGGTGAGCGCGTCGGCGGCGCTGGCGCGGGGGCGGACGTGTTACGACCACCTGGCCGGGCGGCTGGGGGTGGCGATCAGTGACGCGATGACCGGTCGTGGGTTGTTGAACCAGGTGGACGGGTTCGCGGTGACCGAGGCCGGGCTGGGGTGGTTCGAGCGGGAGCTGGGGGCGGATCTGGCGGTGTGGCGGGGTTCGCGGCGGCCGCTGGCGAAGGCGTGCTTGGACTGGACGGAGCGGCGGTCGCACCTGGCGGGGTCGGCGGGGGCGTTCGTGTGCCGGGTGTCGCTGGAGCGGGGGTGGGTCAAGCGCATCGGGTCCGGCCGGGCGGTGCGGGTGACCCCGGCCGGGTCCGCTGCGTTCGGGGAGTTGCTGGGGCTCACTGCCACAGGCTGAGGATGATGGCGAACAGGAGGAGCTTGAGCAGCCAGTCGCCGGCGTGGCTGACGGCGATGCGCCAGGAGACCTTGTCCCAGAGCATGGAGCCGGACAGCAGGACGGCGGGGAAGCCGAGCCAGAGCACGAGGGCGAGCCCGAGTGCGCCACCGAAGCCCAGGTCGAGGCGGGTGATCAGGCCGGCGATGACGAGGGCGACGGTGGCGCTGCGGAGGAGTTCGACGGGGATCTGCCAGGGCTTGACGGGTTCGCCGCTCTGGGTGCCGACGATGCTGTAGTAGGCGGAGCTGGCGATGAAGGCGGCGATGGTCGAGACGAGCACGGCGAGGTAGTTGATCTCGGTGAGCACGGGTTCTCCCCTGGTCCGGGCACCCGGGGTGGGTGCCTTCGTCAGGGACGTAGGTGCCGGTTCGCCGTTTTCGACATCGTTCCGCGAAGTTTTTCGGGGAAAGTTTCTAGCTGTTGGTCCTGGACTGGCTCTTGCAGTCCTTCCAGGTGCCGTCGGGCAGCAGTTTGCAGACCCGGAAGGTGATCTGCTCGCCTCGGCTGGGGCCTGCCGGTGGGGCCTTCACGCTGTTCAGGTTGTGGGCTTCGACCTGGGCGCAGTTGGTGAACCGGACGCTGACCAGGTTCACCTGCGTGTTCGTGGAGTCGTAGAGGGCGGCGATGATGCCGTTGTTGCCGTCGCAGAACTGGTCGTAGACCTCGATGGTGCCGTTGCCGTTGGCGCCGCCGACCGAGTTCCAGACGCCGTAGCCGAGGTGCTGGCCGCTGACGCCGACCATGCCGATGACGCTGGAGTTGGCGGCGAGTGCGGGTGTGGCGTTGACGGTGGCCAGGGCGGCGACGGCGGCGGTGGTGGCGATGAGCGTTCTGCCTCGCGGGATGGTTTTCACCGGTGCTCCCTCGTTCGATGGTGGGCGTGAGGTTCCTCGCGCCTGGTGGCCATCGTCGGGGCCGGGGTGTGCACGGAATCTTGGCTGCGTCTTGGACCGGAGCGGGGTCAGCGGAGTTGTTCGAGGTCTTTCGCGCTGCGGGCGATCTCGTAGGCCAGTTCGCGGAGTTCGGCGGCGGAGGCGCCGTCGTCGGCCGCGGTGACGACGTCTTCGGCGGCGCAGCGGAGTTGGAAGAGGCGGTCCTGGAGGTCGGCGATCTCGGTGTCGGAGAGGACCACGGCGTCGTCGGGCAGGCCGCTGCGTTGCAGGGCGGTGCGTCGTTCGTAGGCGCGCTGGCGGCAGGACTGGCCGCAGTAGCGGCGGCGGCGGCCGCGGGACTCGCCTTCTTCGAGACGTCGGCCACACCAGCCGCAGTGCGTGGCCGCGCCCGGTCGGCGCATCTGCCGCAGTTCTTCGCGGGACACGCTGGGTTTCTCGGCCACCTCGCTCACGGGCATGACCCTAGCTGGCCATGCTCCGCTCACGCCGAGGCCACGCCGGGGAGGCAGACTGTGCTGGTGAAGACCAGTCACCCGTACCTCGCCGACCCGCTCCCCCGTGCCCTCGCCCACCGCGGGTGGCACCTGGACGAGCTGGCGGACATGGAGAACTCGCTGTCGGCGTTCCGCCGGGCGGTGGACGAGGGGTACCGGTACGTGGAGACCGATGTGCACGCGACCTCGGACGGGGTGGCGGTGGCGCAGCACGACGCGACGCTGGACCGGACGACGGACTCGTCGGGGCTGGTGGGTTCGCTGCCGTGGGCGCAGGTGCGGCGGGCGAAGATCGGCGGTCGCGAGGGGATCGCGCGACTGGAGGACGTGCTGGAGGAGCTGCCGGAGACGCGGTTCAACGTGGACCTGAAGACCGACGCGGTGGTGGGGCCGTTCGTGCGGGTGCTGGAGCGGATGAACGCGTTCGACCGGGTGGCCGCGGCGTCGTTCTCGGACGCGCGGCTGGCCAGGGTGCGGCGGCTGGCCGGGCCGCGGTTGCTGACCGCGCTGGGGCCGCGGTCGGCGGGGGTGCTGTGGGCGAACGGGTGGCTGCCGTTCCTGCGGCTGGGCTTTCTGAGCCGGGGGGCGATGGCGCAGGTGCCGGTGCGGCAGGGGCGGGTGAAGCTGGTGGACCGGTCGTTCGTGCGGGCGGCGGGGTATGCCGGGGTCGAGGTGCACTGCTGGACGATCAACGACGCGGCGGAGATGCGGGCGTTGCTGGACCTGGGGGTGAAGGGGCTGGTCACCGATCGGCCGGACGTGCTGCGCGAGGTGCTGGTGGAGCGCGGTGTGTGGGAGACCGCCTAGGTCCTGGAGTCACCTTCCGCTTCGGCAGGTGGAGAGTGACAGCCGGAGGTGTTCGGCGAACTCGGTGGGGTGGGTGGTCAGGCCGGTGTGCCCGCCGGGGAAGTGCACGAGTTCGGTGCCGAAGGTCTCGGCCAGCTGCGCGGCCGGTCGGTACGGCAGTTCCCCGCGTGAGTCCTGGCCGCCGGCGAGGACGAGCTGACTCGACAGCGTCCGCAGCCGGTCGAGGTCGGGGCGGTAGGTCATGAAGCTCGGCACGATGCGCCCGACGAAGAACGGCAGGTTCGCCATCGTCTGCTCCACCCGGGCGGGCGGCAGTTCGACCTGGGGCTGGGGTGTGGTGTCGCCGGGTTTGCGCAGGCCCGCGGCGAACACGGTCATCGCGGGCATGAGCCCGTCGGCTTCGAAGGTGTCGCGGACGCGGGTGACCAGGGCGCGGTACTCGGCGGCGTCGGGCAGGACTTCGACCACCGGTGGTTCGTGCGCGATGACGCGGTCGAGGTGCTCGGGGCGGGTGGTGAGCAGGTGCAGGGCGACGATCGCGCCCGAGCTGGTGCCGAACACGCCGGCCCGCTCCCCCGGCGCCAGCGCGTCGAGCAGGCGGGCCGCGTCGTCGGCGTGTTCGGCGACGCTCTGCTCGGCGTCCGGGTCGTCGAGGGTGCTGCGGGACATGCCGCGCGGGTCGTAGGTGACGACCCGGTGCTCGGCGGCGAGGTGGTCGACGACGTCGTCGAAGGCGGCCGCGCCGCCGGAGCCGCCGGGGATGAGCAGCAGGAGCGGGCCTTGCCCGCGGACCTCGTAGTGCAGGGTGGCGCCGTTCACGCGCAGGATCATGACTCTCCTCGGGTCGATGGCCAGTGCCGCAGGAGCGTGTGCAGGGCTTCGAGGCCGCGTTCCCACGACTGCTGCGGGGTGCGGGTGTGGGCGAAGCCGCCCGCGGTTTCCAGTGCGACGAAGCCGTGGAACGTGCTGCGCAGCAGCCGGACGGCGTCGGTCAGGTCGGGTTCGCGCAGGTCGTAGGCGCGGAGCAGGCGGTAGGTCAGGTCGACGGCTCGACGTGGTCCTGGTGCGTTCGCGGCGAGTTCGGGGTCGATCCGGATGGGGGTTTGGGTGGCCAGGTAGCGGCCGGGGTGTTCGCGGGCGTAGTCGCGCCAGGTGTTGGCGTAGGCGACCAGTGCTTCCCGGCCGGCGAGCCCGGCGATGGCCTCGGCGATGCGGGTGGTCTTCTCGTCGGCGGCGAGCAGGGCGATGCGGCCGCGGAGGTCTTCGAGGTTGCGGACGTGGCCGTAGAGGCTGGCGTCCTTCACCCCGAGCCGCCGGGCCACCGCCGACATGGTCACCTGGTCGAGCCCGGTCTCGTCGGCGAGGTCGGCGGCCTCGGCGGTCACCCGGTCCGCGGTCAGGCCCGCGCGCGCCATCATCATGCGCCGAGCTTAACCTAGGGCTCCTAGGTTCAACCTAGAGGCCCTAGGGATCAGCGTGGGGCCTTGCCCTCCCAGGCCGCGGTCCAGGTCTTGGGCCCGAGCAGGCCGGAGTCCTTGATGCCGTTGGCGCGCTGGAGGTCGAGCACGGCCTGCTTGGTCTTGTCCAGGTAGCAGCCGGTGCCGGTGAAGCCGTAGCCGAAGGCGTTCATCCGCAGCTGGAAGGTCTTGAGCGGGGGCGCGCAGTCCCCGTAGGCGTAGACCACGCCGGGCCACGGCGGTTTGACGTTGGGGTCGGGTGCGGGCGGGGCCGCGCCGGAGCCACCCATGTAGGCCGATTCGGCGTAGCTGGGCTTGCGCTTGCTCTTGGCGTCACCGTCGCCCTTGAGGCCGAGCTTGGTGGCGCACTCCCACGGCTGCCAGCCGCGCATGCGGTACAGGTACAGCGCCCGGTAGTCCTGTTCGAGCGGGCTGGCCTGGTCGGGGCGGCCCGCTCCCCCGACGCTGCGCCAGGTGGGCAGGTCGAACTGGTAGGCGCCGTAGTACCCGTTGCCGGTGTTGATGTGGTAGCGCCCGCTGGACTCGCACATCCGCAGCTTCGCCCACGAGTTCGACGGCGGGTCGGCGGCGGCCGGCGTGCTCAGCACCAGCTGCAGCGCGAGCACGGCGACGGCCAGTGCGCTCATCCGGCGAATCCGGCGAATCGGTCTGCCCATGCCCTGAACAGTAAGAACGACAGCGGGTAATCACAAGAGTCACAGCAGGAACACCAGCCTCACCTACACCGGACGGGTTACCCCGTCGCGATCCGGACACATTCGCGCATCCGTGCGGCACCCACGCCCGGGAGGCAATAACCTGCCCGCGCAACGGCCCTTCGCACGCCTGGAGTCTCCGCAACCCATGAGCACCACCTCCCCGGACACCACGCCGGCCGATCCGGTCCGCGACCGGCGCCGCCAGCAGCGCGGCTGGTACTTCTACGACTGGGCGAACTCGGCCTTCTACACCACGGTGATGGCGGTCTTCGGCTCGATCTACATGAGCTCGGTGGCCGCCGCCGACGCCAGGACCGACCTGGTGCGCAACGGGCCGGCCCCGTGCGTGGACGCCAACGGCGTGGAGTCCACCCTGGTCAACTGCGACATCAGCCTGCTGGGGCTGACCTTCCCGGCCGGTTCGCTGTGGGGCTACCTGCTCTCGGTGGCCACGGTGATCCAGGTGGTGGTGCTGCCGGTGTCCGGCGCGATCGCCGACCGCAGCCAGTACAAGAAGCGTTTCCTGGCCGGCTTCGCCTTCCTCGGCGCGGTGTCCTCGTCGCTGCTGTTCTTCATGGCGGGCACGAACTGGCAGATCGGCATCGTGTTCTTCATCCTGGCCAACATCGGCTACGGCGCCTCGATCGCGATCTACTACTCGTTCCTGCCCGGCATCGCCTCCCCCGACGAACGGGACGCGGTCTCGACCAAGGGCTGGGCCTTCGGTTACCTCGGCGGTGGCGTGGCGCTGGGGCTGCAGCTGGCGTTCTACCTCAACCACGAGGCGCTCGGCGTCGAGCAGTCGATGGCGGTGCGGATCTGCTTCCTGACCACCGGGCTGTGGTGGGCCGCGTTCACCCTGATCCCGGTGCTGCGGCTGCGCGAGACCGCGCCGGTGCACCGCGAGCCCGACGGCCGCTCGGTGCTCACCGCGGGCTTCGCCGAACTGCGGGACACCTTCCGCTCGGCCAAGGCGTTCCCGCTGACGCTGGCCTTCCTCGGCAGCTACCTGATCTACACCGACGGCATCTCCACCGTGGTGACCATCTCGGCCCAGTACGGCAAGGAGGAGCTCAAGCACCCGACCGAGGTGCTGATCGTGACCATCCTGGTGATCCAGTTCGTGGCCTACTTCGGCGGCATGGCGCACGGGCTGCTGGCCCGCCGCGTCGGGGCCAAGAAGACGATCATGATCAGCCTGGCCGCCTGGATCGCGGTGCTGGCCGGGGCGTACTTCGTCCAGGCCGGGCAGGCGCTGCAGTTCTACCTGGTCGCGGTCGGGATCGGGCTGGTGCTCGGCGGGACGAACGCGCTGTCGCGGTCGTTGTTCAGCCAGATGATCCCGGCGGGCAAGGAGGCCCAGTACTACGCGCTGTACGAGGTCGGCGAGCGGGGCACGTCGTGGCTGGGCCCGCTGGTCTTCGCCGCGGTCGGCCAGGCGACCGGTTCGTTCCGGCTCGGGGTGCTCGCGCTGGTGGCGTTCTTCGTGGTCGGGATCGTGCTGGTGGCGCTGATCCCGGTGCGGCGGGCGATCACCGCGGCGGGAAACCGCGAGCCCGCGATCGTGTGATCACCGCGACCGATAGGGTCGAATTTTGTGACTGTGTCATCAACGCCCGTGTCCGAGGCCGACCCGACCGACGCGCTCTCGTCGGTGCCGGTGGCCGGTTTCCGGCGCAGCACCCCGGCCGCGGGGAAGCTCAAGTTCTGCTACGGCCCGATGGACTGCGGCAAGTCCACGCTGGCGCTGCAGATCGACCACAACCACGCGCGGCAGGGCAGGCGCGGGCTGCTGCTGGTGCGCCACGACCGGTCCGGGGCGCCGCAGATCACCAGCCGGATCGGCATCACCCGGCGGGCGCTGGAGGTCGGCGAGCGGACCGACCTGCGGTTGCTGGTGCGCGACCAGTGGGTACAGGGACAGCATGTGGACTACCTCATCGTGGACGAGGCCCAGTTCCTGTCCCCCGAACAGGTCGAGCAGCTCGCCGAGCTGGCCGACGACGTTCAGCTGGACGTGTACTGCTTCGGCATCGCCACGGACTTCCGCAGCATGCTCTTCCCCGGCGCGCGGCGGTTGTTCGAACTGGCCGACGAGCTGCAGCCGGTGCAGGTCGAGGTGCTGTGCTGGTGCGGTCTGCCGGGCCGGTTCAACGCCAGGGTCGCCGACGGGGAGGTGCTGCGCGCCGGTGACACCGTTTTCGTCGCCGATACCGATCAGCCGAAAGTTGAAAATTCACCCTCGGCACACGAAGCTCCCGACGCGGTCACCGTGCGTTACCAAGTATTGTGCCGCCGCCACTTCCGGCACGGGGAACTGGGCCCCCGGTCGGGAGACCATGGCCAGTTACGGTTGACGTGAATGGCCTCGACCTAGCCCAATCGGGGGATATCCCCAGAAAGAAGGCCGAATGCGCGTCACATCGGCGCGCCGCGCGACTCCCTTGTAGGTAAGCCGTTGACGACGGGTGACCCACCTCATCGTGAGCGACGACATGCGAGTCCGGGAATCCTGCGGACCGCTCCGTCGTTGCATAGGGTGAGCATCGCCCAGGCTCCACCCGGAGCCGACTGAAAGGACCCCATCATGGCCGACCGTGTACTCCGAGGAAGCCGGCTGGGAGCCGTCAGCTACGAGACCGACCGGAACCACGACCTGGCGCCCCGCCGGGCGGTGCGCTACTCCTGCCCCAAGGGGCACGAGTTCGAGGTTCCGTTCTCCGACGACGCCGAGATCCCCTCGGTGTGGGAGTGCCGCCTGCACGGCAGCGAATCCGAGATCGTCGACGGCGGCCAGCCCGAGCAGAAGCAGGTCAAGCCGCCGCGCACGCACTGGGACATGCTCCTGGAGCGGCGTTCCATCCCGGAGCTGGAGGACCTGCTCAACGAACGGCTCGAGGAGCTCAAGGGCAGGCGGACCACCCGCTCCGCCTGATCGAGCCCTCCGGTCTCCCGGCTGCCCCCACCACGAAAGCCCCCGTGTCCTCCCGCCACGGGGGCTTTTCGCTGCGCCCGTGTGGGTGAGGTCACCGACGCTCGACCTGAGGTCGAGGCGCGATCTGGGAGAGAATCTGCCGCATGACTGAGAACACGCTTTCCCCCGATGAAGCTTTGGCCACGCTGCTCGACGGCAACCACCGCTTCGTGGGAGGCGAGCGTGAGCACCCGCACCAGGACGCGGACCGCCGCGCCGCGCTCGCGCCCGCCCAGCACCCGTTCGCGGTGCTGTTCGGCTGCTCGGACTCGCGCCTGGCCGCCGAGATCATCTTCGACCAAGGCCTGGGCGACCTGTTCGTGGTGCGCACCGCGGGCCACGTGCTCGGGCCGGAGGTGCTCGGCACCATCGAGTACGGGGTCGAGGTGCTGGGCGCGCCGCTGATCGCCGTGCTGGGCCACGACTCCTGCGGTGCGGTCGCCGCCGCCCAGCAGTCCGTGCGCGACGGCTCGCGCCCCTCGGGCTTCGTCCGCGACGTGGTCGAGCGCGTGATGCTCAGCGTGCTCGCCGCCCCGGACGGCGCGCACGACGCCGAATCGGCCATCGGGCAGCACGTGCGGCACACCGTCGAGCTGCTGCTGGACCGCTCGGCCACGATCGCCAAGCGGGTCGCCGACGGCAGCTGCGGGATCGCCGGGATGTACTACCGCCTCGAAGAGGGCAGCGCCCGCGTCATCGCCTCCGAAGGCCTCAAGACCGGCAGCTGACCGGCCAATGCGGTGAATGTGGCTTTCCCAGCGCGAGGTGCCGTGAAAGCCACATCCACCGCGTCGGTCAGGCGCTCTTGCGGCCGAACAGCCCGCGCAGCTGCTGCCACCGGTGCTTCGCGCCCCACACGCCGACCCGCAGGATCGCCTCGAACACGATCGAGCTGCTCATCTTCGAGTCGCCGATCTCGCGCTCGGTGAAGGTGATCGGCACCTCAGTCACGGTGAAGCCCTGCTCGGCGGTGCGCCAGGCCAGGTCGATCTGGAAGCAGTACCCGGCCGAGGCGATCTCGTCCAGCGGCAGCTTCTGCAGCACCTCGCGGCGGTACGCGCGGTACCCGGCGGTGATGTCCTTGATGCCCGCGCCCAGGCAGATCCCGGCGTAGACGTTGGCCAGCTTCGACAGCAGCTGCCTGCGGAACGGCCAGTTCACCACGCTGCCGCCGGGCACGTACCGCGAGCCGAGCACCAGGTCCGCGTCGGCGAGGGCGTCCAGCACGCGCGGCAGGTCCTCCGGGGCGTGCGAGCCGTCGGCGTCCATCTCCACGATGGTGTTGTAGTCACGCGCCAGGCCCCAGCCGAAACCCGCCACGTACGCCGCGCCGAGCCCGGCCTTCTCCGTGCGGTGCATGACGTGCACCCGGTCGTCCTGGCCGGCCAGCTCGTCGGCCAGCTGGCCGGTGCCGTCCGGGCTGCCGTCGTCGACGACCAGCGCGTGTACCTCGGGCAAGGCCTCGTGCAACCGGCTCAGGATCGGGCCGAGGTTCTCCCGCTCGTTGTAGGTCGGGATCACCACCAGCACCGGCTCGATCGGTTGTGCCCCCCGCGGCGCCTGCGCCATCCGCTAGTCCTCCATCGTGTTTTCGCTTGCCCCGGCGCCGGAACGCCGGTTTCGTATCCGGACGATGCCGCCGGCCAGCACCCCTGCCACCGCCAGCCCGGTCACGCCGACGTCCGTCCACGCGCCGAGTTGATCCGACAGCGTAGTCTGCTGCCGCAGCGGCACGCTTTCGACCAGCGAGGCCGCGGTGAACAGGCTGGTCGGGTGCGTAACGCCACCGTCGGGTGCGACGATAGCGCTCACCCCGCTGGTGGCCGGAACCACGACCGCCCGACCGTGTTCCACGGCACGCAACCGCGACATCGCCAGCTGCTGGTAACTCATCTCCCCCGGCCCGAACCAGGCGTTGTTGGTCGGGGTGAACAGCACCTGCGCCCCGGCGAGCACGGCGTCGCGCGCCGGGTAGTCGAAGGCCACCTCGTAGCAGATGGTGGTGCCGAAGACCAGGCCACGGCTGTGCAGCGCGGCCGGATCTCCGGAGCCGGGCAGCATGTCGCCGGTGTCGTCGACGAACGGGGTGACGATCCGGGCCAGGTCGCGGGCGGGCACGTACTCGCCGAAGGGCACCAGCTGCTGCTTGGAGTACCGCTCCCCCGGGCCGGTCTCGGGGTCCCAGACGATCATCGAGTTCTGCGCGTTGCCCCCGGCGTCGCGGTGGACGGCGCCGATGAGCATCGGCACGCCGAACTCGCGCGCGAGCCGGTCGAGGTCGGGGTCGCGGCGGCCTTCGCGGACGTCGGTGGCGGTCTCGGGCCACACCACCAGGTCCGGCTGGGGCACGCGGCCCGCCCGGATGTCGGCGAGCAGGCGCTCGCTCTGGCGCAGGTGGTTCTCCCGCAGTTCCTCGCGCCTGCCCAGCAGCGCCAGGCCGACGTCGGGCGCGTTGCCCTGCACGATCGCCACCCGCACCGTGCCCTGCTGCGCCTCGGTGCCGATCGACGGCCACACCGCCAGCCCGGCCACCAGCGGCAGCACCGCGGCCACGGCGGCGGTCACCACCGCGCCACGCCGCCGCGCCCGCACGAGCGCGGCGAGCGCGAACCCGGTCAGCACCACCGCGAAACCGACCAGCGGTGCCCCGCCGATCGAGGCCAGCGGCAGGTAGGCGCCCTCGGGCTGGGTGAACCCGACGCGGCCCCAGGCGAACCCGCCCAGCGGCCACACCGAGCGCGGCAGCTCGATCCCGATCACCACCAGCGCCATCCACACCGGGGCGCCCGGCAGCCGCGCCACCCAGGTGTTGAGCCCGCCGCACAGGCCGATCCAGGCGGCCAGCGTCGCCGAGACGCCCAGCCACGGCAGCGGGCCGAACTCGGCGCCGAGGAAGTCGTTGAGCCAGAGGAACAGGGGCAGGAACCAGCCGAGGCCGAAGGCGAAGCCGTACCCGAAGCCGCCCCAGAACCGCCGTTCGCGCGCGACCAGCGCCCAGCCGGTGAAGGCCAGCGGCGCCAGCCACCACAGCGGGCGCGGCGCGAAGCTGAGGTAGAGCAGCACCCCGGACGCGGTGGCGCCGAGCAGGCGCAGCAGCCAGGGCCGCCACGCGCGGCGCGTTCGTCCTGGCGCCGGTTCGGCGGCGGTCACGGTCATGACTCTAGGCACCGGGTGTGAAGTCGTCGTAGATGATCTGTCCCGCGTGGACGGTCCGCAGGCAGCGGGGCAGCTCCGCGGCCGGGTCCAGCGGCGGCAGCGAGGGCACCCCGGACCGCGGATCGGTCGACCAGCGCTGCACGCGGGAGTCGGCCGAGGGGGCGACGAGGTCGTCGGCCGCCCAGATCGCGTAGTGCGCCGGAGCGCCGGGCTGCAGCGTGCCGGTGACTCCGTCCTGCACGCCGGCGGCGCGGTGACCGCCGCGGGTGTGCGCGTTGAACGCCGCCCGTGCGGAGAGCCCGGAGCCGGGGGTGCGGTGGTGCACGGCCGCGCGGACCGCCGCCCACGGGTCCACCGCGGTGACCGGGCAGTCCGAGCCGAAGGCCAGCGGCACGCCCTTCGCGGCGAGCAGCGCGAACGGGTTCAGCGCGGCGGCCCGCTCGCCGAGGCGGCGGGCGTACATGCCCTGCTCGCCGCCCCAGTAGGCGTCGAACAGGGGCTGGACCGAGGCCGCCACGCCCCAGCCCGCCAGCGCCTGGGCCTGCTCGGCGGTGACCATCTCCAGGTGTTCGAGCCGGTGCCTGCGGGCGGCGAGCGCGCGCTGGCCGACCTGCTTCTCCGCCAGCTCGAACCCGCGCACCACCTCGGCGGCGGCCGCGTCGCCGATCACGTGGAACCCGGCCTGCAGCCCGGCTTCGGTGGCCGCGGCCAGGTGCGCGGCGATGCCCTCGGCGTCCTGGTAGAGCGTGCCGCGGCCGGGATCGTCGTGGTACGGCTCGTGCAGGGCGGCGGTGCGCGAGCCCAGCGCGCCGTCGACGAACAGGTCACCGGCCAGCCCGCGCGCCCCGACCCGGCGGGCCACCTCGACCGCCCCCGGCTCGCCCCAGTACCCGACGACTTCGGGCAGCCCCGGCTCGGCGGACAGCGCGAGCAGGTCGGCGAGGTCCTGTTCACCGGAGATGTCCGGGCCCGCGCACTCGTGCACGCTGACGATGCCGCGGGCGGCGGCGGTGCGCAGGAACGCCTCCTGCGCCCGGCGGCGCTGCTCGACGGTGATGTGGTCGCGCATGGCCTGGCGGGCGTGGTGGTGCGCGGCGCGGGTCAGCGGCCCGGCGTCGGACCAGCCGTCGGCCTCCTTCGCCGCGGGCACCAGGTCGATCAGCGCGCTGGAGACCAGCGCGGAGTGCACGTCGACGCGGCTGAGGTAGACCGGGCGGCCGCCGGCGGCCTCGTCCAGCTCGACGCGGCTTGGCAGGCGCGGGTTGGTCCAGTTCGACTCGTCCCAGCCGTGGGCGATGAGCACTTCGCCAGGGCGGACGGCTTCGCGGACCGCGGTGAGCAGTTCGCCCGCGTCGCGCACCGCGCTCAGGTCGAGGCCGTCGAGGTGCAGGCCGGTGGCCGTGCTGTGGACGTGCGCGTCGACGAAGGCCGGGGCGACGAACGCGCCGTCGAGCTGGACCACCTCGGCGCCGGGGTGCAGTGCCGTGCCGGGGCCGTCCTGGCCCACCCAGACCACGGTGCCGCCGGTCACCGCCATCGCGGTGGCATCGGGTGAGCCCGGCGTGTGGATCCGTCCGCCGAGCAGGAGCGTCGTGCTGCTTTCCGTCACGTCCGGAGAGTCTGCCCGGTGCTCCGACCAGGTGAACACGCAGGCAAGCACTAACGCAGCGGCAGAAGATTTTACGTTGGATTGATGATGTGACAGGATTATTTAACGCGTTCCCGACGACGAGGAGTACAAGTGACTGCGACCCAGGAACCTGTCGCCCCCGCCGAAGCCGCTGTCGAGCAGCCCTACGTCTACGTCCGCGAGGAGCTGGTCGAGCCGGACTGGCGGCGCTTCCCCGGCTGGCGGGACGTGACCGACGCCGAGTGGCGCGACCCGCAGTGGCAGCGCGTCAAGTGCGTGCGCAACGTCAAGCAGCTGCGGCTGCTGATGGGCGACCTGCTCGAGGACCGGTTCTACGAGGACCTGCTGGCCGACCAGCGCGAGATGGCCACCATGTCGATGCTGCTGCCGCCGCAGATGCTCAACACCATGGCGCCGCACGCCGGGGTGGACCCGGCGAAGTTCACCGAGGCCTTCTACGCCGACCCGATCCGGCGCTACATGCTCCCGGTGCGCAGCGACCGCCACCCGGTCTGGCCCTCGCACCCGCATTCGGAACGCGACTCGCTGCACGAGGCGGAGATGTGGGTGGTCGAGGGGCTGACCCACCGCTACCCGACCAAGGTGCTCGCCGAGTTGCTCTCCACCTGCCCGCAGTACTGCGGCCACTGCACCCGGATGGACCTGGTCGGCAACTCCACCGAGCTGATCGACAAGCACAAGCTCACGCTCAAGCCGGTCGACCGCCAGGACGCGATGATCGACTACCTCAAGCGCACCCCCGGGGTGCGCGACGTGGTGGTCTCCGGTGGTGACGTGGCCAACGTGCCGTGGCACCAGCTGGAGTCGTTCCTGATGCGGGTGCTCGACATCGAGACCGTGCGGGACGTGCGGCTGGCCACCAAGGCGCTGGCCGCGCTGCCGCAGCACTGGCTGGCGCCGAAGGTGGTCGAAGGCCTGCAGCGGGTGGCGCTGACCGCCCAGCGGCGCGGGGTCAACCTGGCCATCCACACCCACGTCAACCACGCGCAGTCGGTCACCCCGCTGGTCGCCGAGGCCGCGCGCACGGCGCTGGACGTCGGCGTGCGCGACGTGCGCAACCAAGGCGTGCTGATGCGGGGCGTGAACGCGACGCCGTCGCAGCTGCTCGACCTGTGCTTCGCGCTCCAGGGCGAGGCGAACATCCTGCCGTACTACTTCTACATGTGCGACATGATCCCGAACGCCGAGCACTGGCGCGTCTCGGTCGCCGAAGCGCAGGAGCTGCAGCACGCGATCATGGGCTACCTGCCCGGGTACGCCACGCCCCGCATCGTCTGCGACGTGCCCTACGTGGGCAAGCGGTGGGTGCACCAGCTCGCCGAGTACGACCGCGAGAAGGGCATCTCGTACTGGACCAAGAACTACCGCACCGGCATCGAACTCGACGACCCCGAAGCCCTGCGGCGGCACTACCCGTACTACGACCCGATCGACACCCTGCCCGAAGCCGGCCGCCAGTGGTGGTCGGAGAACGGCGCCTGAACCCGGCCGCGACCGCCCTGGGAGCGAGGGCACTCGCTTCCAGGGCACCGGCCGGGAACGCCGATCCTGATCGGCCGGTGTTTGGCCGGTTCGCCGAGGGGTAACCGGACCGGTACTGGTCGAGCGCCGATGAGCGAGGTGAACCACATGGGCACGCCGCGGGAAGTGGCCGTGGGCGTGCTGACCGACGAAGGGCTGCCGGAGCAGGTGATCACGAAGATCGCCGACGAGCTGCCGGAAAGCTTCGACTCCCTGGTGGGCGGCCACACGCGGTGGCGGGTGGAGCACGAGGTCGACCAACTGCCACTGGACGAGGACGGCGACATCCCCATGCGGACGCTGTCCGCACAGCACCGGCGGCGCCGCGGCTGGGACCTGCTGATCCTGATCACCGACCTGCCCCGGCGCTCGGGCACCAAACCCATCGTCGCCGGCGTCGACGTCGAGCACGGGGTCGCGATGATCTCGCTGCCCGCGCTCGGCGCCATCCTGGTGCGGCGCCGGGTGCGAGCGCTGCTGGTGCGCGTCGTGCGGCAACTCGTGGCGCGGCCGCCCGAGGTCGGCAGCGAGCGGGGTGCCGCGGCACGGTTGCACGAGGTGCTGTCCCCCACGCAGGTCCTGCCCCGAGAGCGCACCTCGTCCCCGGCACGCGTCGCCCTGGTCGGGCTGCGCGGCCGGCTGCGTCTTCTGGCCGGAATGGTCCGGGACAACCGGCCGTGGCGGCTCGTCCCGCACCTGGCGGGCGCCACCGCGGCAGCGGCGGGCACCGCCGCCTACGGCATCATCACCAGTTCCTTCTGGAAGCTCGCGGACACCCTGTCCCCGCAGCGGCTGACCGCGATCACGATCGTCACCATCCTGATCATGACGGTGTGGCTGACCGTGTACAACCACCTCTGGGACCGGCCTTCCGAGGCCGCCGAGCGCCGCAAAGCGCTGCTGTACAACATCTCCACGGTCACCACGCTGGCGATCGGGGTGGCCTGCATGTACGCGATCCTGTTCGTGGTCGCCCTGCTCGCCGCGGCCGTCCTGATCGACAGCAACCACTTCGCCCAGACCCTGGGACACCCGGTCGGGGTGGGTTCGTACCTGAACCTGGTGTGGCTGTGCAGTTCGGTGGGGATCGTCGCCGGCGCTCTCGGATCGAGCCTGGAAGACGAAGAGACTGTCCGCAACGCGACCTACGGCCGCCGCGAGCAGGAACGCCAGGAACGCAACCAACGCCGACGCGAACACGAACGATCCGCGCGGACCTCTTCCGGAGACAAGACGGACTGACCCGCTCACCGGGCGGGAACCGCGTCGACGTTGTCCGAGCAGAGCAGGCGCTGGCGTTGCTCAGGACGGCATCCCGTAGCGGTTGACGACTTCGGCCGCGCGGTCCCGCAGGGAAGTCCGCAACCATTGCGGCGCAAGGACTTCCGCGTTCGTGGAGAGCTGCCACAGCGCCCATTCGGCATGCCGCGCGTCCTGGAAGGTCGCCTCCAGGGGCAGCCAGCCGTCGTCGTCGGGGTCCTCGGTGTGCAGGGTCAGCGCGGTGCCCGCCAGCTCCCCGCGTCGCGCCGGGTGCAGCCTGGCCCGCACGGTGACCTGGTCCCCGCCGGTCCGGAACCGGGTGCTGCGCTCCTGCCACGCCCGGTCCAGGTCGACGCGCTCCGGTCGTTGCGCGGGCTCGGCGAGTTCCTCGGCGGCCAGGATCCTGGACAGCCGGTAGGTGCGGTCCGCGCCGGACTTCGTGGCCAGCAGGTAACCGTGGCCGCGCGCGGTGACCAGGCCGATCGGGTCGACCGTGCGCCACTGCGCGTCCTGGCCCGATGCCGCGTAGTGGATGCGCAGCTTGTGCCCGGCGAACACCGCGCGCCGGACCTCCGCCACCACGGCGTCGGGCACCTCCTCGGCGACCAGCCGCCGGGCGAGCAGGTCGGTCTCCGGATCGATGAGCAACCGCCGCGCCGCCCCGGCCGCAGTGGCCCGGTAGCTCTCGGGCAGCGCGTCGACCACCTTGCGCATCGCCGAAGCCAGCGCCCCGCCGAGCCCGAAGGCCTGCGCGCCCCGCCGTGACCCGGCGACCAGCAGGGCCAGCGCCTCCTCGTGGTTCAACCCGGTGAGTTCGGTCTGGAAACCGGGCAGCAGCGCGAAACCGCCGTGCCTGCCGCGTTCGGCGTACACCGGGACACCCGCCGCCGAGAGCGCCTCGATGTCGCGCAGCACGGTCCGCGTGGACACCTCCAGCTCACGGGCCAGCGCCGCCGCGGACAGCCGTTCGTGCTGGCGCAGCAACAACACCAGCGACACCAGCCGGTCCGCGCGCATGACGGAAACTTTACCGGAATACACGACACAGGATGTCGTGATTCACTGCGAGGCTCATCGGC